>NZ_JACSLS010000028.1:0-1492 GCF_018618235.1 Exiguobacterium sp. s26 | reverse complement strand
TGAACTGAACCCTGAATGATAGACACTTGATAAAAAGTGCTCATTCAGGGTTTTTTGCGTGCGATCGAATCGATATAATGAACCTATTCATTCAGACGGGGGAACGCATCCATGAGTAAAATCATCTTCAACGAACATCAGATCAGGCAGCTTGAGTTAAATCCGAACGTCGAGTCGGTCTCGGACCGGTCGATCCAGTACACGGGCGACTTCAAGGTACGGGCCGTCCTTGAGAATCAGAAAGGGAAGGGTCCTTCCCAAATCTTCGAGGAGGCCGGTTTCGACCTGACGGTGATCGGACGTGTGAAGGCGAAGTCTGCCTTGGAACGCTGGCGCAACACCTATCAAACCTATGGCACAGAGGGGCTGTTGACCGAACGTCGCGGGAAATCGAACGCAGGCGGCGGGCGTCCGAAGCAGGATGACTCGCTCGAACGACGACTCGCCAAGGCCGAGGCGCGCATCAAATATCTGACGGCGGAGAACGAGCTGTTAAAAAAGCTCGAGGAGTTCGAGGGGCGGGCGAAGCGAACCGACTGACACCGACGGAGCGATATCAGGTCATCAACACCGTCCTCCGGACGTTCCGTCTGAAGAACCTCGTCCGTCCACTCTGCGAGATCGCGGGTGTGAGCCGAAGCGGCTACTATGCCTGGCTCAAGCGTGCGGAAGAAGACTCCTTACGGGAAGAGCGCGACTACGCGGACTATCTTCTCCTGAAACAGCTCCACGATCGTCGGCACGGGAAGATCGGGTATCGCGGGCTCTATATGGAGGTGCTCGACCTCATCGGATCACCCATGAACCACAAGCGCATCCTTCGGCTGATGCGGAAATACGGGATCATCACGAAAATCCGCACGAAGAACGCATATCGGAAGCTCGCCAAGGCGACACAGGAACACAGGACGGTCCCGAATCGTCTGAACCGTCAGTTCGACCAGGACGAGCCGGGCAAGGTTTTCGTGACGGACATCACCTATCTCCCTACTCGAAAGGGACAGAACGTCTATCTCTCCTGTGTGAAGGACGTCGCGACACGTGAGATCGTGGCGCACCATCTGTCGACGAGCCTTCACATGGACCTCGTCTTTCACACGACGAGGAAGCTCGAAGAGCACCTCAACGGGAACTTACATCCTGAGGCGATGATCCATTCGGACCAAGGGTTCCACTATACCCATCCCGCCTATCAGTCGCGGATTCGCGGACTGGGGTTGGTCCAGTCCATGTCACGTCGTGGGAACTGTCTCGACAACGCACCAATCGAGTCCTTCTTCGGACATCTGAAAGATCATGTCGAGCATCGATCGGCACTTGACCTCAACGAGGTTCGTTCGATGGTCGACTCCTACATCGACTATTACAACAGCGAACGCAAACAATGGAACCTAAAAAAGATGACCCCGGAGCAATACCGGAGCCATCTGATCGCCGCATAGAATTCGAGGCACTTTTTATTAAACTGTCCGTAAAACAGGGCTCAGTTCAA
>NZ_JACSLS010000027.1:0-1685 GCF_018618235.1 Exiguobacterium sp. s26 | reverse complement strand
TGATATGCTCCCCAATAGGTAGACAGATGAAATAACAAATCTGTTTATCTGATTGGGGAGTGTTTTTTATGGCGAGAAGTCGGCATTCAATCGAACAAAAACTGAGTGCACTACGGATGATGGAAGAAGAAACATATACGTGGAAGGAAATCGAGGAGGCCCATGACGTCTCTGAGCATACCCTCCGGGTGTGGAAAGTGAAATTCGAGACCGGCGGAATCGACGCCTTGAAGGAGTCGAGGACATGGAAACTGTACACAAAGGAACAGAAAATAGCGGCCGTACGTGACTATCTCGATGGGGTCACCATGGTGGAAGTCCTCTCCAGACATCAAATCAGTAGTCGTTCGGTTCTATATCGGTGGATCAAGAAGTATACTAGTCATAGCGAGTTAACAGATTCGAGAAAAGGGAGGGATCGAGCTATGACAAAAGGGAGAAAGACCACATTCGAGGAACGCATGGAGATCGTCAGGTATTGCCTGGACAATGGACGGAACTATCAACGGACGGCCGAGATATTCGCCGCGTCGTACCACCAGGTCTACGGCTGGACGAAAAAATATGACGCCGACGGCGTGCACGGGCTCGAGGACCGCCGCGGACGGACGAAGCAAGAAGAGGAACTGACCAACGAAGAGAAGCTCGAACGTCGCATCCAACAGATCGAGCGGGAGAACGAGCGCCTGCGGGCCGAGAACCTGTTCCTAAAAAAGTTAGAGGAGATCGAGAGGAGAGGTTGATCAGCCAAATCCGGCTACAATTGCGTTACATGGCGATCGAGGAAATGTCGACGACCGACACGTTCCCGGTCGTGCTCCTGTGCGAGATCGCGCAGGTCTCACGGGCCGCCTACTATAAATGGTTGAAGCGTACCGTCTCGGTACGCGAGGAGGAGAACCTAAGCCTACTAGAGGACATCCGCCTCCTCTACGACCAGGTGAACGGGACCTACGGCTATCGACGGATCACCATGACGGTCAACCGGAGACGACGCCAGCATGGCCTGCCGGCATACAACGAGAAGCGTATCTATCGTCTCATGCGCATCCATGAGATCCGTTCGGTCATCCGCCAGAAGCGAAAACGGCACAAGAAGTCGTCACCGCAGCATGTGGCCGAGAACCTGATGAACCGAGAATTCAGCGCGTCCCGACCGGACGAGAAGTGGTGCACCGACGTCACCGAGTTCAAATATGGCGCCGGAAGGAAGGCATATCTGAGCGCGATCATCGACCTTTATGACGGCTCGATCATCGCCTATCGCATCGGGAAATCCAACAACAACGCGCTCGTCTTCCAGACGATGATCCCAGCCATCGCGGGGCTCCGTTCAGGAGCGAGTCCGATGATCCATAGCGACCGGGGGTTCCAATATACCTCGAGAGGGTTCAAACGCATGGTGGAAGACGCGGGGCTGACCCACAGCATGTCCCGGGTCGGACGTTGTCTCGACAACGCCCCGATCGAGGGTTTTTGGGGTACCTTGAAAGTCGAGATGTACTACCTGCGTGAGTTCCAGGCCTACAGCGAACTTACATCAGCCATCGAGACCTACATCTCGTTCTACAACCATGATCGTTTCCAGAAACGACTAAACGGCTTGAGCCCTGTAGAATACAGGTCTCAAGCCGCATAGTCCGGTTTTCATTATTTGCCCTGTCTACTTGACGGGGAGCAGTTCA
>NZ_JACSLS010000026.1:0-1897 GCF_018618235.1 Exiguobacterium sp. s26 | reverse complement strand
TTTCAGTGTGCCCGGCATGGGCGTAATCTATAGGGTGCAAGTCCCGAACTGTGAAGGCAGAAGTAATAGTTAGCCAAGCGCAAGGGTGTCCACGGCGACGTGGAATCTGAAGGAAGCGGGCGGCAAACCTCCGGTCTGAGGTACACGAACTTCATACGAGGCTATGTGCGACTGGGTGAGCCTGCTGAACAAGGCAAAGCCCTTTCTGCCGAAGGTCGCATGCAGTAAATGGAGCAGATAGATGGAGGGAAAGATTGCGTCCTTACCCGGGGAGCTCTGATTGGAACGCCAAGTACCCTTGGTAACCCGCACAGTGATGGGCGGCTGAACAATCAGAAGTCAGCAGAGGCCATAGTACCACCTTGTCTCGAGACGAGTGGGAAGGGCCGAACAATTAAGAGAGAACAACATCTTGGCAGGCAGTCGCTGTGATGAACACAGACAACCCGTCAGGGCTTGCTTGAATGGAGGACGTGGTGAATTCCACTGGGGACATCAAGAGGGTGGAGCAGGGACTGGATAAAGAAGAAGCGTTGTTCACGGAAAGAGGCATAACGAATGTTAATGGAACAGATTCTGTCACGGGAAAATTTAATACGTGCCCTGAACCGAGTGGTTCGGAACAAAGGAAGCCACGGTGTCGACGGAATGCCCGTACAAAACCTGCGAGCGCATGTCATCGAACACTGGGACACCATGAAGGTGGAGCTTCTGTCGGGAACCTACCAGCCGCAACCGGTCCGCAGGGTCGAAATCCCGAAACCTGACGGCGGTGTGCGACTGCTCGGCATCCCTACCGTGATGGATCGCTTCATTCAACAGGCGATCGCCCAGGTGTTGTCGTCTATCTACGACCCCACGTTCTCTGACCACAGCTATGGATTCCGACCGAATCGGAGTGCCCACGGGGCGGTCAAGAAAGCAAAAGGGTACATCGCAGAGGGAAATCGCTGGGTGGTCGATATCGACCTGGAGAAATTCTTCGACCGGGTGAACCATGACAAGCTCATGGGGCTTCTGGCGAAGCGAATCGAGGACAAGTGTCTGCTCAAGCTCATCCACAAGTATCTGAAAACCGGAATCATGATAAACGGAGTCGTGACGGACAACGAGGAAGGCACTCCGCAAGGAGGCCCACTCAGCCCACTGCTCTCGAACATCGTCCTAGACGAACTGGACAAGGAACTCGAGAAGCGTGGACATCAGTTCGTCCGCTACGCCGATGACTGCAACATCTATGTGAAAACACCAAAAGCGGGAAATCGGGTCATGAGGTCGGTGACCTCCTATATCGAAGGGAAGCTGAAGCTGAAAGTGAACGGCAACAAGTCCGCCGTAGACCGCCCATGGAGACGAAAGTTCCTTGGGTTCAGCTTCACGAAGCACAGAGAACCGAAAATACGGATTGCCAAAGCCAGTGTGAACCGGATGAAAGATAAAATCCGCGACATCACATCGCGAAAGAGACCATACTCGATGGAGGTCCGTATCCAAAAGCTGAACCAATACCTGATGGGATGGTGCGGATACTTTGCGTTGGCAGACACACCGAGTGTGTTCAAGACCCTCGAGTCGTGGATTCGAAGAAGGCTACGCATGTGCGTGTGGAAGAGTTGGAAGAAGCCGAGCACAAAAGTGAGAAAGCTCACCGGACTGGGCATCCCGAAAGGGAAGGCCCATGAATGGGGCAACTCACGGAAGGGTTACTGGCGGATTTCAAAAAGTCCGATACTGCACAAAGCCCTCGGGAACTCCTACTGGAGTTCCCGAGGGCTCAAAAGTCTGGTATCACGTTATGAAACTTTGCGTCATACATCTTAATTGAACCGCCGTATACCGAACGGTACGTACGGTGGTGTGAGAGGTCGGGAGTTAATCACTCCCTCCTACTCGATTT
>NZ_JACSLS010000025.1:0-2365 GCF_018618235.1 Exiguobacterium sp. s26 | reverse complement strand
TGTGTAATGCAAAATAGGAGTGCAGAAGTGTGCAACGGAAACGTACACAACTCTGCACTCCTATTTTAGAAAAGAAAAAGGACTTGCCAGCAACCATAATCTCACCCTAACGTTTAAGTTGCGACACAAGAACGTTAGGAGATGGAAGGAATGCTAGCAATGTCCGATATCAATTGTATCAAATATCTGAGAAACCACAAATCACATTCGATCAATCGAATCGCTAAAAATCTAGACCTCAACTGGAGGACGGTAAAAAAATACGCGGATTCAGCTCAACTGCCGAGTGAAACCATTCGCCCCAAGAGAGGCATGATGTACGGAACGAAATGGGGCGAGATGGTCGAGGATTGGTTGACCGAGGATCAAATGCTTCAGAAAAAGTTAAGACGAACGAATAAAAAGCTTTATGAAACGCTGGTGGCGAACGGATTCGAGGGTTCTTACCGGACGGTCTGCAATTTCATCAAGAGCTGGCATATGACGAGCGAGGAGGAAAACGACACAAGGCAAGAACGATTGCAACACCCTCCGGGTGAGGCACAGGTAGATTTCGGGACGATGGAAGTCGTCAAAGATAGTCATGCGGTCGATGTAAAATGCCTCGTCATGAGCCTGCCCTTCAGTAACCGCACAGCAGCTGTCGCCCTGCCCGCAGAAAACCAAGAGTGCTTTTTGACGGGACTCAAAATGCTTTTTGAAGAAATCGGTGGTGTACCGCAACAGCTCAGAATCGATAATCTCCCCGCCGCAGTCATCCAACCACGAACGACAAAAGAAGAGGCGATCTATACAGATGCTTTCCTGCAGTTCATGGCACATTACGGCTTCCAAGTTCAAAGCTGTAATCCTTACAGAGGTAACGAGAAAGGAAGTGTCGAGAACAAGGTAGGATACGTTCGGTACAATTTTCTTGTCCCAGCCCCTGTCATGCATGATTACGATTCGACGAACCGGCAACTCGCAGCTTCCCTACGGGATGACATGGAGAGAGTGCATTACGAAAAGCATGTGCTGATCCGTGAGTTGTTCGAAGAAGAGCAGAGACATCTATTGCGATTGCCGCAAGAAGACTTCCCCGTCTTCAAAGAAGAACTGTTCAAGGTGAACAAGTACGGCGAAATAACGATCGATAAGACGAAAGTCTTGATCCCTTCAGGGGCTCGTCATGGGCAAGTACGCGCCATCTTAAGGTGGGATTCGATGAAGATTCTCTCACTTCACGGAGAAATCCTCTACGAAGAAAAACGTCCCTACATGATGACAAAGCGTGCGCTCCCATGGGAAAACATCATCAGCACTTGGCACAAGAAGCCGAGAAGCTTCGGGCACTCCCGTTATTCCGAATATCTGCCGGGTAGAATCAAAGAGTACCTGGGCGTACCCAACTTACTCGTTCGGCAGGAAAGACTGGCCTGGATCCGAGCCAAGCTCGCACTCTATCCAATCCTCGAGATCAATGAACGCCTATACGAGCTACTGAGCGAGGACGACGATCCAGCCGTGGTTGAGGACCATCCTTATGATGTGGATTGGAGCAAGTACGATAGCCTGAATCGGCCTTGGGGAGAAGGTGGTGCAGTATGAGCCTAAAAGAAATGTGCAAATCGCTCCGCCTTGCCTATGTCGCTGAAATCTATGAATCGATTCCAACGGAATCCCCTGAAAAGTTTCTCACGGAGCTTTTCTCGATGGAAATGCGCCTCCGCGAGGAAGCGAAAGCGCAACGGTTAATCAAAAAGGCAAAATTCATCAACAATAAGTCACTAGACGACTATCATTGGGGCAATCACATCTACTTCCCAAAGCATTTAGATAAGGACGAACTGACCTCACTGAATTTCGTCGAGCACTCACAGAACGTCGTTCTGACAGGGTCCCCGGGTACAGGAAAGACCCATTTGGCCATCGGGCTCGGGAGAGAAGCTTGTCACAAAGGTTATGAGGTGAGGTTCTTCCGGGTCTCTGAACTCGTCGAGCAACTTAACAAGGCCTGGCGGGATGGAAAACTAGGCAACTTCCATTCTCGTCTCGAGTCGGCAGATATGATTATTTTAGATGAGATGGGATATCTCCCTCTCACAAAAGAATCTGCGGAACTTCTGTTTCATCTCATCACCGACTGGTACGAGCGAAAGAGCCTGATCATCACATCCAACCTTGAGTTCAGCCAATGGAATCGCATCTTTGGCGACGCGCGCTTGACTGCGGCACTCGTCGATCGCGTCATCCATCACGCTCACATACTAAACTTTACAGGTGACAGTTATCGTGTCACGCATGCGTTGTCGAAACACTAAAACCCAGCTGGCAAAGTTCTGTACTTTTCGTTGCATTATTGTGCACATTTGTATTGCAAAATACA
>NZ_JACSLS010000024.1:0-2474 GCF_018618235.1 Exiguobacterium sp. s26 | reverse complement strand
TGTGAACGCTAAAATAAAATTGACAGTTTTTGCTCGATACGATTTTACACTATTGCCGAAAAATCAGAACAGAACTCCGATAGAGTAGTTGAGGCTATTTTATCTGGAGGGAATGGATTTGGAGGAAAAGTTAGTGCTACACATCAAGATTCATCAAATGTATCAGCAAAACATGAAAGTGGCTCAAATCGCCACAGCACTGAAGGTATCGAGACCGACGGTATATAAGTACCTGAAGATGACATATGAAGATGCCCTACATGAATTTGACGAGAAAGCCTGCTCACGAAAGAAGAAGCTCGATGCCTACCGAGACTGGATCATTGCATGGTTGGAGGAGTATCCGCATTTGAGCAGCGCACAAGTACATGACTGGTTACTTGAAAGATATCCCGGCCTGTCGGTCGGATCGAGCACGGTCAGGACATACGTGAAGGAAATCCGAGAAATCTATCAGATTGAAAAGAAAAGGATTGTCCGCCATTACGAGGCTATCCCAGAACAACCAATGGGCAAGCAAATACAGGTAGACTGGGGTGAGACCAGACAACGGACTAAAGATGGAAAAATGATAAAGCTTTATTTCATTGCGTTCGTACTTGCGCACTCTCGGATGAAGTATGTCGAATGGAGAGAACGACCGTTCACCACCAAGGACACTATTCACTGCCACGAAAATGCATTCCAATTCTATGGTGGGCGTCCTTCTGAAATCGTCTATGACCAGGATCACCTCATCGCAATCAACGAGAACGCAGGTGACGTCCTATTGACCAATGAGTTTCAAGCCTACGTGAACGAACGAAAGTTTAGAATCCACTTATGTCGTCGGGCTGACCCGGAGTCAAAGGGTATGATCGAGAACGTCGTGAAGTACATCAAACGGAACTTCGCGGACAGCCGAGTGTACCGGCATATCGAGGATTGGAACGACCGTTCCATGAGATGGTTGGAGAGGACAGGAAATCATAACGTCCATCAGACAACGAAAAAAAGACCAGCTGAAGTGTTCTCCGTCGAAAAACAACACTTACAACCGGTCTTATCGCTACTCTCTTTCGAAAGTATCCGTACCGAAAGTATAGCAAGGAACGTCAGCAAGGACAACACAATCCGTTATCGCTCAAACCGTTACACCGTCCCAATCGGGACCTACTCATCGGTCAAGAAGAAAGTGGTGTTCCTCGAAGTGACCGAACAGGAACGGTTATTGATTCGCGAATCTCCCGAGGGAGAAGTGATTGCAGACCACCGGGTCAGCAAAGAGAGCGGAAAACTGATTCAAAGCCGTGACCACCTTCGGGATCGTTCCAAAGGAATCGAAGAACTGAAGCAACAGGTCCTCACCTATTTCGAGGACAGAGAGGCGGCGTCCGATTATCTGGGTGAGCTCTCAAAGCGTTACCCGAGATACCGACGTGACCAGTTCAACATCATCAGGGACGTCGCGATCATGTATCCCAATCACTTAACGAACGCACTGGAAAAGTGTTCGCAAGAGAGTCTGTTCAGCGCCAACGATTTCCGAGACGTGGTCCACTATCTTGCGATCCTCGCGGACGATGGGTGTGATCCAAAACCCGATACCGAACGTCCGAAGAAATCCGGGATACAGGTCGCAACGAGGTCACTCCAAGCCTACACCGACATCCTGAAAGGGGTGGCGACAAAATGAGTCAAAGCGTTTCCGAGTTACAACAGGACTTTCGGCAGCTTCGTCTCGCCGAGACGGCTGACGCCCTCCCACAGATTTTGAGAGAGGCCGAAATGGCCTCCTGGACGTATATCGAATTTCTAAGTGCCATCACGAACCATGAACGCGCCAAACGAGACGCTAAAAGTTTGGAGAGACGAATGAAGTGGGCCCGATTCCCGTTCATCAAATCCCTCTCGGAGTTCAATTTGGAGGAACAGACCGCACTAACCGCCCGACAGCTGAAGCAGTTGAAACAGCTCAACTGGCTCGAACAACAGTACAACCTGATCCTCTTGGGCCCTCCGGGCGTCGGAAAGACGTTTTTGGCCGTGGGACTCGGAATCGAGGCGGTCAACCACGGGTTCAAGGTATACTTCGTCACGATGGGCGAACTCGTCCAACTATTAAAAAGTGAAGAGTTCTCAAGCAAGTCGAAGATCCAGTTAAAAAGGTTGCGAGATTCGGACCTGGTCATCATCGATGACCTGATGTATATGGCCATGGACCAACGAGAAGCCAATCTCTTCTTCCATCTCGTCAACCACCTTTATGAGCGCAGCTCGATCATCCTGACCTCGAACAAAAGCCCCGAACAATGGGGCGAATTGATCGGGGACCAGGGCATCACGACTGCGATACTGGACCGCTTACTCCATCGCGTCGAAATCATACATAGTGATGACGACAGTCATCGGATGAGAAACCGGAAATCATTGTTTTCGGCAGAAGTGTAAAAGGCAAACGAGCAAAAAGTGTCAAAATCAACTTGACGTCTACA
>NZ_JACSLS010000023.1:0-3006 GCF_018618235.1 Exiguobacterium sp. s26 | reverse complement strand
TTGTTCCTTGAAAACTGAAGATTCATCAAGACATCAAACCAATTATTTCACATATGGTCCGTGAGGACCGTGTGTCTTAGACGCTAGATCAAGGTAGAAAGGGCGTACGGTGGATGCCTTGGCACTAGGAGCCGATGAAGGACGCGACGAACAGCGAAATGCCCTGGGGAGTGGTAAGTACACTTTGATCCAGGGGTATCCGAATGGGGGAACCCACCGCCGGGAGACTGGCGGGACACCCGTGTGAATACATAGCACGGCGTGAGGCAAACCCGGGGAACTGAAACATCTAAGTACCCGGAGGAAGAGAAAGAAAATTCGATTCCCTGAGTAGCGGCGAGCGAAACGGGAACAGCCCAAACCAGGAAGCATGCTTCCTGGGGTTGTAGGACACTCTATACGGAGTTACAAAGGGATAGGATAGGTGAACGACCTGGAAAGGTCGGCCAGAGAAGGTGACGGCCCTGTAGCCGAAATCTTATCCCCTCCAGAGTGGATCCTGAGTACGGCGGGACACGTGAAACCCCGTCGGAATCCGGGAGGACCATCTCCCAAGGCTAAATACTTCCTAGTGACCGATAGTGAACCAGTACCGTGAGGGAAAGGTGAAAAGCACCCCGGAAGGGGAGTGAAACAGATCCTGAAACCGTATGCCTACAAGTAGTCAGAGCCCGTTAACGGGTGATGGCGTGCCTTTTGTAGAATGAACCGGCGAGTTACGATGGCGGGCGAGGTTAAGCCGATGAGGCGGAGCCGCAGCGAAAGCGAGTCTGAATAGGGCGCATCAGTCCGTCGTCGTAGACCCGAAACCAGGTGATCTACCCATGTCCAGGATGAAGGTCAGGTAACACTGACTGGAGGTCCGAACCCACGCACGTTGAAAAGTGCGGGGATGAGGTGTGGGTAGCGGTGAAATGCCAATCGAACCTGGAGATAGCTGGTTCTCCCCGAAATAGCTTTAGGGCTAGCCTCGAGGTGTAGAGTTCCGGAGGTAGAGCACTGATTGGACTAGGGGCCCCCACAGGGTTACCGAATTCAGTCAAACTCCGAATGCCGGCAACTTGTACTCGGGAGTCAGACTGCGAGTGATAAGATCCGTAGTCGAAAGGGAAACAGCCCAGACCATCAGCTAAGGTCCCAAAGTGTATGTTAAGTGGAAAAGGATGTGGCGTTGCACAGACAACTAGGATGTTGGCTTAGAAGCAGCCACCATTCAAAGAGTGCGTAATAGCTCACTAGTCGAGTGACGCCGCGCCGAAAATGTAACGGGGCTAAACATACCACCGAAGCTATGGATCCCGTAAGGGATGGTAGGGGAGCGTTCCAAGCAGCAGTGAAGCGGTATCGTGAGGAGCCGTGGAGCGCTTGGAAGTGAGAATGCCGGTGTGAGTAGCGAAAAGAGGGGTGAGAATCCCCTCCGTCGAAAGCCCAAGGTTTCCTGAGGAAGGCTCGTCCGCTCAGGGTTAGTCTGGACCTAAGCCGAGGCCGAAAGGCGTAGGCGATGGACAACAGGTTGATATTCCTGTACCGCCGTACCACCGTTTGAACGATGGGGGGACGCAGAAGGATAAGGTAACCGTGCGACTGGAAGTGCACGGACAAGCAGCGAGGCCGTCGGGTTGGCAAATCCGCCCGGCACACAAGGTTGAGCTGTGACGTGGAGCCCGTAGGGCGAAGTACCGGATTTCACGCTGCCAAGAAAAGCCTCTAGTAAGGAGGTCGGCGCCAGTACCGTAAACCGACACAGGTAGGCGAGATGAGAATTCTAAGACGCGCGGGATAACTCTCGTTAAGGAACTCGGCAAAATGGTCCCGTAACTTCGGGAGAAGGGACGCTTATGGCAACATAAGCCGCAGTGAATAGGCCCAAACGACTGTTTAGCAAAAACACAGGTCTCTGCTAAATCGCAAGATGAAGTATAGGGGCTGACGCCTGCCCGGTGCTGGAAGGTTAAGGGGATGTGTCATCGCAAGAGAAGCACTGAACCGAAGCCCCAGTAAACGGCGGCCGTAACTATAACGGTCCTAAGGTAGCGAAATTCCTTGTCGGGTAAGTTCCGACCCGCACGAAAGGCGTAACGATTTGGGCACTGTCTCAACGAGAGACCCGGTGAAATCATAGTACCTGTGAAGATGCAGGTTACCCGCGACAGGACGGAAAGACCCCATGGAGCTTTACTACAGCCTGATATTGAGGCTTTGTACGCGATGTACAGGATAGGTGGGAGTTTGTGAAGCCGGAGCGCCAGCTTCGGTGGAGACACCCTTGGGATACCACCCTTTGCGTATAGAGTCTCTAACTCGCAGCCGTGATCCGGCTGGAGGACCGTGTCAGGTGGGTAGTTTGACTGGGGCGGTCGCCTCCTAAACAGTAACGGAGGCGCCCAAAGGTTCCCTCAGAATGGTTGGAAATCATTCGAAGAGTGCAAAGGCAGAAGGGAGCTTGACTGCGAGACCTACAAGTCGAGCAGGGACGAAAGTCGGGCTTAGTGATCCGGTGGTTCCGCATGGAAGGGCCATCGCTCAACGGATAAAAGCTACCCTGGGGATAACAGGCTGATCTCCCCCAAGAGTCCACATCGACGGGGAGGTTTGGCACCTCGATGTCGGCTCATCGCATCCTGGGGCTGGAGTAGGTCCCAAGGGTTGGGCTGTTCGCCCATTAAAGCGGTACGCGAGCTGGGTTCAGAACGTCGTGAGACAGTTCGGTCCCTATCCGTCGTGGGCGCAGGAAATTTGAGGAGAGCTGTCCTTAGTACGAGAGGACCGGGATGGACGCACCGCTGGTGTACCAGTTGTTCCGCCAGGAGCATCGCTGGGTAGCTACGTGCGGACGGGATAAGTGCTGAAAGCATCTAAGCATGAAGCCCCCTCCGAGATGAGATTTCCCTTTGAGCAATCAAGAAAGACCCCTCAGAGACGATGAGGTAGATAGGTCATGGGTGGAAGCACGGCGACGTGTGGAGCTGAATGATACTAATCGGTCGAGGCTTTGATCTAGTCTAA
>NZ_JACSLS010000022.1:0-10435 GCF_018618235.1 Exiguobacterium sp. s26 | reverse complement strand
ACCCCGGAGCAATACCGGAGCCATCTGATCGCCGCATAGAATTCGAGGCACTTTTTATTAAACTGTCCGTAAAACAGGGCTCAGTTCAAAGAAGAGCGCTCTTTTCATGTCAATAGGAGGAGCATTAATGATTCTGATGGGCGTTTTACTTTACTTTGACATGCTGACAGAAATCATCGCTTTTTTATCGCAATTTACGGGTGGATTTACAGGGTTTTAATGGACTCAACCCAGCATCTAGGAAGGACGTGACAGTGTATGGCTGCTAAAAAGGATAAAAAGAGAAATCGCTTGATTATGAGGACAAGTATTTGTTCATTCTGGTTGTCGCTATTGCATTTACCATCTACAACGGATTAACAAAAGAGAAAAACGAATTGCTGCAAGTTGGAGATTCGGCACCCGATTTTGCGTTGACGGATTTGAACGGGGAACGGCATCAGCTGTCTGAGTACAAAGGGCAGGGGGTGTTCGTGAACTTTTGGGGTACTTGGTGCAAACCGTGCGAAAAAGAGTTCCCGCTGATGGAAAAGCAGTACCAGGTATACAAGGATCAAGGTGTGGAGATACTCGCTGTCAATATTGCGCAATCCGATTATGAAGTGAGACAATTTGCTGAACAGCGAAATTTAACGTTCCCGATTGTTATCGATAAGGACAAAAGTGTTATGGAAGCTTATAATATCCGTCCATTGCCGACTACTCTGTTAGTCAATCAAGAGGGCAAAATCGAGAAAATTATTACGGGTGAAATGTCCGAAGAGGATATCGCGAGTTATATGGAACAGATCAAACCGTGCTGATACCTCTGAATTTCCCAAGCATAATGCGGGCCACGTTATTTTGAAAAATGCTGCAAAGAAAAAACGAGAAAAAAACATTTCTTTAAAGTGGACTAACCGAAAGAAAAGAAATGTCAGGTGTAGAAAATTTATAAATAAAAATCAGGCAAAGATCCTCCACCGGACCGATTGGAAGGATTATTCCTTTTGGGTCAATTGTAGAGGGAATGGATTACCTGTTTTGAAATCAAGATATCTGCACAAAAAGTCGAAACTTTTTCGTTAAACTTTAAGAATGTTATACTTATAAAAAATAAAAAATAAAAAATGACATATTCGGAGGGCATCTACATGAAAAAAAAAGAGAATAGGAACGGCAGTGCTGTCGGCTTTTCTTTTGCTGGCAGGCTGCAGCAATGATACAACGGATTCATTTGAAGTGCCGTTTGAAGGGGAACTGAACCATGTTCATGGGATGGGTTATGCAGGAAATGAGAACGGACTGTATTTTGCCTCGCATACCGGGCTGAAAATTTACCGGGAAGAGGGCTGGTTCGAAACGGCGGATAATTTTCATGATTATATGGGCTTTAATGCAACAAATGAAGGATTTATTACGTCGGGCCACCCAAGTGCAGACTCAGAATTACCCAATCCCCTAGGGATACAGCGAAGCATCGACAGCGGTAAATCGATTGAAGAGATTGCATTTCAAGGAGAAACGGATTTTCATGCCATGGCGGTGGGATATAACAGTAACGACATTTTCCTAATCAATCCGGCCAAGAATTCCCTATTGGAAGCCGGCGTATATAAAAGCGGTGATGAAGGCGAATCATGGAAAACTGTGAAGGCTGAAGGGCTGGAAGGCGAAGTGACTTCGCTCGCTCTTCACCCGGCTGACTCAAACTTCGTCGCTGCAGCTACGGCTGCAGGGATTTATTTCTCACGGGATGGCGGAGAAAATTTTAAAGCCATTACAGACGGAAGTGAAACAGGCACAGCGGTGCATTTCACCGAAGACCATTTGTACTTCGGAAGCTACGGGACAGCGGCGGCTCTGGTGAAGTATACTATGGAAAATGAAGAACTCGAGCCGGTGGATACACCGGACCTTTCACAAGATGCCATCGCTTTTATTGCACAAAACCCGATGGATGGAATGGAACTGGCGATCTACACATTTGAAGGCAATGCCTACTTGTCGGAAGACGGATTACAGACCTGGAAAACGCTGCTGGAAGAGGGAAAAACCAAGTAGAAACCAGCTAGCCGTTTGAAAGACGAACCGAATCCAACAGCTTTCGGCAGCAGTCTTTGTCTTGATTGCTGCTAACCAATCGACTTAAAGAGGGATGCCATGTTAAACAGGCTTGCATTGAAAATAGGTTTGCTGTTTTTTGTGTTTATTATCATCATTGAATTGGTTTTGTTTCTAACCCTGTACGTTACTTTTGTCAATGAACGGGTGGATGAAGTCATGACCAACCTGCTTGCAAGAGGGAACACCCACAGCGAAGTATTGGAAGACAGTTTTGAACCGGCGACATTGAACCATGTGGCGTTGATGGAATCGGCCTCCGATTTCATCGTCATCATCACGGATGCAGATGGCAACGAATTGACCCATTCCGATCTGATTGAACCTGAAATGAGGGAAGTGTTGGAACACACCGATTTTGATGAGGTTCTGCAGGGAGGGAAGGTCGTGGAAGAGCGATGGGACAAAAAAGAGTTTATTGCGACGGACAGCCCAATCACCATTGAAGGAGAACATAGAGGCCACGTGTTCATGTTTGCGGAAACCAATCATATCAAAGGGATGGTCAGTCATTTGCGAAACCAATTCCTGATTGTTGGCCTGATTGCTGTCGGGTTGACCGTCATCACAATTTTTCTGCTATCCCGATTGATTACGTTGCCGTTGATTCGGATGAAAGAAGCGACGGAACAGTTAAGCGAAGGGCACCACGAGGTCAGCCTGAATATTGGCCGAAACGATGAGTTGGGAGAGCTGGCGAACGCCATCACTGCTCTATCCAGTGACTTGGAACATTTAAAAAATGAGCGGAATGAATTTTTGGCGAGTATTTCGCACGAGTTGCGGACGCCGTTGACCTATATCAAAGGATATGCCGATATCGCGAGCCGGCCGGATGCATCCGAGGAAGAGAAAAAGGAATACATTGGCATCATCCGGGAAGAGACGGCCCATTTGACGGAATTGATCCGGCAGCTGTTTGAGCTGGCTCAGATGGATCATAACCAGTTCGCCATTCAAAAAGAGGAATTTTCACTGGAGATGCTTTTTGCATCCGTCGTTGCCTTGGTTCGGCCAGCTTTTGACGAGAAACAGATTTCATTGGCTGTCCATTGTGAACATGAGATTGTCGCCTTCATTGATCCCGAACGTTTTCAGCAGGTATTGCTGAATGTCTTGGACAACGCCCGCAAGCATTCTCCTGAAGGAACACAAGTGGTATTACAGGGAGTCCAAGATAAAGGTACCATCACCATAAGCATCCGTGATGAAGGAGAGGGCATACCGGAAAAAGATCTTCCTTTTGTCTTTGAACAATTGTATCGGGTCGATAAATCCAGATCCAGACAGTACGGAGGAAGCGGTCTTGGCCTGGCGATTGCGAAAGAAATCGTCGAATCGCACGGTGGTCTCATGACGCTTCAAAGTGAGTACGGACAAGGGACAACCGTCCTGATAGAATTGAAAAGGGGGGATTCGCTTGCAGAAAGTGCTGTTGGTTGATGATGAACAACGAATGCTGGATTTAGTGGCTTTATATTTGAAGCCGCATCAGTACCTCTGTAAAAAAGCACTGGGAGCTCATGAAGCCCTCGACTATTTGGAATCGGAACCTTTCGATCTCGTCTTACTGGATATCATGATGCCGGAAATGGATGGCTGGGAACTGTGCCGCGAAATCCGGAAATTTTCGGATGTGCCAATCATTATGCTGACGGCGCGGGAACAACAGGAGGATATTGTTAAGGGATTGAATATCGGGGCGGATGATTACATCACAAAGCCGTTTAATGAAGATGAGTTGCTGGCCCGGATGGGGGCGCTGCTTCGCAGGAGAACTCCGAAAAATACCATTGAAGTGGACGGTTTGGTGTGGGACAAAGACCGGTTTGAACTTACGTACGGCAAACATATCATCAAATTGACGCCAAAAGAATTTCTGATGGTGGGCCACCTGATGAAGAATGCCGACAAAGTGTTTACGAGGGAGCAGCTGATCCAGTTAATTTGGGGATTCGACTCAGAGACGGAAGGGCGGACCATCGATTCGCATGTGCGAAATGTTCGGGAAAAAATCCGCCAGTCCGGTTTTCCGGTCGATGATCATTTTCTCACGGTTTGGGGAATCGTCTACAAATGGATCCATGAAGCAGAATGATGCTTGATAAAAGAAAAGGTCCGTCGGAAAATATTTCCGACGGGCCTTTTTGAGTAAGGTTATGCGGCGTTACGGCAAGCTTCTGCACATCTACGGCAAGCTTCCGCACAGCGTCTGCAATGTTCATGATGATCGGCGTGCTTCTCACATTCCTCTGCGCAAGCTTCGCAAATGGTTGCGCAAACGGCTGCCAGTTCGGAAACGAACGGTGAATTGTGAGTAATGGCATGTTCCAAAAATGCACACATGTCCGCGCATTCCCGGTCTAATCGAATGCACTGTGCTAGCATCTTCACATCGTCTTCCTGCAGACAAGCGTCAAAACAATGGTTACATTCCGCTGCACAATCATGTAATGCCCGAATCAATTCCTGATGTTGTTCATGAGCCATGTTAAAACCTCCATTTCTTATTTTTGCTTCATTTACTGGATTTCCCTCTCCTTTCCAAACTAAACAGAAATACCGAAACTCCATAGAAACTGCACATTTTATAGACAAGTAATCAAATATTAAAATCAATGGTGCGGTTTTTTTGGGGGGTCATTGTGAACTTCTAAATTAGAGTCATGGAAACAGCGATAAAGTAAAATGATACTAAACACTTGATATACCCTATCGGGGTATGTTAAGTTTAAGGAAATATTACTTTAGGAGGAATAATAATGATTGAAACATTAAAAGTACAAGGTATGTCCTGCGGCCACTGTGCAAACTCGGTTGAAACGGGCGTCGGTGAACTCGAAGGGATTTCATCTGTGACAGTTGATCTTAAAAAAGGCGAAGTGGCAGTAGACTATGATACTGCCAAGACATCATTAAACGAAATTCAGAAAGCGATTGAAGAACAAGGGTATGACGTCGTATAAGGGTGCTTTCACAGCACACTTTACTTTTAAATGAAATATACCCTCGCGTGGTATATTCGGCAAGAACTTTGTGAATGTTAAGAATGTAAATAGGGTTAAATAGGATAAGAACCACTAGTTTGGAGGAGGCGCACTGAATGGCTAAAAATGATAAAGACCATCACCACCATCAAGACGAACAGGTAGATCACAGTAAAATGGATCATTCCAAACATGTTGGGCATTCGTACCATGAAGACCAAGTGAAAGAAGGCATTCAAGACGACAGCAATCCTGCCAAAATTCATGATGATCATGCCCATCACAATCATGGTGGCCACGATCATAGTGACCATGGACATCACCATCATGGGAATTTCAAAGAAATTTTCCTGAAGTCGCTGCCCTTGGGCATTGTCATTCTATTATTGTCGCCGATGATGGACGTTCGGCTTCCTTTCCAATTTACTTTTCCATACTCGGATATTGTGGTCGCTGTATTAGCAACTATCTTATTGGTTTATGGCGGAAAACCCTTCTATCAAGGTGCAATCGCTGAATTTAAGGAAAAAGCACCGGGCATGATGGCCCTTATTTCATTAGGGATATCCGTTTCCTATTTGTACAGCATTTACGCCGTGCTGGCACGCTACGTAACCGGCGATCACATCATGGATTTCTTCTTTGAATTCGCGTCCTTGCTGTTGATCATGCTCCTTGGACACTGGATCGAAATGAAGGCTATCGGAGAAGCAGGAGACGCGCAAAAATCGCTCGCCGAATTGGTGCCGAAAGATGCACATGTGGTATTGGAAGATGATTCGATCGAGACGCGTCCCGTAAATGAGCTGGAAGTCGGAGACCTTGTACGGGTTCAGGCCGGAGAAAACGTCCCTGCCGATGGCATCATCAAAAGAGGCACCTCGCGGATCAATGAAGCTTTGCTGACGGGGGAATCTAAACCCATTGAAAAAGGAGCCGGAGACAAAGTGATCGGCGGTTCCACGAACGGTGCAGGCATCTTATATCTTGAAGTACAGGAAACCGGCGACCAATCGTTCATTTCTCAAGTTCAAACCCTGATAAGCCAAGCGCAGGATCAACCTTCAAGAGCTGAAAATCTTGCTCAAAAAGTAGCCGGCTGGCTGTTTTATATCGCCATTGCGGTGGCTTTCATCGCTTTTGTCGTTTGGCTGTACATTGCTGACATTCAAACCGCTATTCTTTTTACGGTTACGACATTAGTCATTGCATGTCCACACGCTCTCGGCCTTGCCATTCCGCTGGTTATTGCACGAAGCACCAGTTTAGGTGCAAGCCGCGGGCTGTTGGTGAAAGACCGCGAAGCATTGGAGCTGGCAACTAAGGCTGATGTAATGATACTGGATAAAACGGGTACATTGACTACTGGCGAATTTAAAGTTTTGAACATGGAAACACTGGATGGTCAACATACCGAAGCCGAAATCGCGGCGTTAATGGCAGGGATTGAAGGCGGGTCCAGCCACCCAATCGCCCAGTCAATCGTCCAATACGCTGAGAAACAAGGGATTCAGCCTGTCCACTTTGATTCGATTGATGTTGTGTCGGGTGCGGGTATAGAAGGATACGCCAATGGCCGCAAATACGAATTGATCAGCCAAAAGGCACTTGGAAGAGATGTAGCGGTGGATGTTCCCAAAGGGGCAACATTAAGTATACTAGTTGAGGACGGGAATCCGATCGGTACGGTCGCATTAGGCGATGAATTGAAAGAAACGAGCAGAACGCTGATACAGGCATTGAAGCATTACAATATAAAACCGATTATGGCTACAGGTGACAATGAAACGGCTGCCCAAGGAGTAGCAGAGGAACTGGGCATTGAATACAGAGCCAATCAATCACCGCAAGATAAATATCATTTAGTGGAATCACTGAAAAATAATGGACAAACGGTTATCATGGTCGGCGATGGCGTCAACGATGCACCATCCCTTGCAATAGCAGACGTTGGGATAGCAGTCGGTGCCGGAACTCAAGTCGCCATCGATTCCGCTGATGTGATTTTGACTCAGTCGGATCCAGGCGATATTGAATCCTTTATCGAATTGGCCAATAAAACAACCAGTAAAATGAAACAGAACCTCGTGTGGGGAGCCGGTTATAACTTTATTGCCATTCCCATAGCGGCGGGTGTTCTAGCCTCCATTGGGATTACGTTGGCTCCTGCCGCAGGAGCAGTTCTGATGTCCGTGTCCACGGTTATCGTGGCTATCAATGCGATGACATTGAAACTAAGAAATAGAGCTGTTTAACACCGTGTTTAATTGTCGTACACGAAAAGTGCTGCCTCCCAAAAGTTGAATTTTCTTTAACCTTGGGGGCACAGTTTTGTATTAGGTTAAAGTCAAACGGAGGTTTGAAGACTTTGGATAATTAAATATATTTTTATAGTTAACATATGAGATATTATCGGAAGAGAGGAAGCCCAAAAGCTTCTTCTCTTTTCTACTTAAATTCAATTAACACAAAAAAGTTTTCAAAAATTGATCATTCATTCATTAATCGCCGATTGTAAAATTAAGCTAGACAATTGAAAAAGCCATTCGTGGTACACTCACAATGTATTTTCCGACCAAAGAAAAACATAGGAGTGATCACGAATGACCTACACCCATCTTACCACGGATGAACTGGTGATGATAGAATCCTACCACCGCCAAAATATACCTGTAGCGATCATTGCTAAGTTGATGAACCGTTACAGGCAGCCAATCTACAACGTCATCAATTTCCTGAAATCAGGACATACAGCGCTCGACTTCTACACGCAATACAAGAAAAATAAGAAACGCTGCGGCCGGCGGAAGATTGTCCTGCCGAAGAAACAAGTGGCCTATGTTCAAGACAAGGTGGCGCAGGGCTGGACGCCGGATGTCATTGTCGGCCGGGCAGAAACGGCCATCGATTGTTCCGCGCGCACCATCTATCGCATGTTCAAAAATCAGGTCTTTGACGCCGCCACGCTGCCGATGAAAGGAAAACGGAAACCCAATGGACACCAGGAACGCCGGGGAAAACAGGCGTTCAAACGCCATATTTCCGAACGGGAAGCCGACAACCCGTCGTTCAAAAAAGAGTTCGGGCATATCGAAGGCGACACCATTGTGGGTGCCCGCCACAAAAGTGCGGTGATCACGCTGGTCGAACGGCTGACGAAAGTCATCATCGCCCTGAAGCCTGCAGGACGCAAGGCTTGCGATATTGAAACTGCGTTGAACCAGTGGTTCCAAGGGGTCCCGAGAAATCTGTTCAAATCCATCACGTTTGATTGCGGCAAGGAATTCTCCAATTGGAAACCGTTGTGCAACCGGCACGACGTCTCGATTTACTTTGCGGATCCCGGCACGCCTTCTCAGCGCGCCTTGAATGAAAACTCCAACGGGCTCCTGCGGAAAGACGGCTTGGCAAAGGAAATGGACTTCAAACAGGTGGATCAAACATTCATTTCGTCGGTGGCCGACAAGCGGAATAACATCCCAAGAAAGTCACTGAATTACCGCACACCGTTGGAGGCATTTTTGAGTCACCTGAATGGAGTCGATCTGTCTAGCTTAAATTGACAAACGGAATGATTTAAAGATATCAGTGTACTGCAACTTTTAACTGATACATCTATAAAAGCAGCAAAGGATTTTTCGTCAGCAACCGCCAGGGCGTTAGTCTATCGATTGTTCGACGTGAATGATTGCCTCGAACGGCACATGGATGATCCCTTCCCTTTGATTGGCCAGCTCGACGGTCCGCTCCATGTAGTTCGTCCGGTGCACGAATCCTCTGAATCGTTTCATCTCCCGCTTCTCCACATATTTTACCTCTACCAAATCTCCGCTGAAGATCGCGTCGTTCAGCACATTCTCATAGACCGATAGGACCTGTTCATCGATATCTGGCATCTCAATTTTTTGAATCTCTTTATAGTATTTCGTCAGTAGCGCCTTGTGCTCGGGCATGAGGAATGGGATCCATTTCAATTCGCCCCGATCGCGATACATCGTCATAATAATTACCCCTCTCAATAAAACGAACGTTTGTTCTTATTTTATACCCGATTTGTCCCGTTTGAACAGCCTTTTTCGTGATTGGTAATCCGTGCGTCCTGTTTCCGTACTCTAGCTCGCTGGTCTTCGGTGCAAGGGACGTCAAAAAAATGACGCGCCCTCCGGCCCGTCTTCCTTCGCTTTAGGCTCAAAGCGAGGCTTTTCGCTCGTTGGCTACGGAAGCCTGTCCCTCCGTTTGCTCTACGCATTTTTTTGAGGCTCTCCCTGCGGTCGCCCTTGCACCGTCTCCCGACGCTCGCTTCGTTCCCGTCAACAGGACGCACAACGGTGTTCGTTCTGAGCTCGGCTTATCCGAAAGGGGACAAACCATCATGGAACTTACATCCATCATCGAGGTCATTCGTATCAAACAAGAGATTCGCGAGGAGATGGTCGCTCTCGAGCACGCCATCATCCAATCACCGGACAGTGCCCGACAAATCGGTTCCTCGTTCATCGGGGACGACGACCGTGAAGTGTTCCTCGTCATCATGCTCAACACAAAGAACCGGGTCATCGGCGTCCACCGGGCACACGTCGGGAGCGTCAACTCGAGTGTCGTCCACCCACGGGAGGTCTTCAAATGCGCCATCTTGAACAACGCCTCGTGCCTCATCGTCTGTCATCAGCACCCGAGCGGGGACCCGACGCCGAGCCGGGAGGACATCCTCGTCTCCGAACGGTTACATGAGGCGGGGGACCTCATCGGCATCCCGGTGCTCGACCATCTCATCCTCGGAGCGGACGAGTCGTACGTCAGCATGAAACAGCGAGGTTACATGGGTTGAACGGAATGGAGTGGGGCCGGGGGACCGGTCCCGGTCCGTCCGGTAAGGACAAGGAAGAAAAACGTACGTTTTTCTTTGACTGGATGGGCGACTCGCGTTGCTCTCGCCTGGATCCATAGAGCGGGATCCGGAAAAGGGTCGTTTTCGCATGACGAAAACGCGATGGTTCGTGTGTGAAGGTTGGACGTTGTTTTGGTCTGTCTCGTAAGAAGACTATTTGATGAAATGACAGAAGTGAAAACACGGTTTGTTTATTGAAAATGAGCATGTTTTCTAAACAAGCCCTAGGGCTTACGTGAAATTAGGCGAGATGTTGTCTGCTTGGATGCGAGGTATCATGAGGCTATCAACAGGAGAGGAAGATTCAGATGGACAGTTACCAACTAGATCAACAGACGATGGACGAGATGACGGAGGTATTGCTTCGACTGTATTTTGCAATACAAATGTGCACAATAATGCAACGAAAAGTACAGAACTTTGCCAGCTGGGTTTTAGTGTTTCGACAACGCATGCG
>NZ_JACSLS010000021.1:0-20594 GCF_018618235.1 Exiguobacterium sp. s26 | reverse complement strand
GCTCTTTAAAAATGACGAAGCTTGCGCTTCATTCAAAAATTGTAAAACTTTTTTTGCCTCATCGTTCAGTTTTCAAAGTTCGTCTGTCGTTCTTGGCGACTTAAATATCTTAACAAGCTATCAACTAGAAGTCAATATCTTTTTTTCGATTTTCAAAACCGCTCTCGGCGACGTCTATTAATATATCAATAAAACTTTAAATACACAATAGCTTTTTTAGAAAAACTTTAAATTATTTTTCATTTCAATTGTCTATCGCTTCAAATCTCTTCATATAATTCTAGTTCCTTCATTATATAGAGAAAAAATGCTCGATGTATTTGCTAGAGTGATTCAGCATAGAAAAAGGCGAGATGGAATATCTCGCCTCACGACCTTAAGTTAGACAGTGAAACATTGCGTCGCTTCGCTTCTTTCAAATAAAAGAAGTATAGGGCTTCCGCTTGTTTTACTTGGGCTGCTAACTCACCGGTATCTTCGATGCTCACTTCAAGAATGTGACGTTTCGATTCGTACTTCGCCTTAGCATCTAACAACTCCGACAAAAACCTTTGATCGTAACCATAGCGTAAAGGTTTACGAAACCACTTCATAGTTCCCGTCGACCTTCCATCGCTCTAGATAATGTCACTTCATCCGCGTATTCCAAATCGCCACCCACGGGCAACCCGTGAGCAAGACGTGTTACACGGATACCGGTCGGTTTTAAAAGTCGAGATAGATACATCGAAGTCGCTTCCCCTTCAATGTTCGGGTTAGTTGCCAAAATGACTTCACTAATCGCTTCATTTTCTTGGAGACGTGTTAACAAACTCGAGACGTTAATGTCTTCAGGACCAATTCCTTCCATCGGACTAATCGCTCCATGCAAGACATGATACTTCCCGCGGTACTCTCGCATCTTCTCCATCGCAATCACATCTCTAGAATCTTGAACGACACAGACTACCGTCTCATCACGATGCGAATCTGTACAAATTGCACATGGATCAACATCTGTAATGTGTCCACACACCGTACAATATTTAATATCACGCTTAGCACTGACAAGCGCCTTAGCGAACGTCAATACATCGTCTTCTTCCATATCAAGTACGTGGAACGCTAGACGGATAGCAGTTTTCGGACCAATGCCCGGCAATTTTGTAAAGCTTTCAATCAAACGTCCGATCGCTTCAGGGTATTGCAACTCGCATCTTTCCTTTCTTCACTTAAAAACCTGGAAGGTTCATCCCTTGCGTAAAACGTCCCATTTTATCATTAACTAGTTGGTCAGCTTGTTTCATCCCGTCGTTGACCGCTGCCAACACAAGGTCTTGCAACATTTCGACGTCGTCTGGATCCACAGCATCTTCAGCAATAATGACATCAAGCACTTCTTTATGTCCGCTAACGACTACTTTAACCATGCCGCCGCCTGCTGTACCTTCGACCGTTAAGTCTTTCAATTCTTCTTGAGCTTTCGCCATATCTTTCTGCATTTTCTGCATTTGCTTCATCATGTTGTTCATGTTTCCCATTCCACGCATGTAGAGCGCCTCCTTTTAAACTTCTTCAATTTCAACGACGTCACCGAAACGTTCGAGGGCCTTTGAGACAAGTGGATCTTCTTCCTCCACTTCCTCTTCCTTATGATCCGAACGTTCAGCTTGTTTACGAAGGATGAACTCATTCTTCAACTCAACCCAATCGGTCTCGAGTACAGCCATGATTTCTCGACGAATCCCCGTCACTTCGAATAAGGCTTGTTCAATCACGTCTCGCGTGCGACCGTTCGAGCTAACCTGCTCGTAATGCCACGTCATCCCATCTTTAAATTGTACCAGTAAGGTGTCACTAGCACAAAGCACAGCCTCACTCTCATAGAACAGTGCAAAAATCGGACCATCTTGCGTGCGAATGTTCCCCATGATGTCTTCCCAACTATCACGGATTGCGTTTAAGTGTTGGCGTTCCGCTCGTTGCAATAATTGACGAATGCGTTCTTTCGGGACTCGAATTTGAGTTCGCTTGGCAACTTTCGGTTTCTCCGCTGTTGCTTCCGCTGCAGGGACACCCGTTTTCTTGACTTCATTCAACTCGCGACTCAGTTCACGGACCTGCTCTTGAAGTTGTTTCATCTGTTCTGTCATCGTCCGTCCTTGTTCAGCAATCCGAATAAACGTTAACTCAACTAAGACTTTCGGATGGTTTGATAATCGCATCTGTTGCTGACAGTCATTCAACTCTTCAATCACTTGGAACAACTCGTCCGTCGACGTCGCTTCAACAAATTGTCGGAACGTCTCTGTCGGACGGGCGCGTTCGAGTAAATCGACGGCTTGAGGTGAAGCCTTTAATAGTAAAGCATCACGATGAACGAATACGAGATCTTCAATGAATCGCTTCAAATCCTTACCTTCACGAAGCATCGTTTCCAACGTACTCAAAATTTGATCGAGTTGCTTCTGTTGTAAGCCATAAGCCATATCAAGTAGAGCATCATCCGTTACCGCGCCGGTCACTTCTAGAACAGCGTCTTCGGTCAAACGGCCATCGCTAAAAGCGAGCGCTTGATCGAGTAGGCTGAGCGCATCGCGCATCCCACCATCGGCAGCACGAGCAATCAGCTTGAGCGCCTCTGGATCATAGTCATAATCTTGATCGTTCAAGATATATGCCATACGTGTTTGCAATTGACCGACTTCATGCCGTTTCACATCAAAGCGCTGGCAACGTGAGATGATAGTTGCCGGAATTTTATGTGGTTCTGTCGTCGCCAAAATAAAGATGGCATGCGCCGGTGGTTCTTCCAGCGTTTTCAATAAGGCGTTGAACGCCCCAGTCGAAAGCATGTGCACTTCATCAATGATATATACTTTGAAGCGCGCTTGAGAAGGCGGATATTTGACTTTATCCCGAATTTCTCGAATCTCGTCGACCCCATTATTTGAAGCCGCATCGATTTCAAACACGTCCGGGCTCGTCCCTTCCGTGATTGCGATACAAGTCGGGCATGTGTTACACGGTTCTCGTGTGGGTGCTGTCTCGCAGTTGATAGCTTTCGCGATAATTTTCGCCAAACTTGTCTTCCCGGTCCCTCGTGGACCCGAGAACAAATAGGCATGTGACATTCGTTCCTCAAGCAACGCATTTTGAATCGTACGTGTGATATGAATTTGACCGACAACCTCTTGGAACGACTGCGGACGATAAACCCGATACAACGCTTGATACGCCATGTCCCCGCCTCCTTTCTTCCTTACATTCTCTATTTCATCATACAAAAAAATCTACAACCCTGGGGCCGTAGATTGAAGTTATTAAATAAATCTGCCGCGCACCGATTTCTGAAAGCACGTCAATGTGCGTTACTCATGCAGTTTGCTCGGCCCAAGCACCCCTGCGGCACACGGTACGTCACCACTTAAGGCTGCTTCCTTCCGGACCTGACCTGGTTCATGGGTGACCGTTGCGCAGGACTCAGACGTCAACGCCACTTACACGAGGACAGGCCACACCAATGCACTCCCTCGAATCGGGATTCAGTCTCGCTATAGCGGATTGCGAGTTACAGGGCACCGCTACCTCCCCGCCTAGCACGGCAAATGGGTAAATGAAGTTAGGCACTACGTTGAGTGCTATTACATTATACTGTTTAATCAGATGGGTTGCAACCTCTCTGTTCAAGCCGCGCCTGCTTCTTCCTTTCTCTAAGGTTTCGGAAGAAAATCGTTAGCAACTCCCCACACTCTTCTGCTAAAACATTTTGTGTCACTTCGGCTTGGTGGTTGAAGCGTTCGTCTTGAACGAGGTTCATGAGCGTACCGCAACACCCTCCCTTCGGATCATGGGCACCAAAGATGACACGCTTCACGCGAGACAGCACGATGGCCCCCGCACACATCGGGCACGGCTCTAACGTGACGAACAGTTCGCAATCCTCCAAACGCCAATTGCTGAGCGCCTGGTTCGCCTGTTCAATCGCAATCATTTCGGCATGGGCCGCTGCCAATAAGTCCGTTTCTCGGCGATTATGACCCGCGGCAATCACTTCATCACCTTTAACGATGACGCATCCGATCGGGACTTCGCCGATTGCTTCCGCCTTCTTTGCTTCATCTATGGCGAGCCTCATAAATCGTTCATCTCGTTCCATATACACACTCCGTTTCTGATCACTTATTATGAAAAAAAATGAAAATCATTTCGCTCGCCCTATCCACTTCATTGTATGCTAGAATGGAACTTGCACTTTGGATAATGGAGGATGACATCATATGTTTATAACGGTAGAGGGACCGATTGGTGTCGGGAAAACGTCACTGGCCCATATCATCAGTCAGCACTTTTCAATGCAGATGCTGAATGAAATTGTAGAAGAGAATCCGTTTCTCGGCAAGTTTTACGAAGATATCGACGAATGGAGCTTTCAAACGGAAATGTTTTTCCTTTGCAATCGCTTCAAGCAATTAGACGATATCCACAAACACCACTTGAGTCAACAGCAATCCGTCGTTTCGGACTATCATATTTTCAAAAACTTGATTTTTGCCCACCGTTCCCTGAGACCAGCTCATTTGAACAAATATGAGCAAATCTATAAGATTTTGACACACGATATGCCAAAGCCTGATGTCGTCATCTACTTACACGCCAGCATCGAGACGTTAATGAAACGTGTCGCCTTGCGTGGACGTGAAGTAGAAGAGAATATGTCTCGCGACTACCTCGAACAGCTCGCCCGCGATTATGAAACGTTCATCGAATCATACCGCGCGACACACCCCGAAGTGACGATTCTTTCGTTCAGTGGAGATGAACTCGACTTCGTCCAAAACCCGGACGATTTGACGCACGTCCTCACAACGATCGAACGTGAATTAGAATTGACTAAAGGAGCACAAATCAAATGACGCTGAATGAAAAATACAACATTCCGAATGACACGATCATCACGATCGGTGGAATGGTCGGAATCGGTAAATCGACAATCACGAACTCACTTGCCGATGCCCTCAACTTCCGAACTTCACTTGAGAAAGTAGATACGAACCCTTATCTCGATAAATTCTATCATGACTTCGAGCGTTGGAGCTTCCACCTTCAAATCTATTTCTTGGCTGAACGCTTCAAAGAACAGAAGAAGATTTTCCAATACGGCGGCGGCTTCATCCAAGACCGTTCGATCTATGAAGATACAGGAATCTTCGCCAAAATGCACTACGAAAAAGGGACGATGTCTCCAACTGACTACGAGACATACTCGAGTTTGTTTGAAGCGATGGTGCTGACACCGTTCTTCCCGCATCCTGACTTGCTCATCTATCTCGAAGGTTCGTTCGAGCAAGTGCTCGACCGCATTCAAATGCGCGGACGTGAGATGGAGCAACAAACACCAATTACGTATTGGGAAGAAATGTACGCGCGCTATACGGAGTGGATCAACAACTTCAATCTTTGCCCGGTACTTCGTCTCTCAATCGAAGAGTATGACTTGATTAACGACCCAAACTCGGTCGAACTCATCCTTGAAAAAATCGAGAAACAATTGACGATCGCTCGCGAAGCGAAAGTCAGATAAGTAAAGAAGGTGCACTGCTCACTTGAGCGGTGTGGGCTAACCTAAATTTTTGAGACAATATAAAAACACCTTCGCAGTGGTACACTTTAAAAAAGTGCTAGCATCGGAGGTGTTTTTGCGTGGGCAAAAACGTATATTCAAGTGAAGTGAAATGGGCAGTGGTGAAAGACAAACTGAGCGGTGAGTTGACGAATAGAGAAATCATGGAGAAACACGGAATCAAAAGTGAGTCCCAGATCCACACATGGATGAGATGGTATCGGTCCAATGAAATCTATCGATTTGACCAGCCGATCGGGAAGCAGTACACCTACGGACTTGGTCCTGATTCCGCCAGCGAGGATGACAAGAAAGAGCGTCAACTATCCCACCTGAAGACGGAGAACGAAATCTTAAAAAAATTCATGGAGATCGAAAGAGAGTTGAGAAAGAAGTAATCCTAAAGACTGTAGAACTCCTGAAGAGGAAATATACGATCACGACGATCCTACGTGTCCTAGACGTGCCACGGGCAACCTATTACCGTTGGGTCAGAGAACCGGTGAAGCACCCTTCGGTGCTAGAGCAAGCAATCGTCGAAGTATGTAAGCATACGAAATATCGATATGGACATCGAAAGATAAAGGCCCTGTTAGAGCAAAACTATGAGTTAACAGCAAACCGGAACACCGTACAGAGAATCATGAAAAAGCACCATCTCCAGTGTCGGATCAAACCCAAACGAAAATGGAGGTCTCAGGGTGAGAGCATCATCATCGCACCTGACCTTCTCAAACGAGACTTCACGGCCAGTGAACCGAATAAGAAGTGGGTGACGGACATCACCTATATCCAATACGGGAGCACGACGAAATATCTTTCGACCATCATCGACCTATTCAACAATGAGATCGTTGCCTATAAGTTGTACGAGCATCAACAGACGCCCCTTGTCATCGATACGTTAAAGAAGGCGTTGGAAAGCCGGAACAACCCCGAAGGGGTCATCATCCATTCGGACCAAGGAAGTGTCTATACCTCATATGCCTTTCAAGATTTCGTTAAGAGGAGCCATCTGACGAGCAGCATGTCTCGAAGAGGCAACTGTTGGGATAATGCGGTGATCGAATCATTCCATTCGAACTTGAAGTCTGAGGGCTTCCAGTACGTCAAGTTCAACTCGTTAAGCGACCAGGAAGTGCATGAACGGGTGAACCATTACTTGACCTACTACAACGAAGAACGTATCCAAGAAAAATTAGGCTACCTCACACCGATAAAATACGGTGGGATGGCAGCCTAATCAAGGTGTTTTTATTAGTGTCTCATTTCGCTAGGTCAGTCTAGTGCACCTTCTTTTTATGTGTGGGCGATATGAGGTTTCCGGTACGTCGGCGTCTTCCGAGCCTTTCGGAATCCATCGACAGAATCGAACACGGCCGCCAAAATCGTGATGGCGACGACTAATCCGAACACCCATTCAAACGAATTGACCCCGTTCGGGACATTTGTCTCCAGCCAGTTCAAAAATCGTGGATCGAGTAACTGTGGGGAACTGGCCATCCAGATGATGAACGTTGCCGAGGCAATATTGTAGATCAAATTAAACGAAGCGAGCGCATACGTCCAATGTCCTTTCATCCATTTCCATACCCCCAGCACGACTTGAAGCAAGATGACGATCACAAAAAACCAAATCACATCCATTAGGAACGTTTGATTGAAGATGGGAGTGATCATCCTGAATCCTGCGTTCGTAGATTCATAAATCCCTAGTAACTGTTCGGCATTAATATACACGCCAAACCACACGGCTGTCCAAAACAACCCGAACCCTGCGTCAAATTTACTGATTCGACCGCCCTTCACCTGTTCTTTCAGCTTGGACACATCCCATTTCATATCTGGCGCCGGTACATCATCGGGTGCATAGCGCTCAATCAAAAAGAAGACAAGCGTAATCCAAAACACAAGCTGAATCCCGACATCCCATAACGCATCGAACATGTTCGTCAAAAATGTGCCGACTGTCGGCATAAGCGACCCTGAGAACGTCGGCATGCTAGCAAATACAAGCCCGAAGAAAACGACAGCTAAGACGATGGGAACGACAAGCTTGACGACAGTCACATACACGGGGAAAAAACGTGGGCCGATGACATACTGGCCTTCCTTATAACGCGCGGCCACGACGGCCGGATGCCCAATCTCTGCTAACACCCGTTTTACGTCTGCCTCAGACGGTTGGTCGGGCAGTGCCGCCTCAATCGATTGCCGAACCGAGACAGCGGCTTCCTCGCGCCGCTTCGGTGGAACGTGTCGCACGACCTCATCGATATATATGTCAATCCAATCCATGACGCTCCTCTCCTTCCCTTTGCGCCATCACAGTCTATATGATTAAGATTCCCGATTAGTCACCGGATTAGCTGTTTTTCGCCGGATTGACACAAACAAAAAAAGCCGCAGACCGGAGTCTACGACCATAAAAAAACGCATCTGCCCATGCAGATGCCAAAACAAGCGGAGTTGGTGGGATTCGAACCCACGCGAGCCTTACGACTCCTAACGGATTTCGAGTCCGTCCCCTTCAGCCGGGCTTGGGTACAACTCCAGGCTTAAAAAAGTGTAAAAAAAAGAAAGTGGAGGAGGTGGTGGGATTCGAACCCACGCAGGCTATTACACCCCTGACGGTTTTCAAGACCGTTCCCTTAAACCACTTGGGTACACCTCCAAAAAAGTATGAAATTGTTGAGCCTCCAGAAATAAAAATGGAGGAGGTGGTGGGATTCGAACCCACGCAGGCTATTACACCCCTGACGGTTTTCAAGACCGTTCCCTTAAACCACTTGGGTACACCTCCAAAGCTCATATACAATTGGTGAGCAAACATCTCGCTCGACATGATTTATAGTACCAACTTGGCAGACAGATGTCAAACCCTTTTGTGAAAAAACATTAAAAAAACCAAAAAAAATCCCGCCTGAACGATACGTTTCAGACGGGCTGGTTTGTTCATTACTGAGGCATTTCAATTTTCTCGATACCGCCCATATATGGACGTAATACTTCCGGAATGACGACTGAACCGTCTGCCTGTTGGAAGTTCTCTAAAATCGCAGCGACGGTCCGTCCGACTGCGAGGCCAGAACCGTTAAGCGTGTGGACGAATTCCGGTTTTGCGTTCGCTTCGCGACGGAAACGGATTCCGGCCCGGCGCGCTTGGAAGTCTTCAAAGTTCGAACAAGATGAGATCTCACGATACATCCCTTGCGCCGGCATCCACACTTCGATGTCATATTTCTTCGCAGCCGTGAAGCCGAGATCGGCCGTACACATGCTGAGCACTTGATATGGAAGACCGAGACGCTTAAGCACTTCTTCAGCGTGGCCCGTCAAGAGCTCGAGTTGTTCATAAGACTCTTCAGGTTTCACGAACCGGACGAGCTCGACTTTGTTGAACTGATGCTGACGAATGAGCCCACGCGTGTCGCGTCCGGCTGATCCCGCTTCTGAACGGAAACAAGCGCTATACGCCGTATACGTGATTGGAAGTTGGTCTTCCGTGATAATCTCGTCACGGTGCATGTTCGTTACCGGAACTTCTGCCGTCGGTACGAGGAAATAGTTCGTATCCGCCACTTTGAATGCGTCTTCCTCAAATTTAGGAAGTTGTCCCGTCCCGGTCATCGCGTCGCGGTTGACCATATAAGGAGGGAGCACCTCAGAATAGCCATGTTCATCGGCATGCATATCCATCATGAAGTTGATGAGGGCACGTTCGAGACGGGCGCCGAGACCTTTATAAAAGACAAACCGGCTACCTGTCACTTTACCCGCTCGTTCCACATCGACGATTTTCAAATCTTCCATGACGTCCCAATGCTGTTTGAGTTCGAATTCGAACGTCGGTTTTGTTCCGACTTCGCGAATCGTGACGTTATCATCTTCCGTTTCTCCAATCGGCGTTGATTCGTGCGGGATGTTCGGGATGCTGAGGAGAATCAAGTTCAATTCGGCCTCGACTTCACGCAACTCTTCATCGAGCAATTTGATTTCGTCCCCGAGGCGACGTGTCTCGAGAATCGGTGCATCCGCATCTTGTTTGTTGCGTTTTAATTCCGCAATTTGCTTCGTCGCTTCATTTCGTTTCGCTTTCTTCACTTCAACCTCATTGATCAAGTTGCGGCGTTTCTCTTCCAACTCCGGGAAACGGTCAAGCGCACTCAAATCCTCGCCGCGATGAGCTAGCTTCGTTTTAATCTCTTCAAAATCTGAACGTAATCGTTTAATGTCTAACATTCGTTATTCCTCCTTTTTTCACATAAAAAGGTGGCACGCCCCTTTCCCGTAGGAAAGGGACGAACCACCTTGGATCCGCGTTGCCACCCTCGTTGCCCGAAATCGGGCCACTCGATGCACGTAACGTGTGCGTAACGTGACTTGTTTCCAAGCCAATGCTCCGAGGCCGATTCGGTTACATCATCCCACTAGTTTGCACCAACCACTAGCTCTCTGTCAGTAGATGACCGTAACGTACTTTTCCCCATCATTGCATCTGTCATTGAATTAGTTTTACTTTACAACATCTCAACTCTATCGACAAGACTCAGTTTTCCGAGCACGAGTCGAATCTCATCTAAAAAGTCGGAGAAGGCACGCGTCATACGTGTCAAAAACGATGCCATCTCGACCGGTTCGGCCGCGACGAGCGTTCCTTTAGGTGGAAGTTCACCATCTAGATACCGGACGCTTCCGGAAGGCTCGATGGTGACGGTCCCTACCTGTTGATCGGCCGCAATTGGGGCTTTCGTATCCGGAAGATCGTAAATCGGTTCAGGTACATCCTGTCCTTTTTCGACGAGTACTTCAAAGGCTGACGTCGTGCGCACTTTTGCTGACTCGACTGTACCTTCAGCGACATGGAGCGTCGCCGGGACGATTTCACCAGTCCGTAAAATCGGGGTCAAGACAAAATCGCCATAGGCGTAGTCGTGAAGCGCCTTTGTAGCAGTATAGCGCCCTTGATCGGTCTTCGCTCCGAGAACGACCGATAGCACGGTACGTCCATCTCGCGTCGACACGCCGATGAAGCAGTAACCGGCATCGTCAGTCGTGCCCGTTTTAAAGCCAAGCATACCCGGATAGGCTAAATCACGACCAGCGAGCATCCGGTTCGTCGCTTCAAATCGGACTCCGTCGATATCAACATACGCTTGTTTCGTCACATCGAGCACTTCCGGGAACTTCGTCAAATACGCCAAAGCTAGCATCATCAAATCATTGGCCGATGTCAAATTCTCCCCTGGACGTCCCGCTGACACAGAGTCAAGTCCCGATGCATTGGCGAACGTCGTTTGGGTCATACCAAGTTCGGTCGCCCGTTCGTTCATTTTCTTTACGAATACCCCTTCCGAACCAGAGACGGCCTCGGCCAATGTGACCGCTGCCTCGTTCGCGGAACGAATCAACGCCACGTCGTATAGTTCTTTCACCGTGTACGGTTTATTGACGAGCGGAATCCGAGCCAATCCTGGTTTTCGGGTCAGCGCCAACGCCTTGTCGCTCGGGGTCACTTCTTGGCTCCAACTGAGGTCACCCGCTTCGATGGCTTCTCGGACGAGAAAAGCGGTCATCAGCTTAGTGATTGATGCCGGAGGAAGCATCGCGTCCTCTTCTTGTGAGAACAGGATTTGTCCCGTCGTCATGTCCACGAGCATCGCGCCGGTCGCATCAACTTTAGGTGCCGCCGATGCATCCGTCGGCACGATCATATTTAAAAGGATTGCCCAAACGAGCATCCATCCGATCCATCTTTGTCTCACGGTCTTGCCCCTTTCTATACGTATCTCGTTACAGTGTAGCAAAAAACACATGAAAAAGGCTCCCTATTTGCTAGGGAGCCTTTCAATCAGGCGAGTTGTCGCTTCGTCGCTTCAACCATGTCCAAGAAATAGCGGTGCATCGACAAGTCGTCCGTCAATTCCGGGTGGAACGAGCAGGCCATATACTTGTCATACCGAACCGCGACAATCGCTTCCTCGACCTCGGCGAGCACCTCGACGCTCGCTTCGACCGATGCGACTTGCGGCGCTCGAATGAACACTGCTTCGACAGCATCATCGATTCCTTTGACCGCTAAATCGACTTCAAAGCTGTCGACTTGTCGTCCGAACGCGTTCCGTTTGACCGTCATCGGGATTTTACGCAAATGCGCATCATACCCTTCGACTTCGGTCGCGAGCAAAATCAAACCGGCGCACGTTCCGAACATCGGCAATTCCGTGTTCTGACGTAACGGCTCGAGCAACTCGTACCGATCGAGCAGACGACGCATCGCTGTACTCTCCCCACCAGGTAAAACGAGTCCATCGATTCGATTCAAGTCATCGACCGAGCGGACGACGAGCGTATCCGCACCAAGTGCTTCGAGCATATGGACGTGTTCACGAATCGCCCCTTGCATTCCGAGTACACCAATCGTGGTCATCTTACCAACCTCGCGGTGCCATGAGTTCTTCTTGTTTGAGCGTACGGACGTCGAGTCCTTTCATCGCTTCGCCGAGTCCTTTCGACAAGTGTGCGATGCGCTCATAGTCATCATGGTACGTCGTAGCTTCGACGATGGCACGAGCAAACTTCTCAGGGTTCTCCGCTTTGAAGATTCCTGATCCGACGAAGACGCCGTCCGCTCCGAGGTGCATCATGAGTGCCGCATCGGCTGGTGTCGCAATTCCGCCCGCTGCGAAGTTGACGACCGGGAGGCGACCTGCTTCACGAATTTGCATGAGCACTTCGAACGGGGCACCGAGGTCACGCGCTTCCGTCATCACTTCATCGATGCTCATCGAGAGCAAGCGTTTCACTTGGGCTTGAACCGTACGCATGTGACGAACCGCTTCGACGATGTTTCCCGTTCCCGGCTCACCTTTCGTCCGGATCATCGCTGCACCTTCACCGATGCGGCGTGATGCTTCGCCAAGGTCACGCGCACCACAGACGAATGGTGCTTTGTAGTCACGTTTGTAGAGATGGAACTCTTCGTCAGCTGGTGTCAATACTTCGCTCTCGTCAATGAAATCAACCCCCATTGATTCAAGGACACGCGCTTCAGCGATGTGACCGATGCGGCACTTCGCCATGACCGGTACCGATACCGCTCCCATGACGTCTTCGATGATCGTCGGGTCGGCCATACGCGCGACGCCACCCATTTTACGAATATCTGAAGGTACGCGCTCGAGTGCCATGACGGCAACTGCACCTGCTGCTTCAGCAATTTTTGCTTGCTCCGCGTTGATAACGTCCATAATGACGCCACCTTTTTGCATCTCGGCCATACCGCGTTTTACTTTGTCTGTCCCTACTTGTCTCTTTTCCAAATGGATCCCCTCCAATAAGCTAGTCTACTTGCAAGTATAAATTGATTTGACTATATTGAAAGTGCCAGTTTTATATTTTTTGAAGTGGTCAGTTCAAACAAAGGACTTCATTTCCCGATTCTCGAATGTTGTAAAGATTAAAGGAGATGATGGAATGGATCAATGGAACAGTCGTGACGACGCGCAGGAGCGCAGCTTTTTCGGGACAACGGGAATCGTCTCGCTCCTCCTCGTCATCGGATTCGCACTCTATTTTGTCTTTGGCTGACCAGAAAGGACACATCATGGATATGCTCACGTTCTCGTTTGAGGCTGACTCGAGCGTCCCGTTATATGAACAACTCTATTTGCACATTCGACAAGCCATCGTCGATGACACCCTCACCACCGGGACGAAACTTCCGTCCAAACGAAAGTTAGGCGACTTTTTAGATGTCTCGCAAACGACAGTCGAGCTGGCCTACGCCCAACTACTCGCGGAAGGATACATCGAGTCGTTGCCGCGCAAAGGCTTCTACGTGTTGCCGCAAGAAGAACTGTATGTCCGGCGCGGCAGTAGCGTCATCGAACCGCTCCCGGTGAAAAAAACATATGACTTCGACTTATATCCGAGTCAAATCGACACGACCGCCTTCCCGTTCGAACGTTGGCGCCGTCACTTGAAACACGTCGTCTCGGAAGAACATCACGATTTGCTGTCACTCGGCTCCGTCCAAGGCGATTTCGTCCTTCGCCAAGAGATTGCGACCTATCTCTATCATTCGCGCGGCGTGCATTGTTCGCCCGAACAAATCGTTGTCGGATCGGGAACCGAGCAACTGTTGCCCCAATTGTTAGAACTGCTGCCGGATACGACGACGTTCGGTATCGAGGACCCCGGTTATCCGCTGACCCGGCAACTGTTCGCGCACCAAAGACGGACGTTCATCCCGATTCCTGTCGATGAGAGCGGTGTCCGTGTCGATCTGGTGGAGCAAGCATCCATTGATGCCCTCTATGTCACACCGGCCCACCAATTTCCGACCGGTACGATATTATCGGTCAGCCGGCGCCAACGTCTGCTCAACTGGGCGTCAGAGCGGCAGACGTATGTGATTGAAGATGATTACGATAGTGAATTCCGGTATAGCGGCAAACCGATTCCATCGCTACAAAGCATGGACCAAAACGAGCGGGTCGTCTATTTGAGCACATTCTCTAAATCATTGATGCCTTCCTTGCGCATCGGTTATATGGTGCTCCCGCCCCCGCTGTTGAATCGCTATCGGGAGCGTTATCGTCACTTTACGTGCAGCGTCCCCCGTTTTGAACAACACACGTTGGCCGAATTTATGGCGACCGGCGATTTTGAGAAACACTTGAACCGGATGCGGAAGACGTATCGCCGGAAACTTGAAATTCTCATTGCCGCCTTCAAACCGTATGAACCGACCGTCTCCATCACAGGGGCGAGCGCCGGCCTTCATGTCGTCCTGTCTGTGCGGACGACCGAGACGAGCGGACAATTGAAACGATTGGCCGAGGCTTCGAATATCCGCATCAATGCGATGACAGACTATCGCATCGAATCAAGCGACACGATGCCTCAGTTCTTATTTGGCTTCGCCGCCCTATCCGAAGAAACACTGCCCGTTGCTGTCAGTGCGCTCATGTCATGTTGGAACATTGAGAAAGGAAGAGATGGATGAAACGGTCACGCTACATCGTCGGTGGGCTCCTCTTGTTAATCGGTACACTGCTGTTATCTGAAACGTGGTGGAAAGACCAACTCACGGCATGGAACAGTCAACAAGTGACCGCCGAAATCCAGCCGAAACAACCAGAAACCGGCGAATTTGAGTTCTCAAACGTCGAACCGTTATCATGGGAACAACTTCTCACTGTGCGCAATCGTTTTCATGATTTACCGACCATTGGTCTCATTTCGATTCCAGATGTCGATCTCGAGCTCCCGATTTTATATGGCCTCGATAATGAAAACTTGGCGGTCGGTGCCGGGACGATGAATCCGGACCAACGAATGGGCTCCGGAAACTATGCCCTCGCCGGCCACTACACCCAGAGCCCGACCGCCCTGTTCGGTCCGCTTCACATCATCGACGTCGGCATGTCGATTTACGTGACCGATATGACACACACGTTCCAATATGAGGTCACTTCGCTTGAGACCGTCCCCCCGACGCAGGTCGACGTGCTCGATCCGACGACGGAACCGACGATAACGCTCGTCACATGCACGTTCGATGCGACAGAACGCTTGATTGTCAAAGGACGCTTTGTGAACCAAACGCCTCTCTAACCGATAGGCGTTTTTATTATTTTTTAAAAAATATATTGTGAGCGCTTACATATTCAGCTAAACTATTACTGAAACCGTTTGCACAATTTTGACAATTCGTTGCCCTGTAGACGACACATTCCATGAAAGAGGTGCTTTATGAAGAAGAAAGCGGCAAGACAGACGACCACGTTACTTTTATCATCCGTTCTCCTGATCCAAGCCGGCGTTCCGATGAACGCATTGGCCGAGCCTACGACAATCTCGATTGATGGCTTAAAAACGGATTGGACGAACACGCCAGCGCTCGCCACATCCCCACAGGCGGGTTGGCAAGGATTCGATTTAGGAGACGTCTATTTGCAGAACGATGCGCGTAACCTTTACTTTTATGTGGATGCGAACAATGTCCCGAACTGGGGCGACAACGGTCAGTACATAAATATCGCTCTTCAAATCAATGAACAAGATTCAGGCGTAGCGACAAACCCGCTCGGCTATCCGTTCAACTTTAGCCAAACCGATAAAAAACCACAGTACCATATTTTACTTCGCGTCGATGGCGACACGTCGGTGAAAGAAGCCGCTCTGTATGAAGCAGGGAAATCTACACCGCTCGCAAACTTGAGCAACTTGAACGGCGCCTCGTTTGCCATTGATCGCACGAAAGGCTTCGAAGGTAAAATCCCATTGTCCCTGCTTGGTCTAAGCAATGACGATACCGTTCGCGTCCTCACGGTACTGAGCGGGAATAACGCGACCGAGCACGGTGCGTTCGACACGATTCCAAGCAATGCGGCCAACAAAGTCGCCGATAGTTGGAACGTTTCGGCGAGTCCATCGACACAGTCGGTGTATAGCCCTGCCTTCACGTTGAGCGGCGTCGAGACGGTCAGTCAACTCGAAGTGACAGCGGTCACGCCAGTCAATCAATCGGAACAAGTCGATATCAAGTCACCGATCACATGGACGTTCAATGAACCTGTGTCGTTAGACGCCTCGAACATCAGCTTGATGAATGGGGAGACAGCTGTGCCGTTCACGGCCGAAGCGAGTGGATCGACCGTGACCGTCACACCGACCGAGGCCCTCGGTTTGAATCAAACGTATACCGCGACCATCCCGGCGGACGCCGTGACAGGCAACCTATCGAACACGACGTTGCCGGCATTGACGACGTCATTTAAAACCATCACTGAAATCGCCGACCCATGGAAAACGCAACGCTACATCGAGATGTTGTACGTCCGGGCCGACAACGATTACACCGATTGGAACTTATGGACATGGAGCACGGGTGCCAAAGACGGTCAAGTTGACCCGTATAAAATCACCGAAGACGGCGCCATCTTCCGAATCCCGGTCGGAAAAGATGCGACCAATGTCGGTTTTGTCATCCGTAAAGGCACGGATTGGGCCGTGAAAGATGGTTACGGAGAAGACCGGTACGTGAAACTCGGGAGCGACCGGGTGACGAAAGTCGTCGTCGAGAGCGGCAAAGGGACGTTCCACCAAGTACCGACAATTCAAGGACCTGTGCTTGAAAATGGTGCCGTCACGTTCTTCTATCGTGATAAAGCCTTGTATGAAGCTGGACAACTTGATGAAATCGACAGCGTCGCGTTAAAAGTCAACGGCACGACGTATCCGATGACGTACGAAGCCAAAAATGAGTGGTTCCGTCATACGGTAAAATTACCGGAAGGGAAACATGCTTACACGTTCCTTGTCACAAAAGATGGCGTCACGACTGAAGTGAAAGATCCTTATTTTGAAGCCTCAACCGTCGAATATCGTCGTCCAAACGTCAAGCTGGCGGCCAGCGTGGCACCGAAAGCCCTCAGTTACCGTGAGAACGCGGTCGTCCAAGTGAAACCGACGTTGCCGAAAGGCGTTAAGTTACGTCAACTGTTCATCGATGCGCGTCCTCTTGGCGGACCGGCTAAACTTGAAGTCGATCCGGCCCTCAACAAACAGACGATTGCAGTCAAAGATACCGTCAAACCGGGCAATAAATTCTTAACGATTACGGCGATTGACCAATACGGTAACGTCCATAAAACGAAAACATCGTTAACGGTCCGACCGGTCTCGATGAAGGACAAGCAAGAGTTCGATTGGGATGAGGCACGGATTTACTTCATGCTGACGGACCGATTCTACGATGGGGATAAAACGAACAATAACCCGAACGGTGAATACTATGACCAAGATCATCTTGAGTCGTATCACGGCGGCGACTTTGCCGGTGTTACGAAGAAACTCGACTACTTGGATAAACTAGGCATCAACACGATTTGGATTACACCGATTGTCGATAATATCGATTGGGATCTTCGCTATGGTAAAGATGGATCACAGTATGGCTATCATGGATACTGGGCGAAAAACTTCGAAAAACTCGATGAGCATCTCGGCGATATGAAAGCATTCCATCGTCTGATTGACGAAGCGAATGCTCGCGGTATTAAGATTATGGTCGACGTCGTCTTGAACCACCCGGGTTATGGGATGGAACCAGGAGCTGTAGACACGGGCGCCACAAACTTCCCAACCGATCAAGAGCGCAAAGCGTTCGACGGCATGATTCGTTCGAATCCGGTCGATGGCGATGACTTGAAGATGTCTCTTTCCGGATTACCGGACTTTAAGACCGAAGAGGCTGCCGTCCGTGAACAACTCGTCAAATGGCAGACGGATTGGATTAAACGCTCGAAAACGAAAAAAGGAAACACCATCGATTATTTCCGCGTCGACACGGTCAAACACGTCGACTCTACAACATGGAAGTCGTTCAAAAACGAATTGACGGCCCTCAAACCAGATTTCAAAATGATTGGCGAACATTATGGGGCAAGTGTGAACAACACGGGTGGTTACTTACAGAGTGGCCAGATGGACTCACTTCTCGACTTTGATTTCAAGTATCAGGCCGAACGTTTCATCAACGGGAACATTGATGATGTCGAGAGCGCGCTTCAATATCGCAACACGCAACTCTCGAATGAAGCGACACTCGGACAATTCCTCAGCAGCCATGACGAGGACGGTTTCCTCGTATCACGTGCTGGAGGCGATGAAGGGAAGCATATGGTCGCCGCCTCGCTTCAAATGACGGCGAAAGGACAGCCTGTCATCTATTATGGAGAAGAGGTTGGACAGTCCGGAAAACATGCGATGGATATGGATAAGGGCGAATTCAATGAAAACCGTTATGACTTCGATTGGAAACGAGTCAAAGGGGAAGGTAAAGCGATGCATACGCATTACCAAAAACTACTCAACATTCGTGCCGACTATTCAAAAGTATTTAGTAAAGGGACCCGTGCCGTCGTTGCGGGTGGCTCTGCTACTGGATATTCAGTCTTTGAACGGAAACACGGCAAGGATTCCGTTCTCGTGGCCCTGAACACGACAGAAGCCAAACGAACAATCACGTTCCAGACAAAACTTAAGTATAAAACGACGCTCGTCGACCGCTATAGCGGACGTCAGTACGTCGTCAAACGAGATGGGAAAGTTACCGTCAGCTTACCTGCGCAGGACGATGGTGGTACCGTCATCCTCGTGGCCAAGTCAAAAAAATGATAATGAAAAGCCGTTGCCTCGATTTAGAGACAACGGCTTTTTGTTTAGCGTGAATAGTTTGGCGCTTCTTTCGTGATGTGAACATCGTGTGGGTGGCTTTCTTGTAACCCAGCCCCAGTCATGCGGATAAACTGAGTATCCTCACGTAGTGCACGGATATCGGCAGCGCCACAGTAACCCATTCCTGAACGAAGGCCTCCGATGAGTTGATAGACCGTATCGGCTAGTTCGCCACGATAAGCGACGCGCCCTTCAATACCTTCTGGTACGAATTTTTTATCGGCTTCTTGGAAATAGCGATCTTGGCTTCCTCGCTTCATCGAAGCCTCAGAACCCATCCCCCGATACGTCTTGAACTGACGACCTTGATAGATTTCCATCTCGCCTGGGCTTTCTTTCACACCGGCGAGAAGGCTACCAAGCATGACAGCGTGAGCTCCAGCTGCAATAGCTTTCACAATATCACCTGAGTACTTGATTCCGCCATCAGCGATGACTGTGACACCATGTTCTCTAGCTTCTGTTACGCAATCATACACGGCTGTGATTTGTGGTACACCGACACCAGCGACAACTCGTGTCGTACAGATTGACCCTGGGCCAATCCCGACTTTGATGACCGATGCTCCGGCTTCAATTAAAGCCCGTGTTGCTTCAGCAGTGGCCACGTTCCCAGCAATGATCGGAAGCGTCGGGAACATGTCGCGCAGTTCTTTCACTTTCTCGATGACACCGGCTGAATGTCCGTGAGCCGTATCAACGACTAGCGCATCGACACCTGCATCAACAAGAATTTGAGCACGTGATGCAGCATCTTTCGTGACACCAACAGCAGCTGCGACGAGCAAACGACCTTGCTTATCTTTTGCAGCATGTGGGAACTGTTCGACTTTTTCAATGTCTTTTGTCGTAATGAGCCCTTTCAACACACCTGAATCGTCAACGAGCGGTAATTTTTCAATCCGGTGTTGATGAAGAATACGTTCTGCTTCTTCTAGGGATGTGCCTACTTTTGCAGTGACAAGGTTTTCCGTCGTCATGACATCTGCAATCACCGTCGAATAATCTTTAATGAAACGAAGGTCACGGTTTGTCAAAATTCCGATTAATTTACGCTCGGTTTCTGAATTGACGATCGGGACTCCCGAGATACGGTATTTACTCATCAAGTACTCTGCATCGTACACTTGACGCTCCGGTGTCAAATAGAATGGATTCGTGATGACGCCGTTCTCTGAGCGTTTAACGCGATCGACGTGTTCAGCCTGCATCTCCATCGACATGTTTTTATGAATGACTCCTAAGCCGCCTTGACGCGCCATCGCAATGGCCATCGGTGCTTCTGTGACAGTATCCATACCAGCACTGATGACTGGAACATTTAACTCAAGACCTTCGCAAAGTTTAGTGCTTAAATTCACGTCTCTTGGCAAGACATTTGAAAAGCGCGGTACGAGTAAGACGTCATCAAACGTTAATCCTTCTTTTGCAAACTTGTTTTCCCACATAAAAATCGATTGCCCCTTTCTCTATCGGACCCGAATCTTTGTTTCGAAATATTTCTGTAATGGTAACAGGTATAGCTCGAAAGTGCAATTCAATTCACGATGTTCAGAAAGTTCAGAATTGTGTTCGTTCCATTTGCTTTCCGTTCTTAATGTTCGGGAATAGATTATATATACCGCAAAGGAAGCAAAATTATAAATAAAATCTATAAAAAAGACGACCGAGCGGATGCTCGATCGTCTTTCGCGTTGGCCTGGCAACGTCCTATCCTCACAGGGGGAGACCCCCAACTACTTTC
>NZ_JACSLS010000003.1:0-432394 GCF_018618235.1 Exiguobacterium sp. s26 | reverse complement strand
TGGCAAGTCCTTTTTCTTTTCTAAAATAGGAGTGCAGAGTTGTGTACGTTTCCGTTGCACACTTCTGCACTCCTATTTTGCATTACACACTTCGACGCCTTCCTGACCGGCTCCAAGAAGATTTTGACGACTTAAAACTTGTGAGCATGGATCTTCTTTGTGATGTGAAGGAAGGAGAACGCTTGACCCACCTCACCGTCTTTTTCAATACCAATATGATTCGACGGAATCGTCGTACATAAGAACAAAAATATTTGTATACATGTATACATGTAGATTTGTATACGCGTATACATGTATACATTTTTTAAAGTCGTCATTTCTGTAGTTTCATGAACAAGGACTGAACTGGCTCTGGACGGGGAATCGTTCTATAGCGAAGCGGAAGGGGGGAGACGTGATGGATGAGGGGCTGCTTGATGACTATGCGTTCGCTGGATTGGATCCGTTCGTCCGGACGGTGTTCTCGGAACTGATGGAACATCCCGAATGGATGCGTGTCGTCGACAGGGAACATTGCGTCGAGAAGGTCGTCCGGTTCGATGACGGACGGAACTCGCCTTACTTCCGGGTGCTGATCTATCTGGATGCAGAAGAGCGTCCGATCAAGAAAGTGTATCTATACGGGACATGGGTGGTGGCGGATGGAGAAGTCAGCTTCGTCGTCTCAGAGCTATCCAAGGGTGTATTCGAATATGAAGTGATGCATGTCCATTGGCTCATCAAGTATCGGTTCGAGGATTGGGGCGTGTCTGAAGACGGGGCATGGGAGAAGGAATGGTGATCCGGGCTCATGCGTGAGCGTCTAACGCCAGGAGGCGAAGTCGCTCATCGCACCGCTGCCCCCCTGACGGCCCGATAACAAGAGCTGCTGGCTCACCGCCGCATCTCTATGTTCCTGGCCCTTTCTAACGGGAGGCACGGAGCGTAAGGGCAACGTCAAAAGCAAGAGCGTGGGCGCGTCTAACGCCACGCGGAGTGGCATTCGAATCTAGGACAGGCCCAAATCGCGGACGCAATTCTCGACAGGATCGTACACGACTCCTATAAAATCCTGGTCGATGGCGAAACCTCAATGAGGGAACACCACGGGCTAGGGATAAGCTAAGATCTTGGCCATCGATGAGTCGATGGCCTTTTTCTTCATATTGACTCGCTCAGTCGTCCGCACTAGTGGCTCTCTGTATCCGCAATACTCAGCAGGACAAAAAACGCATCCTTCGAGTTTTTGAGGATGCGTTTGAGCAATGTGACTCTATTTGACTCGCGTTTATATTCCTACATATAAGCATACAACTGATGGTAGTTTCCAAGGTGGAGCGACGGAATGGACGTATCAGACATTGGAGCGGAAAGGATATATCATAAAATTGGTATTTTTCGAGCATATATCACAAGGTTGATGTTGTCGCGCGATTCAATAAAAACGAGTTTTTTCATCATGGATTAGCTCGTCTATATTATTAATTGTAATAATTAAAATTTATTATTTTACTAATATTTCGTTTTTGGGCATAGAATGATAGCTTCTTGCTGTCGTATGTGAATATATAAAGTATTTACCGGGCTCTTCAAAAATATAAGAAATTACATACAGTCCGTCTTGTTGATAATTGGCTTCAATTTTTTCGTGTTGGCTTTCCTCTTGGCCTTCTTTCCATATCTCGAATTCAACTTTATCCGCATCGTCTACTTTCTCGTTTCCTTGAGAAACAGTTGCTATAAGTTCAATAACTTCGTTTGCTTTTACTATTTCAGGATCTGTTTTAAATTGTACATCAATTAATTCTGGAATCACTTCAGGTCCATTATTGCTTACTGTACTTCCACAACCAGATAATACTAACAAAACAATCAACAGTGAAAAAAACCTTGCCATCTTTTTTCTCTCCTTTAAACGATTTAATATTAACATACACGAAAATGTGATGTATTGATTATTACATTAAAAGTGACCTGATCATGCAATCTTATTAGCTATCGAGCATAGACCCCATGTCACTTTTAAGGTTCAAGACTTTATAGAGCGTCGTATGCTCGATTGGTTTACTTTTCTATATAAAAAATAAAGAAATGTACATTTTATATATTAAGTTCAATTTTATATATTAAGTTCAAAAGATATTAATTGAACTTAATCCAAAAAGTTGGATCATGAAATAGATCATCTGGTGACTTCGACAACCTAGGTTTGAATTTGGACCTTCATATCCGTAAATTTATCATCGACCGTTAGACACGGCCTTAGTAACCTAAGGTTCGTCTCGACGTATATTGCCAGTTGAAGGTCATCAAAGGAGAGAAGAGTCTGTACTTCAAGATTGAATCGATTAAAGATTGTCTACCCATCCATATCGTTTTTAATATCTACATAGTGAATGTGTATGTCGCACCTGAGATTGTATTCCCCAGGCACTCGTAGGGGGGTGGGGGCACGAACGAAAGCTCATCCTAACTTTCTGAAGTTTTTCTTGCGAGTCAGTTAGCGTTTGGTCACCGAGACTTTAAAAGCTTTCGGACATAAAAATCGCCCCATAAAAATTAGATTATCAGGTCCAACTTTTACGGGGCATCTAATATTCTGTGGTCTAAATATTAAGTGATTTACTGAAGTAATTATATAGTGTTAAACAATTTCGCCTCTGAAATTCAGAAAAATTGGGATGGGTTGACTGTATTCCCTGCACTTGTAGCTGAGTACGAATAGTTTCCTCGATGGACTTCAAAGTGTAAATGAGAACCGGTCGAATTTCCGGTACTCCCCATCGCACCGATGTTCTGTCCTCGGGTCACACGTTGTCCGGCGGAAACGGACAATGAGCTCATGTGAGCATAAAGGGTAGTCCAAACTTGACCGCCTATGACATGCGTAATGATGACATGATTTCCATAAGGTCCACCCCAGCCTGCTCGAGTTACAGTTCCTGTTTGAGCAGCCATAATAGGAGTTCCTACTGGTCCAGCTGTATCTAGTGCATTATGGAAGCTGTAGCCATTGGCCCCGCCTGCTGGACCCCATCCTTGGGTTACGATACCTGAGGTTGGACGTTGAAAAACTCCGCCACTTGTTGGAGAAGCGAGTGAATCCGTAGTCTTTGAAGTGTTTACCACTTTCTCAGAGTTTGGTGATTTTTCGAGAGAGGCTTTATTCTCGCTGATTTCATTTTTTTCGGCACTTTTTGCTTCTGCAGCTTTACGCGCAGCCTCTTTGGTACGAATTTTAGCTTGTTCTTCAAGCCTTTGGGCTTCAATCTCTGCTTGAATTGATTTTTCTTGTTCTTGAAGCGTCGATTCCATTTGTTGCAAGCTTACCAATTTAGATGTGAACTGGATTTTTTCGGCCTCTAATTTTTTTATTTGAGCAGCCCGCACTTTAATTTTGCCGTTCAATTTTTTCTGACTATTCTCTAGCTCTTCTTTTTGACTAATAAGCTTATCTTTTTCAGTGTCCAATTCAGCTTTAGCAATTTGAAGCTTATTTTTTGTTGATTGATATTCTTTGAAAAGTTCTTGATCATTTTCTTGAATCGTCCCTGCGGTGATCATGCGTGAAACCAGATCACCAAAGTCTTTTGAACCAAAAATAAATTCAGCCCAGTTTATAGAAGAACCACCGTTTTTTTGCATCGTGACCATGCGTTCTTCCATCAATGTCTTTTGAGAGCTCATTTTTTTCTGGAATTCTTTAATTTGAGTTTGAATCTGAGCAATTTTCTTTTGGGTTGTCCGAATTTCAGCCTTCTTCTGGGTGACCTCATTGATAATATCCTGTAACTCGGATTCCAAGTCATTCAGTTTCTGTTCTTCGAGTGTGATATCTTGTTCACGCTGCTGAATTGACGTATTAGCTTTACGTTGCTCTGTAGAATTTTGCGCTTGCTTCTGCTGGATATTTTTTTGTTTTTCAGTCAAGTTTAAAGCGTAAGAAGGGGATGCGCTTTGAACTAACATAACACCAAGTAAAGTTGAAGCTATAATTTTTTTCATGGTAAACAATGTTGTTGCCTCCGTAACTTATCTCTATTATAAAAAATGCGTTGCTGGATAAAAGTATTCGTATCATGATTAAAACTCGAACCGGAATCATTGTATCAATATTACTTCACCATCTATATTTCTATTTCTTTTCATTTCTATGTCAGTTGTTCTTTTGAGTTTATTGTCATTCGAGTATATCAAGAGAAATACTTATAATGCCATTTTGATGAGGAAATGAATGATGACCACTGAATTTAGGACATTTTGTCTCAAATTCAGTGGTCAAATCGTTTGTTAGTATTTGTTTGGTGTTTATTTAGTAGTAACTCTTCATAAATTTATCAATTCCTTTGGCGGTTGCTTTGATCATGTTACTTCCCGACATATAGGAGCGATCTACTGAGTTAGCAATAAAGCCATATTCGATGAGAGTAGAAGGTACCGTGTTTCTTCCTACCACATAGACATCTTGTCGCTTAACGCCTCGATTTTTAAAATCTGGAACGTTCATGGCGATTTCTTGATTAATTACTTCACCTAATCTGCGGCTAGCGTTCGCATATGGATTTGTGGTGTACGCGCTAGAAGTAGGGACGAGTGCTTCATGACCTGTAGCGAAAGAAGGTGAAGAATTAATGTGGACGCTTATGAAAGCGTCAGCATCAAGCCTTTCTGATAGATTGGTCCGCTCAACAAGTGACAAGTATCTATCATTTGAGCGCGTTAGTTTCACTTCATAAAGCTCATAGTTTTTCTTTAGTTCGTCGGCCACACGATTAGCAATGTTTAGGGTGAGTACTTTTTCTTGAACTGTACCGTTTGAAGTCACTGCACCAGCATCTCCCCCACCGTGTCCAGCGTCAATTAAAATCACGTGTTTGTTAGCTGGAATCACCGGTGATTTTATAGGAGTTTTTCCGGTAAATGGTTGCACAAAACCAGATGATACGTAACCGACTTGATTGTTATATCGCACCTTGTACCAACTGGCGCTTTTCGATATGACAGAAATCGAAGTGCCTGAGGGAATTGTTGTCAAAATAGATCCGTAACGACTCGCTTGGTTACGTAAATTAAGATTTTCGATAGTAATATATGTTGGATAAGTGGATAAAGAATCCCCCGGTGCCACTTGCACTATATAATGTCGAGCAGGTGTGAATCCTGTAATACCGTTATACATAACTTTTAACCAAGAACCCGTTGTGCCCGATTTTCCTAGTACAGTCACTTCAGTAGATGCTGGAATCGTAATAAGGACCTTTGAGTTCACTAAAGACATGCTTGAGCGAATCTCGGTCGTTTGCTTACTTCGTGACTTCATAGCCGAGGGCGATATGGTTACATACTGACTTGCCACATAGCCTTGAGTCCCATTGTATGATACTTTATACCAAGGGCCTGAGGCAGCATGGTACATTAGTGGGCTGGACTTTGGGATAGTCATTAAAACGGGTGATTTGACAGATGGGCCCTTACGCAGATTTAGTGAAGTTTTAGTTTTATATATTGTGTTTATTGAACTGACTGAATTTTTAGGTATAGGTTTTGGCGTCACGTACTTCGTTGAGACATAACCGATTTTTGAATTAAATGAAACTTTAAACCAGGATTTATCTTCTCCATATACACCTATCTTCTTAATGGTTTTTCCTTTTGGAATCGTCAAAAGGACTTTGCTTTTTGAAGAGAACGAGGAACGCAAATTCAAATTTTCAGTTGTTATGAATAGAGATTCCTCTGCATGTACGACGTTTAGGACGTTAACACTAGTTAAAAGCTTAAAGGGATAGAAAAAAGAAGTTAATAAAGCCAAGGAAATTACTAAGCTTATTCGAAATTTATGTTTAGACTTCATAATAGACTCCTCATATGTAGTTTTTTTGGTTGTAAAGACCCATGAATGGTTTTTTACTATCTGTATGGTACTTATCCTTTAAATATTAGTCATTCTATGCAACGATTATTGGCTTTCGTCTATCTACAGTTAAAAGTTTTCTTGCCCTGTTTTAAAATGCACTATTATTAAGGGGAATAGACGTATTTTAAGAAATAAATTGGCCCTCCTTTCATCTGCATAAAAGTTTAGTTGCATGAATGTGTTAGAATGTAACTTGTTTGACTCATAGATTTCGTTTTTAGAAGTCCATGGATTCAATGTTGAAAAACTAAGGATACTCTAGTATTTTTAGCTATAATTCTGATAAAAGAAATAACGAATTTATAAAAGAGGTGAATTGTTTTGAAAACTAATCAACTATTGACTATTTTTACATCCGTATTAGTAATTGCAGTCTTAGCTTTTTTATTTTTAAATGATCAAAGTTCCGAAAAATCAAAGACTAAAATTGTTCAAGATGAAAAGATATCAGTTAATAATCAACCTACAATAGGTAAAAAGGAAGCGCCGATATCAATTGTAGAATTCGGAGACTATAAATGCCCTTCGTGTAAAGAGTGGGGTGAAACAATCTATCCTCAACTTGTAAAAGATTACATTGAAAGTGGGAAAGCTTCCTTTAGTTACATTAATGTTTTGTTTCACGGAGATGAGTCCACTTTAGCTGCCCTTGCATCAGAATCTGTTTACAAAAATCACCCAGAATCATTTTGGCAATTTCACAAAGCTATTTATGAAGCTCAACCTGACGTGCAAATACACGATAATCCATGGGTTACGGTGGAGAAAATGGAAGAGATTGCGACGAAGACTGTCCCTTCTCTAGATTTAAATAAATTTAGAGAAGACCTATCAAGTCGTTCTTCTAGATTAGAATCAGTTAAAATGGATGCGGCGCTCGTAGAAAAATACAATGTTACACTGACCCCGACGATTGCAGTTAATGGGGTCATCCTTGAAAATCCATTCGACTATACCTCTATAAAAAAACAAATTGAAAAGGAGCTAACCCAATGAGCGCTTCAGTAATAAACCGATATGGACTGTACCTCGCCTGGGTTGTTTCAATTACTGCAGTACTTGGAAGTCTATATTTTAGCGAAATTCGTGGTTTTATACCTTGTGAACTCTGTTGGATTCAACGTATCTTTATGTACCCAATAGCTTTGATTCTTGCAATTGCAGTTTTCAGAGAAGATAGCTCAATCAAATTTTATGTTCTCCCTTTATCAATAATCGGATTCTGTATCTCTTTTTACCACTATCTTGTACAAAAGGTGCCCGGCTTTTCGGAAGTCAGACCATGTGAACAAGGAGTTTCCTGTAATGCACAGTACATTGACTGGATGGGTTTTATCACAATTCCGTTTTTAGCGTTGACCGCCTTTTTTCTGATTACAGTCATTCTTGGACGAATCAGTACCAAACAGTAGTTTTTGATTTGGATTTGAAAAATGAAGAACTAATTGTATCAAATTGGTATGCTTACTAAAAAACAGCTTTGATTTAGAAAAACATGAAAAGCTTTTTGAAGTTGGAAAATAGATTAGACAATACCCAGTAAATAATTCAATTGACGTTTTCTTAAAACGTTAGTGTACTATATTGATTTTTTGAAAAAGCGTGACTACCTATCGAGTATGAGATCTAACTAGCTCTCTAATAGGTAGTTTTTGTATGGCTAAAAATAAGAAATAATCGCAAAACCAGAGAAAGTATCTCAAATCTTCAAGTATGTAGAGCTGATAGAATAAATGTTTTTTAAATTAAGTGTTGACGGCACAGCAAAAGTCTAATAAGTTATATATGAACATATGAACATGTATAGTTATCATGAGCGGAGGTACTGACTTATGGATGAACCGATTGAAGATACTACAGAAAATGAAATAGAAATAGGGGCGCAGATTGACGATGAGACTCTATTTATTGTATCTCAGACGTTCAAGGCACTTAGTGACCCGACAAGAATTAAAATATTAACCCTGCTATGCACAAAGGAACATTCGGTCAACGGAATAGCTGATCTTCTTAACTTAAGTCAATCAAACGTGTCTCATCAGCTACGTTTTTTAAAAAATCTTCGACTTGTCAAGTTTAGAAGAGAAGGAACTACTCTATTTTATTCAGAAGATGATCACCATGTCATGAACTTACTAAGACAGGCGATTGAGCATGCGAAACACCACTAAATATAGTAAGGAGAGTTAATCTTATGGCACATAATCATGCACATGATCATTCTCATACCTCTAACAAAAAGATTTTGATCATTTCATTCTTTATTATTTCGGCATACATGGTTGTAGAGGCGATTGGAGGGTACCTTACAAATAGCTTAGCACTTTTAGCGGACGCAGGTCACATGCTTAGTGATGCGGCTTCGCTCGCTATTGCATTACTTGCCTTTAAATTAGGTGAACAAATAGCGAACAATCGTAAAACGTTCGGATATAGACGCTTCGAGATTCTAGCAGCTGTTTTAAACGGGGTCACACTCATACTGATTTCCATATATATCTTTTATGAGGCCATCAATCGATTTATTCAACCACCTGAGGTCGCATCCGTAGGAATGTTAATTGTTAGCAGTATTGGCCTTGCTATAAACCTTCTTGTTGGATGGATTATGTTAAGAGGTGCAGACGTAGAACATAATTTGAATATGCGAGGTGCTTATCTACATGTTGTAAGCGATACGTTGGGTTCAGTCGGTGCAATACTGGCAGCGCTTCTTATCATGGCATTTGGATGGAACTGGGCAGATCCGCTCGCAGGAATCATTGTAGCGGGACTTGTTTTACGAAGTGGTTATTTCGTGACGAAATCCGGATTGAACGTATTAATGGAAGGTGCACCACAAAACGTTGATGTCGAAAAGGTTCTTCAAGTCATTCACAACAAGGAGGGGGTACGGAGTATACACGACTTTCATCTTTGGAGTATCACAAGTGGAATGAATGCACTCTCATGTCATGTTGTCGTTGATGGTAATTTACAAATCTATGACAGTGAGAATCTACTTCAAGAAATTGAACACGATTTAGCACATCTGAACGTTCAACACTCTACGATTCAATTCGAAACTCTTTCTCATCCTCACAGCGATGAATTGCTTTGCAAACTGAAGGTAGGGGAAGTAGTACATCAACATTAAAAAAATCACCTGTTGAGTAGGATTGACAATCAAGAGGAGGAGACAGCAATGCTGATTTTGGATAATAGTTACTTAATTTTGAGCATGTATAGAAACTCGATTTTTGGCAACGGAGTTTTGATAGATGATTGAATATATTTCTTCGTTAGAACCCCTTACTCAAGCATTGCTGGGTACTTTATTCACTTGGGGGATGACGGCGCTTGGTGCCGCGTTAGTGTTTATGACAAAATCAATGAATCAAAAGCTAATGGATGGGATGCTCGGTTTTGCTGGAGGAGTAATGATTGCCGCTAGTTTTTGGTCATTACTCTCACCTGCAATTGAGATGGCGGAACAAGATTCTCTTCCGGCGTGGTTACCAGCTGCAATCGGTTTCTTACTTGGAGGATTCTTTTTATCAGGTGTTGATAAAGTGATTCCACATCTGCATCCCACTTCACCGATGGATGAGGCTGAGGGTATAAACCCTAAGAAGAGAAAGCGGAGCACGTTACTGGTGTTAGCAATAACATTGCATAATATTCCAGAGGGACTTGCCATAGGCGTTGCATTTGGAGCAGTTGCAGCAGGATTCCCTTCATCATCAATCACGGGAGCTATCGCGCTGGCAATCGGAATCGGCATACAAAATTTCCCTGAGGGTGCTGCTGTGTCAATGCCATTGAGACGAGATGGATTATCTCGTCGTAAAAGTTTTTTCTATGGCCAGTTATCTGGTATGGTTGAACCGTTCGCGGCGTTGGTAGGAGTAGTAGCAGTACTCATAATGGAGCCTTTACTTCCGTTTGCGCTAAGCTTTGCTGCAGGAGCAATGATTTTTGTTGTAGTGGAGGAGGTAGTCCCAGGATCTCAAGAAAATGGAAACAAGGACTTGGCTTCTGTTTGTTTAATGTTTGGCTTTACAATCATGATGATTTTAGATGTGGCTTTAGGCTAAAATAATTATTTTTTTAATGGTTATCACTTTATTTTTTGACTGATATATATTCAAGATACTAACTATATTCGGAAGTGTAAATAATGAGCCTTAATTATATTTACTTTCAGTCGGTATTTTTACTGTTGGATAAATAAAAATACTAGAAGAAAAAATATAAAACCTCTTGCCCTGGCAATTAAAATCGTGGAGTTATCTATTTCATTCTGAAATTTCCTGAAAATTTTGGGGGTGATTTTGATAGAGAAGGAAAGCAAATTCGGAATTCAAGTGCTAGAGAAGGTGGAAGCCCACCAAGTCAGTATATACATCATTTTTTTGATGTTGGCAGTAATCTTTGGTCTATTGAATACAGAAGCTGTATATCTCGATATTTTTATTTCTCCCCTTTTAGGAGTTTTGATGTATGGGATGTTCGTTCAAATTCCGTTTCTGAAATCGAATGGATCTGCTACAAACATGAGGTTTGTGGTAGCTCTTTTATTAGGAAATTTTGTTGCCGTTCCTTTAATAGTTTAGGTTTTGGTTATCATATTTCTTCAAGATTCATCACTAATGCTGGGGGTGTATTTGGTGTTGTTAACACCGTGCATCGACTATGTGATTGTTTTTACAAAGATGGGAAAGGGAAACGAATCAATATTGTTAAAAGTAACACCGATTCTTTTAATTTTACAGACGATACTCTTACCCATATATTTATTCGTATTATTAGGAGAAAAGGCTATTAGTATCGTTAGGATGGGTCCATTTCTAGATGCATTTCTATTTTTGATTTTTATACCGCTTCTATTAGCGATAATGACACAATTGTGTTCTAAAAAGAGTTCTTTAGGTAATCGTATCATGAAAATGCCGCCATGGATTCCCGTTCCATTTATGTCTTTTGTACTTTTTGTGGTAGTTGCCTCTCAAATTAGGGAAGTGTATAGTGACCTCGGGACATTAATAGATGTAATACCAGTTTATATTTTATTTCTACTTATCATACCATGGGTGTCAAAGTCCCTTGGTAAGTTGTTCAAACTAGATATTGCTTCAAGAAGAGCAATTACATTTAGTATGGGAACAAGGAATTCACTTGTAGTTCTTCCATTAGCATCTATATTACCAGAGCCCCTATCAACACAAGTAGCTGTAGTGATCATTTTACAGACCGTTACCGAATTGTTCGGAGAAGTCTTATATATAAAATTAGTGCCTAAATGGTTCTAACAAATTAGATACATGTATTTAATTTCGCTTTCAAAAATTACGTCCTTCGATTGTTTATTAAAATATTAAGAACTGCGCTTAAGTTCTCAAGTATGCGTTGTTTACAATCAATAGGCAAAGAAATTTATTATATTGCAGAACGCTAGAGACCAGTATTATTCTAACAACTAACCTTTTTAAGGATGGACTACCAAGTGAGGAGAGATCGAACAATGGCGAGTACTGATAAGGCATCAAAAAATATCAAACTAGCATTTATAATTAATCTTGTTTTCTCGATTGGTGAATTTATCGGGGGATTTTTGATTAATAGTGTTGCAATCATGTCGGACGCCATTCACGATTTAGGTGATGCTCTTGCATTGGGCCTGTCCTGGTTCTTACAAAAATTTTCGAACAAAAAACCCGATCATAACTTCACTTTTGGATATAATCGTTTTTCCCTTTTAGGAGCATTAATAAATGCGACAATATTAATAATTGGATCTGTATATATTTTTACTCAAGCAATTCCTCTACTGTTTGAACCGGAGCATTCTAATGCACAAGGAATGATTTGGTTTGCAATTTTTGGTGTGCTTTTAAATGGTTTTGCGGCATTCCGTCTACACAAAGGAAAATCAGTAAATGAGGGAGTACTATCTTGGCACCTTTTAGAAGATGTTTTAGGTTGGATTGCCGTTCTTGTAGTAGGGATAGTTTTACTCTTCAAGGATATACATATACTTGACCCCATCCTATCAATTGCTATTGCGTTGTTTATATTAGTGAATGTGTTTCGTAATTTAGTTAAAACAATGAAAATACTTTTAGGTGCTGTCCCTGATGGTATTGACATCGATGAGGTGAAGCAAAAGATTGAAGGTATTGAAGAAGTGATTTCTGTTCAAAACCTATATGTCTGGTCAATTGATGGCGAAGATAACGCCATGAATTTACACTTAATAGTAGAAGAGATGAATCTAAAGGATTCAACTATTGTTAAACAAAAAGTCAAAGAAGTGACTTCAAAACTAGATATTAAACATTCTACAATAGAGTTAGAATCAAAAAAACACAACTAAAGAAATAAGTCATCCTTGCACCAAATCCACACTGAGGTTCGACATATGAGTAAAAATTCTATACTTCATACCGTCTGATACCAATAAATACTTTTCTACGTGCAAGGAAACTGAATATCGAATGAGGGTATATTTAGAAACCCCCTCATTCGTTTTTTTTTTGAACACTATCGAAATTTCGTCTCTTAAAATAGGATGTATTCGAATGAATGAATGATTCCAAAACGAACGTTCAAATATTTAGATTTAATTGTCATAGTTTAGTAGACCTATCGACCGGATTTTCTTTCCATACTTCGGAGAATATTCCGGTCAATGAATAAGGTTCGGCCTCGATTAAAACTGTCTGATGATAAAAAAGCTGATAATGAAACCTAAAAAGATGACTCGGGAACAATACCGAAGTCATCTTAAAGCCGTCTTAAAAAACAGAGATCATTTATTTTTATCATACCCAGTACAAATTCGAGGATATAAAAATGAATATTTTTGTTTTTTTATTCTTTGACATTCATCAGTCTTAAACTGTTCAGTGCTACCAGAAGAGTTGCCCCCATATCGGACATAATAGCTATCCATAGGGTGAGCCAGCCCGGGATGACCAAGAGTAATGCAATCGCTTTGATACTGATAGCGAACGCGATGTTCACTTTGATAATATTTAGGGATTTTCGGCTCAATTTTATCGTAAACGGTAGTTTGCTCAAATCGTCGCCCATCAGGGCGACATCTGCTGTTTCCAAAGCGGTATCCGTTCCAGCACCACCCATGGCAATTCCAACAGTAGAGGCAGCGAGTGCCGGAGCGTCATTTACGCCGTCCCCGACCATCGCGACATTGTCGTACTCAGCTCGCAAGCGTTTAATGACATTTAATTTATCCTCTGGCATCAATTCTGCCTGGATTTCGTTGACGCCAACTTGCTGGCCGATAGCTTTGCCTGTCCCTTTGTTGTCACCCGTCAGCATAATTGTCTTTTTAATACCCATATCATGTAGTTTCCGGATGATTTCTTTGCTGGATTCCCGGACTTCGTCGGCTACGGCGATAACCGCCAATATGCTTTGTTTCGTTCCGATAATCATCGAAGTCTTACCTTGCTGTTGCAGAGCCGTTACGGTTTGGTCCAGATTATTATCAATACTTTCAACACCTAGCTCGTTAAAGAGAAGCGGGCTTCCGATAAAGTAGGTGGTGCCGTCTATCGTTCCTTTAATGCCTTTTCCTGTGATGGAAGAGAAGTCCTCAACTCTGATAGAGGTGTAAGGTATGTTTTCCTCGTCCGCTTTTTTCATGATGGCAGAGGCCAACGGATGCTGAGAACGATATTCCAATGCCGTCACGATAGAAAGCAGTTCTCTCTCGTTTACCTGCTTGTTCGTGATTTTAAAGTCTGTGACGACAGGTACACCTTTGGTCAGGGTACCGGTTTTGTCAAATGCAATAGCTTTCAGCGCGCCCATTTCTTCCAGGTATACGCCGCCTTTAATCAAGACCCCTTTTTTGGCAGCATTACCGATGGCGGAAACAATCGAAATCGGCGTCGAAGTGACTAAGGCACACGGGCAACCCACTATTAGAACCGCCAATCCTTGATAGACCCAGGTTTCCCAGCTGGCATCTCACGTGCGGCCTATTACAAATGGTTGAATCGCACCATACCGGTGCGTCAAGAAGAGAACGAGAAGCTTCTGGAGGACATCCGTCTACTCTATGACCAGGCGAACGGCACATACGGGTACCGTCGGATCACGATGACGATCAACCGGTTGCGCCGACAACAAGGACTGTCCCCGTTCAATGAAAAGCGAGTCTATCGCTTGATGCATATCCATGGGATCCAATCGGTCATCCGCCGGAAGCGGAAGAAGCATAAGAAGTCAACGCCGCAGCACGTGGCCGAGAATCTGATGAACCGAGAGTTCAGCGCGTCCCGACCGGACGAGAAATGGTGCACCGACGTCACCGAGTTTAAATATGGTGCCGGGAAAAAGGCATACCTGAGCGCAATCATCGACCTGTACGACGGCTCGATCGTCGCCTATCGCATCGGAAAGTCCAACAACAACGTTCTCGTCTTCCAGACGATGATGCCAGCCATCACGGGGCTCCGCACAGGAGCGCGTCCGATGATCCATAGCGCCAATATACCTCGAGAGGGTTCAAACGCATGGTGGAAGACGCGGGACTGACCCACAGCATGTCCCGGGTCGGACGTTGCATCGACAACGCCCCGATCGAGAGCTTTTGGGGTACCCTGAAAGTCGAGATGTACTACCTGCGTGAGTTTCAGGCCTATAGCGAACTCACATCGGCCATCGAGACCTACATATCGTTCTACAACCATGACCGTTTCCAGAAACGGCTAAACGGCTTGAGCCCTGTCGAATACAGGTCTCAAGCCGCCTAGTTCGGTTTTCATTATTTGCCCTGTCTACTTGACGGGGGGCAGTTCAGTATCGTCCGACGCGAGATATTGATATTCGCGTGACGGAGGGCGTCGTGACACCTGAATTGAAAGAGGCGCTTCATGAATATGAAATTGAAATTGTCGAAGGGGTGATTCAGTTCCCACCCCGTGAAGACTTTAAGGAAAATGAATTCCGGCATAAGATTGAAGGGCTGTTCGAGGCGATTGATGTGTATATCCCCGACATTGAACTTTTAGCATGTACCAAGATTTTCTCCTCTCGCCAAAAGGATCTAGAGGATCTCGAAAAAACGAATCTATTGGCACTTTGCGATAAAGATAAACTTCTCGACCTTGTAGAGGAATACAAAGCAAACATGACGTGGGACGATCCATTTTGTAACGTGCATGACTTGAGTCGAATTTTTCAGGAAAAGGGTATATAATAAATCAAAAGAAGAGTAGAGGAGGGTGACCGATGTCAGACAGTAATCATGTACTTCTGCAAAGCGAGCTAGCGGATGAACTGAATCGTATGCAGGCAGGCGGGACAAGCTATCGCTTAGAGACGGCTCAATTGGCCCTGGCATTAAGTCGTCATGTATCGGTCCCTGAATCGCTACGTGACTGAGAAATGGCTCGCCAGTATGTTCGATCTTCACTGCATGATTTACAGGACGACCGGGCAGAGGATGTGGCAAAAATGCTTAGTATGGCAGCACGGCGTGCCTACAACACTCCTGAAAATACGTTCTCGGTAGATATGAAAGTGAAATTAGAAGAAAAGCGTAATCGATTCAAGGTGCGTGGATTGCAGGTGAAATCTTAATTGGACCAAGCGGAGTCATTCTTTATACTCTCATGAGGTTATGATTCTACGTGTGAATGAAGCATCTTTGGTCAAGTCATTGAACATGTATCAGACGATTTCTTCAAACCGTTAAATACTTTGTTTGTAATAAACATAAGGGTACTAGATTCAGTCACTGGTTGACTCAACCTAGTACCCTTTTCGTATCATTGTTTATTTTGTTGGGTGCTCCGCTCACGCAGGACCGCGAGCTCGACCTGTTCCTGTAACCGGTTCTCGAATGTCTCTTTCTCTCGACGGAGGAGCTGGACTTCTAAGTGCAGTTTCTGGTTCTCTTCTTCAAGCTGGTCAAGACGGCGTGTACGAGCTTTTAAGTCGTCGACAGCGTCCATAAGACTTTGATTTTGCCGATAGAGCTGGCTACGTTCATCTTCTAGCTTTTTCATGTCTCCTTCTAGATGAAAAACTGTTTTTTTCTGCTCTTTTAGTTCTTCTTTGTTAGACACACGTTCTGTTTCCAATGCGTCTTCAACGATTCTCTTTTCAGCGATTAGTTGGTTGATTTGATCTTGTAATTGAGTGAGTGCAATTTCATGTGACGACACCTTTCGCTCATACTCCTCTTGGAGTCGTTCAGCTTCTGCAATTACGCTTTGTTCAAGGTCATGAATGGTATTTTTATATCGCGCGTTGATTCGCTCATGTTCTTTTTGTTGCGTTTCTAGTCGAGTGGCTCGTTCATTGAACAGGGCAAGCACTTGATTCAGTGCTGCTTCGAGTGATTCGTTCTCCTTGACGACTAAGGGGTCCGGTGACTGTTTATCGGCCAATGATATTAATTGCTCGAATAATTGGTTGGTTGATATTTGACATTGCTCCATTAAACGCTGAATATGTTCTTTCACTTCTTGTGACACGCGGAATGACGTCACCTTGGTCTCGTTTGATTCCAATTCTAATCCCTCATTTGGTTATTATTTTGTATACAGCATATGTAGTTCCTATATTTAAATCATTTAAATACAAGTTGTTATAAAAAAAATCACTCATAAACTGGCACTTTGTGGTGTAGGAAGGTATACATTTCGACGTCGAAATGTATACCTTCCTACACTTTTTACTTATGAGAATGTCTCAATAGTAAGCTAGTAGTCGAATCATCTATTTAATCCTAGCGACTAAGCAACAAAACGCTTAAGACAATTCCTACTTTGTTTTATTACATCATATAAGAGATGACAGTAGTTAACAATTTAAAGCTGTATGAGTTCAAAATAAATACGACCCAACTAAGTACGAATCGAATTAGTGTTTTGAGAGAAACAATAAGCTTAAAGAAACATACAAAATGGACACGAATATATAGATTGACAAATAACGTTTACATTCGTGAACTCAAATCGATTACAAATGTAAACGAAAAGAGAGGAGAAAAAATGCTTTCGAAATTTCAATTATCTGATTTGCAAATGGTTAATCACTCTACGCAGCCTGTAGTCTTAAAGTTCACCGCCGATTGGTGCCCGGGATGCCGTCAGCTCGCACTACTATTTGAAAGCGTTGCTGAAGGATATCCAGATGCGTTTTCTAGACAAGAATATAGCCAATGAAGACTGAATAGCGAACCCAAAAACATAATGGTTGACAGTCGACGTTTACGATTGTAAACTGAAAACAAATAAAACGTTTACGATTGTAAACTTAAAATTGGAGGTTAGACAAATGGCTGAACATGTCGAAAAACAAATCACGGATTCAGAATGGGAAGTCATGCGTGTCGTTTGGGCCCAAAAGCACGTGACCAGTAAAGAAATCATCGAGGTATTGGAAAAGAAGATGAGCTGGAAGCCTGCGACGACGAAGACATTCATTGGAAGGCTCGTGAAAAAAGGGATGCTCTCAACCGAGGCCGAGGGGAAGAAATTCATCTACTCCGCGAACGTCGTTGAAGGTGACGTCATCAGAGAGACGTTACACGATCTACTCGATCATATCTGTGACAGGGATGTCGGTAACACAATCGGAACGATGATCACACAGGCGACACTGAGTGTACAGGATATCGAGAATCTCAAAAAAATCCTTGAGATGAAGGAAAGTGAAGCGGTGGAGGACATTCCATGCACCTGTACCCCGGGTCAATGCAGATGTCAGGACCATTCCTGTGGATCCAGACATTGAGTTTGAAATGATGTCATGAAGGTAGTGAATAGGAGGAGATTCAAGATGAAAAAAACGATTTTAACGATTAAAGGTATGTCATGCGCTCATTGTGTCAACAAAGTCGAGTCAGCACTTGAAGGTCTGAATGGGGTTGAAAGTGCGAAAGTCAACTTAAAGAAAGGCATTGCAAAAGTGAAGTACGATGAAACACGACTAGATGTGAATGAATTTAAAGAAGTTGTGGGCGAGGTCGGTTACGAAGTCGAATCAGCCCAATAATAATGGAGGTAAGACGATATGGAGAGTAAGACATTTGCCGTGGAAGGGATGACCTGTGCGTCCTGCGTTCAGACAGTTGAAAAAGCAACAAAAAAATTGCCTGGCGTAGTGACCTCCAACGTCAACCTAGCGACTGGGAAATTGAGCATTCATTACGATGAGACGAAAATCTCGCCGCTGGATATTCAGACGACCGTCGAGAAGGCTGGCTACAAGGCCTCAACCGAGACCGAGCAAAGATCATTTGTCATCACAGGGATGACTTGTGCCTCGTGTGTGCAGACGATTGAGAAGGCCACGAGGAAAATGGTGGGTGTGACTGAGTCGAATGTGAACTTGGCGACAGAAAAATTAGTTATTCGATATGATCCTCAGCTGGTGACTGTATCAGATGTCATCCGAGTGGTGGCAAACGCCGGATATGAGGCAAGAGAAGATCAAGAATCAGCGGATAGTCAAGATACCGAGAAAGAAAAGAAACTGAAAAAAATTCAATCGATGTGGAACCGATTTGTAGGGTCGGCGATTTTCACGATTCCATTACTCTATGTGGCGATGGGGCATATGATCGGCCTACCCCTACCGATGGCATTGCATCCAACGATGAACCCAGAATTGTTCGCTGTCTTGCAGCTCATGATGACCATCCCAGTGATGTTATTCGGATGGAAATTCTTCTCCGTCGGATTTAAGACATTGTTCCGAGGGCATCCGAATATGTATTCACTTGTCGCCCTAGGGACGAGCGCAGCCTTCTTCTATAGCGTCGGTGCCACCATGGCTATCCTCTCAGGTTATGAGGGATACGTGAATAGCCTCTACTATGAGACAGCCGCAGTCATTCTCACGCTGATCACATTAGGTAAATATCTTGAAGTCCGGTCGATGGGTAAAACATCCGAAGCGATTGAAAAATTGATGGGACTGGCACCTAAGACGGCAAAGGTCGTCCGCAACGGACAAGAGTTAGAAGTATCAATCGACGAAGTCATCGTCGGCGACACGATTATCGTAAAGCCTGGTGAGAAGATTCCGGTGGATGGCGTGGTTCTATCAGGTAATACGTCTGTAGACGAATCCATGCTGACCGGTGAAAGTATCCCTGTTGAAAAAAATGTGGGTGCTCAAGTCATCGGTGCCAGCATCAACAAGAACGGGATCATCCAATACCGAGCCACGAAAGTCGGTAAGGATACGGCGCTATCTCAAATCATCAAATTGGTCGAGGATGCACAGGGCTCTCGAGCTCCTATCGCAAAACTGGCCGATATCATCTCCGGATACTTTGTACCGATTGTCATCGTCGTCGCGATCCTTTCAGGAATTGCATGGTATTTAGGCGGTCAGACCGGCCTCTTCGCCTTGACGATCACGATTTCAGTACTGGTCATCGCCTGCCCTTGTGCACTAGGTTTGGCCACACCAACAGCAATCATGGTGGGTACGGGCAAAGGTGCTGAGAATGGTGTGTTGATCAAGAGTGGCGGCGCCTTGGAGACGACCCATAAAGTCCAGACGATCGTGTTCGACAAGACAGGGACGATCACTGAAGGAAAACCGAAAGTGACAGATATCGTGACAGTGAATGGACATCAAGAAGATGAGTTGTTACGCTTGACCGCTTCCGCTGAAAAAGGGTCTGAACATCCATTGGGCGAAGCAATCGTAAGAGCGGCAGAGGACAGAATGATGCGTGTCATGGATATCGATCGTTTTGAAGCCATCCCAGGGCACGGGATCGAAGTACTGATCGACGGAAAAGTCTTGCTTGCCGGAAACAGAAAATTGATGAAAGACCGCGGCATCTCACTGGATGTCCTTGAAGGCGCTTCAGACAAACTCGCACACCAAGGCAAGACGCCGATGTATATCGCGATTGACCAACAAATCGCAGGGATCATCGCTGTCGCAGACACCGTCAAAGAAAACAGTCGTAAAGCCATTCAGAAACTTCAACGAATGGGTATCGAAGTAGCCATGATCACCGGAGACAACAAAGGTACGGCCATGGCGATTGCGAGACAGGTCGGGATCGATCGGGTACTGAGTGAAGTGTTACCTGAAGATAAAGCGAACGAAGTGAAGAAGTTACAGGCCGAAGGGAAGAAGGTCGCAATGGTCGGTGATGGAATCAATGACGCACCAGCCTTGGCCCAAGCAGACATCGGAATCGCGATCGGTTCGGGTACTGACGTTGCGATCGAATCTGCAGACATCGTCTTGATGCGAAGCGATTTGATGGATGTACCTACAGCTGTCGAATTGAGCAAGTCAACCATCCGCAACATCAAACAGAACCTGTTTTGGGCATTTGCCTATAATGTCATGGGTATCCCGTTTGCGATGGGGATTGTTTATCTACTCGGCGGGCCCTTGTTGAACCCGATACTTGCCGGAGCGGCCATGAGTTTAAGCTCAGTCTCGGTCCTGGTGAACGCACTCCGTTTAAAACGATTCAAGCCTTCGATGATCAAATAAAAGGAGGGAGTGGGATGGATACAGCCCTACAGCTCGAGCTTTACACGCGTCCGACGTGTTCAGATTGTCAGGATGCCAAAAAATACTTAAAAACAATCTCAGTCTCTTATGTGAACAAAGATGTGGGTGTGAACCTTGACCTTGAACAAGAAATGGTAGCGATATCAGGGAATCGAATCGTACCACTGTTTGTCTTCTACAAAAAAGGGATGCTCAGAAAAAGAAGAGTAGTGAAGTACTTTGTTGGCTTCGAGAACAACAAAGAAGAGATTCTAACATTGCTACGATAAGCAACGATAGCTCACTCTCAGAACCTGTTGAAAGCGTGTCGCGCAATGAGGGACACGAACATAAGGTGGCGAGGGTGTAAAAAAATCGATACTTTTACACCCTACCCATGTATGGTAATTAAATAATCAGGAGGAACATATAATGAAAAAATCAACATTTCAGGTAGCGGGTATGTCTTGTGGATCTTGTATCAATAAGATTGAAGGACACGTTGGAAAGTTAGCGGGTATTGAATCAGTGAAGGTCAATCTTTCGGCGGGAGAGGTGGACGTGACGTTCGATGAAAGCCAACTCACACTTTCTGAGATTGAAACCGCAATTCAAGAGACTGGCTACGAGGTAACGGAGGCGACCGTTAAAATCGGTTGTTCTTGCTGCAAGTAATGGAGGTCGAGTGACGGTGCGATCAAGGACTACTCAAAGGAGTGTTAAACGTGAAAGACCATGGACATCATCATATGAAGAACTTGACGGGAAATGAAGTGTCTGTAGAAGCCAAATATGAATTCGGGAAAATCAGTATCGAGTTAAAGGATCAACATCAGCAAGCCCCGGAACTCGAAGTCAGCCATGAAAAGGAATTCCATTTGATTCTCGTGAACGAAGACCTAACTGAGTACCGACACCTCCATCCGTTTAAAAAGGGTGAGGGTCGATTCGAGCAACCCGTCCAACTTGAGGCAGGGGCGTATAAACTCTTTGTGGATATTCAGCCTAAGGGACTGGCATATCAAGTGAAGCCGGTTCACTTACAGATTGATCATCAGTCCTCTTCCTCTATCGAATCGTCACTTAAAGTGAATGAGCGTCTGACGAAGACGATCGAAGGTCATACCGTCGAGCTGTCGATTGACTCTTTAAAAGCGCATGTCCCGACTGTCTTCAGCTATGACACCAAAGAAAGTAACCCGGAGCCATACCTTGGAGCACTTGGTCATGTCGTCATCTTGGATGAAGCCGGAGAACAGTTTATCCATGTGCATCCTTCTTCTCATGATACGACGGAATTTGAGACGGTCTTCCATAAACCTGGCCTATACAAGGTCTGGGCCGAATTCCAGTTCCATGGGACTGTGCACACCTATCCTTTCGTCATTCGTGTCTCAGATTGACCATGAGCGACCCATGGTTCCTCGTTGGGTCGCTTTCCTGTAATCGTTGTAAGCATAATTTTCGAAGGAGAGGACTCAGATGATAGAAAGTGAGCGGCTGGACACTCATGGTGATCGAAAAACCAAGATGAAATTCATCCTTCTACTCGCGTTACCAGCGGTTGCCGAGAATTTTTTCCAAACGTTGCTCGGATTTGTCGATACGCTGTTCGTCTCAAGAATCGGCCTAGCAGAAGTGTCAGCGGTAGGAGTGACGAATGCCATCCTCGCCATCTACTTAGCTGTCTTTATGGCAATCGGTGTGGCAGTAAACGTTTATGTCGCCAATAACTTAGGCGCAGAACGAATCGAGCGCGCGAGACATATCGCGCAGCAGGCCATCGTCCTATCTGTCGTGGTCGGGGTGACCTTTGGGGTCGTGACGCTATTTTTCGCTGAGCCTCTCCTGCGGTTGATGGGGGTGGAGAATGACGTTTTAGAAGCTGGTAGCACCTACTTCAAAATTGTCGGGATCCCATCGATCGTGATGGCGTTGATGTTTGTGCTCAGTAGTATCTTACGAGGTGCGGGAGATACAAAATCACCGATGAAGGTGAGCATCGTCATCAATGTCGTCAATATTGTGCTCGACTATATGTTGATTTTCGGTTTTTGGATCATCCCCGAACTTGGTCTCGTCGGAGCGGCACTCGCGACCGTCATCGCCCGGCTCGTCGGGACGCTCTTATTGATGAACTATATTCGTAAGACGGAAGTGATCGCCTTCAGGAAAGATTTCTGGAGACCGGATCTCGAACACCAGTTGGAGCTCGTGAACCTTGGAAGCCCGGCGGCTATCGAGCGATTGGTCATGAGAGCCGGACAGATCGTGTATTTCGGATTCATCGTGGTACTCGGGACGAACACCTTCGCCGCGCATCAAATTGCAGGGAATCTAGAGGTGTTCTCTTATATGTTGGCATATGGTTTCGCGACAGCAGCAACCATTCTCGTCGGTCGCAACATCGGAGCGGGAGACCACGAGACCGCCAAAGAATATGCCAGATTGAGCACGTTCATGGCGATGGGCTTCATGTCCTTATTCGGGGTCGTCTTATTCTTCTTCGGAGGATGGGCAGGTTCACTTTTCACCGACGATCCCCAAGTCATCAAAGACATCGATGTCGCATTAAAAATAGCAGCGGTCTTCCAGCCTTTCCTAGCAGTTGTCCTTGTATTGACCGGTGGATTCCAAGGAGCGAACAATACGAAGTTTCCAATGTATCTGACCACGATCGGTATGTGGGTGATCCGGACTGGGGCAGTATATGTATTGGCGATTCAGATGCAGATGGGCATTGCAGGAGTGTGGATCGCCATCGGTCTAGACATCGTCTTTAAGGCGATCGTCCTTTGGATTCAATTCAGCCGAGGGCGTTGGATTGTAGTGGAATCCGAACCGCAGAAGCCCTGTCATCCCAAAACTAAGCATGAAGACGTGCGATGTATAAATAATTATTAACACTTGACTGAAATTGTAGGAAAGAGCAAAGTTGTTCTTTCCTTTTATCTTTTCTGAAAAAGTTATTAAAGGAGCCCGTCACGCCGATCTAAAGAAATCGAATCAGTGGTGAAAAACACACATATGTCATGCGGCCTATAGCTGCTCGATTATAAAAAATGGATATTTTTTTGTTCAGTATAGAAAAAACCTGGTCTTCGTCAAAAAGAACCAGGTAATTAAGAAAGTTATTGTTTATTCAAATCCATATTAGTTGTCAGTCGATGAATATGAACGGCTAGATAAGCTAGTTCCTCATTAGGAATTGTCACACCGTGCAACTGTTTAAGGTAGTCCCGTACTTTGAATGAACCATTCATGGCCTTTGGGTAGATGTTCGCAATCTGTTCAAATAGTTGATCGGATTCTTCATTCAATATTTTTCCAGCATAAAAGCGTTCAGCGAAATATTTCACATGTGTGATGAATCATGAATAATGAATATCTTCTTCATCGGTTTCAATATTGTAAGCATATCGAATAAGGTTCACAATACTCCCAATCATCTTGGCGTAGCGCATGCCATCACGTGTTTCTTCTCTTTCTCCTTGCGCGTTGATAATATGAAAAGCAATATTGGCTGCCTCTTTAATAGGCAGTTCGATTTTAAACCGTTCATTCATGAGATTAACCGCATAACTTCCAATCTTGAATTCCTGTGGATAATAGTTTCGAATTTCCCAAAATACTCGGTTGCTGATAGTAATACCTTTATAATAACGTTTTACCGCAAAGTGAAGGTGGTCTGTCAGTGTTGAAAAGATACCGGCATTGAGCTTTGTAGCCAGCTTTTCCTCAGCATATGCAACGATTTCTCGAGTGATCTCGACGAATTCAGGAGGAATTTCAGTCACCAGTCCTATGAACTCTTTAATACGGACATCGTCAGCGGGTATGAACATTTGGGAGGCTTCAGGTGGAGCGACAACATTTCCGACTTTCTGCCCGAAACCAATTCCTTTTCCAATTAAAATGTACTCAAGCTTTGATTTGTCCTCGACAATCACGACACTTGAATTTAATACTTTTTTGATACGAATCATTCCATACCTCCGTCTTAATTCAAGTCAGATCATCTCCATTTGAAGCTATGACTTTTTTATACCAGTAGAACGAATCTTTTTTAATCCGTTCTAGGGTCCCGTTCCCTTCGTCGTCCAAGTCTACATAGATGAACCCATACCGCTTCTTCATTTCTCCTGTACTGGCTGCAATTAAATCGATTGGTCCCCATGCCATGTAACCGAGTAAAGGCACCCCGTCGATGGAAACTGCTTTTTTCATCTCTTCAATATGATCCCGTAGATAGGCGATACGATAATCGTCATGAACTTTCTTATCTGAGGTGAGTTCATCAACGGCCCCGAGACCGTTTTCAACAATCATAAGTGGCAACTGATATCGATCATATAGATAATTTAAAGAATAGCGCAAGCCTTTCGGATTGATACTCCATCCCCATTCGCTTTGCTCCACATGCTGGTTTTTATAGCCTGTCTTCACGCCATTCAAACCAGAGAATTCGAGAGGCGACTCCTTGACGATAACGTGAGTTAAGTAATAGCTATATGAAATAAAATCAACAGGACCACGATACAATGTATCGGCGTCTCCTTCTTCAAACGGCAAAGAGATATTCTCGCGCTCTAATTCTTTTTTAATGTAGTTCGGATATTTGCCACGACAAAGTACTTCACAGTAGTACTGCATTTTATGCATGAATTCCTCAGTTCGTTGGACGTCATCTGGGTCTGGGGAGTTTGGATATGCGAAGTGGCCATTATACATCATCCCCACTTTGTTCTCTGAATCAATCTCATGGGCAAGTGTCACGGCTTTGGCATTCGCCAACATCTGATGGAATGCACCGATAAACTGTGATTCTTTCGTTGAAGAAGGGATTCCTCCCCCCATCCATGGTTTTGTCGACATGACATTGATTTCATTAAAAGGAATCCAATATCGGACTTTACCTTTATATCGAGTAAACATGGTTTCGCAGTAGTGAAGGAAGAAGTCGACCACATCACGATGAAGCCAGGAGCCATATTTCTGTAATCCTAGTGGAGTCTCGAAATGAAGAGAATCATGAAGAAGCACCATCTCCAGTGTCGGATCAAACCCAAACGAAAATGGAAGTCTCAGGGTGAGAGTATCGTCATCGCCCCTGACCTTCTCAAGCGAGACTTCACTGCCAGTAGACCGAATAAGAAGTGGGTGACGGACATCACCTACATCCAATACGGGGGCACGACGAAGTACCTCTCCACGATCATCGACCTATTCAACAATGAGATTGTTGCCTATAAGCTATAAGATCATCAACAGACGCCCCTCGTCATCGATACGTTAAGGATGGCGTTGGAGAGTCGGAACAATCCCGAAGGGGTTATCATCCATTCAGATCAAGGAAGTGTCTATACATCATATGCCTTTCAAGATTTCGTAAAGAGGAAGTATCTGACGAGCAGCATGTCTCGAAGAGGCAACTGTTGGGATAATGCGGTGATCGAATCGTTTCATTCGAACTTGAAGTCTGAGGTGTTCCAGTACGTCAAGTTCAACTCGTTAAGCGACTATGAAGTGCGTGAGCGGGTGAATAATTACTTAACTTACTACAACGAAGAACGTATCCAAGAAAAATTAGGCTACCTCACACCGATAAAATATGGTGTGGCGGTAGCCTAATCAAGGTATTTTTATTAGTGTCTCATATAGCTAGGTCAGTCTAATCTTTTCTTTTTTTTTAGGTTACAAATAGTTCATTGGGTTGACACTATTCGCTGCAGAATAACTGCTGTATTTATAACTGTTTTTATGAATCTCAAAGTGCAAATGATTTCCGAACGAGTTTCCTGTATTCCCAACTGTTCCAATCTTCATACCTTTAGAGACTGTCTGACCATTTTTTACCGAAAGGCTGTTCATATGAGCATAAACGGTTACGTATTTTTGATTCTGTAGACTATGTGAAATCATAACGTGTTTACCGTATGCACCGCTGTTTTTAGATGTAATGACTTTTCCACTGGCAGAAGCGTAGACGGGTGTGCCTTTTGCTGCAGCTAGATCAACGCCATTATGGAATGTATAACCGTAAGCACCATTAGAGTTTCCGTATCCTTGGGTCAGCCGACCTTCTGTAGGAGAAGCAAAAAGAGAGTTATTATATGATGTTTTTTTGGCAACGTGGCTCTTATATTTTTTTAGGTAAGAACTATAGATATACCGTGTGTTTCCTTTGTAAAGGACTTTTGTCCAAGCTCCTTTTTTTCCTAAATAAGAAAAGGTCTGCCCAGTGTTAGTGATGCCGACAATTTTGTGATTGAGAGAAGGACCAGTCCGAACACGAAGATCGTCTGTCTTCACTTTTACGTTATATGCACTACTTGCTTCGACTTTTGGACTATGCATCGAAAAAGTTGTTGTGAGTAAGACACTAGAAGCGATAAGTATTACCTTGTTTTTCATTAGTTGTACTCCTTTAAAGATAAAGATACAGTGACGAACGATTTGTTAAAAGGAGTATAGCATCACTATATTACAAAAAAGTATATCAAATTCATTTCAAAAATTGACAAGAGATTTAATCAAAAAATGCATAGTTTTTTCACAAACGGATTTTATGATAAAAATTAAACACATTTCTTTTTTATAAGACGGTTTGTCAAATTAAGCGCAACACTTCCTCGGTGAAGGCCTCGTGTGCGGTTTTCCAGTCCAGGCACTTTCTCGGTCGCCCGTTGATCTTGGCCAGCGCATCCGCGAGTTCACCGTCACCGACCTGCGCGAAGTCCGTTCCTTTCGGGAAGAACTCGCGGAGGAGCCCGTTGGCGTTCTCGTTGCTTCCCCGTTGCCACGATGAGTACGGGTCGGCGAAATACATCGGCACGCCGAGCGACGCCTGGATGCGCTCGTGACCGCTGAACTCCTTGCCCCGGTCCGTCGTCGCCGTCACGAACGTGCCTTCCGGGAAGGCACCGTGCACCGCATGGATCGCCCCCTCCATCGAGGCCGCGGTGCGGTCCGCGATTGGCAGGGCGAGATAGAACCGGCTCTTCCGCTCGATGAACGTCGCGACGCACGCCTTCGATTTCCCACGTCCGGAGACGACGGTGTCGAGCTCCCAATGCCCGAATGTCCGGCGACCCCTGACCTCTGGAGGTCGTTTCGAGATGGGGAGACCGACGTTGATGCGACCGCGCGTCTCGGTCGGCTTTTGACGTTTCCCCTTCTGGCGGAGCACGGTCACGGGCACGTCGATCCGTCCCGCATAGATCCAGCGGTAGATGGTGGAGAAGGCAATTTTTCCTGCGTAGAGGCGGCCGACGATCTGTTCTGGTGACCAGGTCGCACGCAGCTTCTCGACGATCGTCCGGCGCATCGTGTCGTCGAGCTTCGTCTTGACGCCGCAACGGGTTTTCGCCTTCTCGTAGCGTTTCTGCGCACGTCCTGACTCGTAGCCGGGGTTCCGTCTGATCTCCCGCGAGACGGTCGAGGGCTGTCGCCCGGTCCGTCTCGCGATGGACCGGATGGACATCCCGAGCTCCAGATAGGTCTCTATTTTCACGCGCTCCGTTGTGGTAAGATGGGTGTAGCTCATAGCGATTCCTCCGTCTGAATGTTTGTGTCGTAACTTCATTCTAAACGAGGCCATCGCTGTGGGCTTTTTTATGCGTTCACGTTCAGATGTTGCACTTAATTTTATAATTCATCATAAAAAAGGGGTTTCCAGATAATCGGAAACCCCTTTTGCTTTTTATTCTTTCACTCGCATCAGCCGTAAACTGTTTAACGCGACTAGAAGGGTAGCGCCCATATCGGACATAATGGCGATCCATAGCGTCAGCCAACCCGGGATGACCAGCAGCAACGCGATCACTTTGATGCCAATCGCAAATGCAATGTTCGCTTTGATGATGTTCAATGATTTCCGACTCAACTTCACGGTGAACGGCAGTTTGCTCAAATCATCGCCCATCAAGACCACATCAGCGGTCTCCATAGCGGTATCGGTTCCGGCACCGCCCATGGCAATTCCGACAGTAGAGGCAGCGAGTGCCGGGGCATCGTTCACACCGTCTCCAATCATCGCGACATTGCCGTATTCAGCTCGTAAACGTTTGATGAAATTCAATTTATCCTCCGGCATCAGTTCGGCCTGGATTTCGGTGACACCGATCTGCTGGCCGATGGCCTGACCGGTTCCTTTGTTGTCGCCCGTCAGCATGATCGTCTTCTTGATGCCCATTTGGTGCAGCTTCTGAATGACGTCCTTGCTGGATTCACGGACTTCATCTGCCACGGCAATGACTGCCAGGATACTTTGTTCCGTTCCGATGATCATTGCCGTCTTGCCCTGATTTTGAAGAGCTGTGACGTTTTGTTCCAAGTCCTTATCGGCACTTGCGGTGCCCAACTCGTTGAAAAGGATCGGGCTGCCGATGTAGTATGTGATTCCTTCGACAGTCCCTTTAATCCCTTTGCCGGTAATGGATGAGAAGTCCTCGACCAAGACCGAAGAATAAGAAATATTTTCTGCATCCGCTTTTTTCATGATGGCCGAAGCAAGGGGATGCTGTGAGCGGTACTCCAGTGCTGTGACGATAGAAAGCAGCTCTTTTTCACTGATTCCCTTGTTCAGCACTTCAAAGTCCGTGACAACCGGAACCCCTTTGGTCAAGGTGCCGGTCTTGTCAAACGCGATGGCTTTCAGCGCGCCCATTTCTTCCAAATACACGCCGCCTTTTACCAAAACGCCTTTTTTCGCTGCGTTCCCGATAGCAGATACAATCGAAATCGGAGTCGAAATGACCAAAGCACACGGGCATCCTACGACTAGCACAGCCAATCCTTGGTAGACCCAGGTTTCCCAGCTGGCATCAAACAGAATGGGAGGAACGATGGCTACAAGCGCAGCAACGACCATGATAATCGGTGTATAATATTTGGCAAATTTATCGACAAACGCCTGCGAAGGAGCCCGTTCGCCTTGTGCTTCCTCAACCAGGTGGATGATTTTCGCAATGGTTGTGTCTTCAACCAACTTCGTGACTTTGACTTCGAGCAAGCCTTCTTCATTCAGCGTGCCCGCGAAGACGTCATCGTTCACCGTTTTGGCGACCGGCACGGATTCCCCGGTGATGGCCGCCTGATTGACCGCCGAATACCCGTTGGTCACCGTGCCGTCCATCGCAATCTTCTGTCCCGGTCTGACAATCATGGTGTCGCCCACCACAATGTCGTCTACCGAAATTAACTGTTCTTGGCCATTCCGCCGGACCAGTGCCTCTTTCGGAGCGATGTCCATCAACGAACGGATGGATTGTCTCGCCCGGTCCATGGAATAGCGTTCCAGTGCTTCACTGATCGCAAAGAGGATGACCACGATAGACGCTTCCGCCCATTCGCCGATAAAAGCCGCCCCGATGACGGCAACGGTCATGAGGGTTTTCATGTCGAAATCCAGGCGTATTAAATTCTGGAAACCGACTTTGAAGAGCGAGTACCCACCAATGACAATCGCCGCCACAAACAGGAGCGACGTCATCAGGTTGTCTTCGCCATTGACGAACTGGGAAATGTAGCCGAACACGATCAAGAGGGTGGAGTAGAGCAAGGTGCTGTGCTTTTGGTAGAACGGCACTTTCTTCTCTGTTCGAGCTGGCGCTTTTTCGGTTCCGGTATTCGTGATAGCTGGACGTCCTGTAATTTCAGGCGCCACCTTCAAGTTTTCAAACGCACCGGCTTTCTCCAATTCGTCGATGGTCGCTGCCCCGTAAACGGAAATTTTTGAAGCCCCGAAGTTCACTTTGGCATCTTGGACACCGGGGATCTGCTTGACGTTGTTCTCAAACTTCCCGGCGCAGTTCGCGCATGTAAAGCCTTCGACCCGGAAGACATTTTTGTCTTCGACGGTCACTTCAGGAGCCGCCTGGCGTTTCGGTTTTTCCGGTGCGACCTTCAAATTCTCGAAAGCGCCGGCTTTTTCCAGTTCCTCGACCGTCGCCTCGCCGTAGACCGCAATTTTCGAAGCCCCAAAGTTCACTTTGGCATCCTGGACACCGGGAATCTGTTTGACGTTCTTCTCGAATTTCCCGGCGCAATTCGCACACGAAAAGCCCTCAACCCGGTAGACCGTTTTGTCTTCTGTTTCCTTCGTTTTTTCAACCAACGGAAACAACCTCCTTCTGATGGATGAAGGCCACTTGCACCAAGTGTTTCACATGCGCGTCATCCAGTGAGTAGTAGACCAACTTGCCTTCCTTGCTGTATTTCGCCAACCCCATATTATTCAGTAGTCGCAGGTGGTAGGAGGCGGTTGCGGTAGATGAACCGATGATATTCGCAACGTCACACACACACAGTTTGTCCTCCAGCGATAAGGCGTAGGCGATCTTGATACGCGTATCGTCCGACAACGCCTTGAAGATCTTCGCCACTTCCAATGGATTTTGTTCAGACAGTTGCTGCTGGACTCGTTCCACCTTTTCTTCATCTACACAGACCACATCACAAATCTCTTTTGCCATTTTCATTCACTCCTTTTTCTCACTTCTGTTTACTCATTCGTTTTTTCAAGTAAGTGATTTTCTTCTATATAAAACAAAGAGTGCAAAGAATCACTTCAACTCACCAATCCCCAAAGGAATCGGAAAGTCCCATTCTCCGCCATAATCAAGATGCCGAGCCCGATGAAGACAATCGGCACAATCCACCGTTCCCAATTTTCTATCGTTTCAGAAATCGTTTTAACGGCTGCCAACCGGTAACTGAGGTAACACAAGACGGCGACCAGGATGGCAAAGACAACCAGCATCACCACAGTTTCACTTGGATTCAAGGTTGAAAAGTAGGGTATGTAGACGCCAATGTTGTCGCCGCCAGCCGCCAGGGTAATGACTGTAATGGTGACAAACAAGCGATTGGGGTTTCCGGAAGACAAACGGGACAGGAGATTCTCTTCGTCGTCCTCGTCTTCTTCTCGCTTCCAGACCCGGATGCCCAGGTAAATCGGAATGAGCCCTAGCAAGCCCACCCAGTGGGACGGCACAAGCGTCAGGCTGTACGCAGCCAACAGGCTGACGCCCACCAAGATGGCTGTTCCTAGGTATTGTCCGATGACAATGGATTTTAACTGGCCTTTTTTCATCGTTTGTGAAAACAGGATCAGCAAAATAATGACGTAATCAATGCTGGTCGCCACATAAGCGGCAACCGCGGTAAAAATCGTGGTTAACAGCACCCTCATCTCCTTTACGGATATCCTAGTGTGAAGTGATACCCTCTGATAGTTATACATTCAAACAAACGTTTGATTAATGCAAGTGTACAAAGATTTCGCTAGATTGTCAATTATATATTCAAATGATTGTTTTAATGTTTGGGCATGCTTGTTAGAATGAACAGGGAGCGACAAGTGGCAAGGCAAATTGAAATTTAGTATGGCCAATGCCTGCATGTCTTGTTAAGCATTCTATCTTTAGAAGAGCTAAAAATGGTATAGAAGAGGCTCATCACCATAAGGCGTGGTTGACGCATAACATCCATCAGATTTTGAATTGAACATAGAAAAAAAGCGAAAACCCCGGTATCGTAATTGTTGCCTAGACAAACCACGATTGGAGTTTTCGCTTTGTCCCAACAGTTTATCAAATTACTTCTTCCACTTCCAGACCTTTTTCAGATCCAGATGTCTTCAGACGAAGAACCGAACGTTTTCCCGGTCATCCCGGATCGACACGACATCCCTTGCCCGCTTTGCCAGAGAAAGACAGTCCTGCATTCGAAAAGGCGACGTCGCTTCCGACACGGTCACGCATGGAACGTCGGTATACTTTGGATTGAGCTGGATATCCCACGTCAAAGATGCTTCTCTTGTGATTTGACGTTCGTGTATGACTACGGTCTCGGGCTCGTCCGCACCTCCACCGAGGTGTTCCGGAAAGGCATCGCAGAACGTTGCCACGGTAGGACAATCTCAGATGTAGCGCGTGAATACGGATTACCTTACACGACGGTGGAACGATTGTTTTATCGGTACGCCTCAGTAGAGACAGAGAAGCATACGACAGACGTCCTCATCGACGAGTTCGCCACACGAAAAGGACATCACTATGCGACAATCGCCCTCGATGCGGAGAGTGGTCGGCTCCTGTCCATTGTCCCGGGAAGGGACGTCACGGCCATCACGGCTGCACTCCAAGGCATAGCCGGAGACATCCGTTCTGTCGTCAGTGACTTTGCACCGACAATGGCGAAGGCCGTCGCACATGTCTTCCCGGATGCGAAACATGTGCTGGATCGTTTCCATCTCATCCAGTTCTTCACGGACGCCCTTCGCCGTCGGCGTCGTTTTTTGAACGAGGTGAAACGTCACCATCATGTCCGTGTGATTGACCGTGCTCTCGCCTGTCGTCCGGAGACGCTGTCCCCCGAAGACCGGGAGGTCGCCGATTCTTGCCTTCGGGAAGATCCGTTCACCCGGGACCTCTATCAAGGACTTCAACATATTCGATATGTGCTGAAGGCCACGTGCCATGGACAGGCGAAACGTCGACTGACCGATTGGTTGGATCGTTATCAGTCCCATCCTTGCGGGCCTCTGGCGAAGATCGCGAAATCGATCCAGAACCGAGAGAAAGCGATGCGTCGAACAATCGTGTCCAGTCTATCGAACGGAAAGATGGAAGGAACGAACAACAAAATCAAGCTTATCAAACGCCGTGGTTATGGCTACCGAAACCTCGAACGTTTCTTTTTGAGATTACGCTTCGAGCTTGGTCGTTAAAATAGCAACCACGTGTTATGGTGATGAGCCAATGATTATAGCGTGTGATAGTTGCGGAAACAAATCGAGGATTCTTCGTTCCATCGCGCTAGGTTTTAAACGGAAATGAATGAAAAAAAGAGCGTTGATGAATCATCAAGGAAGGGGCAAGCGTTCAAATGAGCCTGAAAAAACAACTACACAAGGCGATCCTCTCAAATGACCGAGCGACCGTTCAACGTCTAGTGAAGCCGCTCGCTCACGAAGTGGTGTTAGATACATTTCTTGAAGTTGCGTTTGATACGGATGATTTAGCGGTCTACGAAATCGTATGCGATCAGATTCAAGTTGAGCAGACTGCGGATTGGGAAGAGGCTGCGTCGCTTCTCATGAGCCAACCGTTCTGTCACCATCCTCATGCCTATGAACGGGCCTACGAACATGCGAAACGTGCTGTCGTGCTTGATTCTAGTCGCATAGATCTAAAGGAATACTTGCTCTTTTTCAATGCGATTCCCGACAAATTAATGACGGATGATGAAGCGAACGAATTAGCGACCGAGATTCTAAAGCTGCGGCCAACAAGTCAGGTCGCTAAGATGCATCTTCTGTAAAACGATGACTAGAGTCGTGCTGAATGATTATTCCAAGTGGAAACGTCCAATGATACAATGTGATGTAAGTCATCCCTAGAGGAGGCGACAACATGCGTTGGATGATTCGGCTTGGTTTGACCGCAGTGCTGACAGTAGGAACGGTCTTTATTGGACTTCGTCTCATCAGCTTGTTGATGGAATGGTGGTATGAGCCTCCGACCTCGGGGTTAAAGTTGCGACCGACACCGGCAGAATCTGAGTATTTGATGGAGTCGTCCGAAGGAAAGATGAGGATACCGAAAGAAGAAGAACAGTCTCGTCTGAAACTGGACTATTTGGATTATACGATTGATTCTGTGACTACCGTCATCGAACGAGGCGATGGCCTCTTCTATTGGGTGTTGATACTAGCCTGTGTATTGCTTAGCGTACTGATTTTTGCCGCTAACATTCGTTTTCAGCACCGCAAGCGAGCTGACGAAACAGCTTCGTTCACGACGCGGACGTTCTCGCGTCATTCAGTCCCGAGCTCGATGACGAGTGTCGAAGAACCGGCTTGGACCGGTGTGACGATTCGAGACGCGCTCATCACGTTCAATCAGGCGTTACCGCCGGCGAAGAAATGGTTGCCGACAGAAACGGTTTTAGAGTGGGCACGGCGCATCGAATTGACGGACATCGATTTCAAGCCATATTTGGAAGAGCGCTATGGAATGACAGATTCGGTGACACCGAAAGAAGTTGACCGCTTCCGCAGAAGGCTCGAGCAGTATCAAGACCGTCTAGCTCGTTGAGTAAACGTATAAACGATTCATCGTGTTCGATTGAACAACAAGATAGCAGTGAATATGGGAGGTGAAACTGGATGGAGCTACAAGTTGAGACGTTATTTAAAATGGATAGGCTTAGCATAATTGATGCCGATTTATCAGGTGGTGAAGTGATTGTTCTGGTGGATCAGGATGGCCAGGTCGTCTATTGGAATGAGCGAATGATACGACTGCCGTTTCATTTGAGTTCGCCATTCATCCGTCTACTTGATTCAGAAACGTTTCTCGTCGTCGATGTGACGCACGAAGGTACACCCGGCAACGCCTGGGTTATCGATGGGCGAGGGTCGATACTTCATTCGTTCCATGCGGGCAACGCCATCGGAGCTGTCGCCGTCAACGACACGGGGATTTGGATCGGCTATGCCGATGAAGGGGTGTTCGGGGAAGGGATATCCACCGAGGCACTCGTCTGTTTCTCGAGGACAGGGGAAGTGTTACAACGCTATCAGTCAGATTTTGTACGTCCGCCGACCATTGTCGACTGCGAATTGTTGCAAGCAAATCAAACCGGGGTATGGTTCTGTCCGTCGATTTGGTATGACTTGATTCATGTTGATTTAACCGGTCGACTCAACAAGTATAAGACGCCGAAGCGACTTCACGACAGTTCGGCGCTGACGATTCAAGGACAGGTCGGCTACTTCGTAAAAGACGGGTTGTTGTACAAGTGGCCGTTCGGTGCACGCAAACGCCCTGACGTTGTAGCTGAGTTTTCGGGAACTGCTAGAGGGTTAGGGGAGGGTGAACGGTTCCACTTCATTCAAATCGGTGATTATGAAGTGAGCGGCGTTCAGCTCGTTAACGAGTGATGACGCATATAGGTAGTCGTTGAATCGACTAAGAAGTTACAACTTACAACCGAATGATTTCTCGTGACGATGGACCTTGTCTATAGGTCCTTTTTTACGTTTTACAAACGTTTGGCGCAACAGAATCGTGATCATTATTGAATCAACTTGTCGGAATCAATTCCCTCTTTTTTGTAAATTCAGTATACTCATGTTATTGATGTTAGAAAGAAGGCGATGAGATGAGGCTTGATACGAATCTTTCAGGAATTTCGGTCGAAACGATTGAACAGGTAGAGTAACAAGTGGGGTCACGCTTCCCGGACGGCTTACGTGACGCATGGGGTCATGAGAACAAGTTCGAACTTGGGGATTGGTTCTTTTATCCGATCAAGGACGAGCGGTTTTTCAATAAGACATGGGATGACGTCATTCGAGCCAACGAATTGAAACAAGAGGAGTTACCGCATGGGTTCGTGACGCTTGCGACGAACGGATCCGGTGATGAGCTCGGTTTTTTGAAAGACGACCGGGAGACGATTTACGCCTGGTGGCACGAGATAAATGACCTCGAGGTGGCGGCGCATTCGTTTGAGGCGTTCGTCGAAGTGACGCAGGCGGAAAGCGACGTGCTCGAGACATTTTGCGAACGAGTCGAGAAGAATGGACTCGTCTTCGGATTATCTGCGGAGCAAGACGAGGGGTGGGCGTACGCACCATCGCACGTCGAAGACACAGACGTCCTGTTATTCTTTTCGTCACGAGAGCTTGCGCTCGCGTGCCGGGTTAAAGAATGGGCCGACTATCATGTGATCGAGTTGCCGGTCGAGCTATTCCTTGAACGCTGGTTGCCGAACATGTCGGATGATGAGCTGCTGTGCGGCCTCGATTGGTCGAGCGAGCTGGTAGGGTTGGAATATGACCCAGAAACCATTCTAGAGTATTTTGAATAATTTTATTTCAAATACCGCATGTGATATCTTTTTTAAAAAAATATAGCAACGAATATGATAAATTCTTTTTCTAAAAACGCAATCATATCGACAGAATTACTAGCGCTCATCGTGGAAAGCGACGTGGGAGAGGAGAACACATCTTTGAATGATTATAACGTAGGGAATATCTTTGAGCTGTATTCAGGCAACGAGACCCTCTCGGTGGAGCAACAGGCGATGATGGATCCCATCGACGCCTACGTTGAGGCAAACCAGTTCAAACAGCTTGAACATTACCTTCAACAAACCCGAGGCATCGAGCAGATGTTGATTGATCATGTGATGATGGACCCGACCGATAACAGCCGATGGGACATGCTCATCGGGTATGAGTTGATTGATACCATCGAAGATTTTGCCCGGGTGAATAGCTTCGGTCTCACTGCCTATACGTTTCATCCGAATGACCCGTTCTATTTCGCGCTCGCCTTATATTGGACGGGTTGGAATGACTTTGTCATCACAGACGAACACGTCGCCTTAGCAGAGTCGCTCATCGAACAAGGGCCAGAAGAAGTGAGCGGCTTGCTTTGTATTGCGTTGGCGAAGAGAGACATCGATCATTTCGATTATACATATGTTCAACGAGCGATTGAACGATGCCCGTGGGCCGTCGAACCATATATGCGTCTCGGCGAACATCGCTTGCGAGCCCATCCAGCAGAAGGAAAGATGCTTCTACAGCAAGGGCTTGACCGGGTGAAGTATACGTGGGGATTCGATCAAAAGGGGCGCTGGTTCAACACGGGATCGCAGTATTTTAATCCGACCACGTGGCGACAAGACACAATCGCTGAGCTGCTCGGTCTAAGCATGGACCACGACGAGTATAAAAAATACGAGCGGATCATCAATAAAAGATAGTCACCCTAAAGAACGGAGCATTGGAATGAACACAATCGCATTAGCCAAACCATCAGATTTAACTGCAATCGAACGACTGTATCTCGCTTGTAAAGACGATTTGCTCACCCGACAGATTTTTCAATGGGACGACACGTATCCGAACCGCGCCTATTTTGAGGAATGTATCAAAGACGATTCTGTCTATATCATGAAACACGGTGAGGAGTTGCTCGGAGTCGTTGTACTCGATCAATGGCAGTCGCACGAATGGGAGGCGATCGACTGGCGTCACGACCATCCGCTCGTCATCCATTCCTTGATGGTGCACCCGGAGCGGCAAGGTCAAGGCATCGGAAAAGCCATGTTGCATGCCTCGGAACAGTTGGCGAAAGCGGAAGGTTACACCAGCATCCGGCTCGACAGCTTCTCAGAGAATGAGGCAGCCTGCAGCTTTTACAAACGACACGGCTACGTGGAACGTGGAAGCGTCCATTTCGATTCGAAACCGAAAGGGCATGAACGGTATGTCTGTTTTGAAAAAGAACTTGTCTAACGTAATGAAAAAAAGAATGTCGATCGATGAAGGAGGATTTGATGTGAAACAACTCGAAGTGGCTACATATACGATGACAATCGACGCACCGATTGACCACACGTTCGCTTGTCTCGCAGAAGACGAACATATCATCAAATGGAACGACCATTTGATCGAAAATATTTATGAGGACGGTGACGCCTCACTCGTGACGGGAAAACGGTTCATCTCGGTCCAACAGTTCGAGAAAAAAGAGATTCGGGTCGAATCCGAGTTGACCCATGTCAATCGTCCTCACGAATGCGAGGTGCAGGCGGTGACGAATCAAGGGGTGTCGATTGCGACGTATACGTTGAGCGAGACAACGGACGGGACGGATGTGACGATTCGGATTTCACTCATCCCTTCATCCTGGCTATATGCCCTATATGTGAAGGCGTTCAAATGGGCGATTCGCCTGATTTACGATGAACAGTTTAAACAGTTCCGCATCTACACCGAGGCGAGTGCATCAAAACCGTCACTTGCCCGAGAGGCGGAGTGATTTGCGATGATTGAACCGATTACCTCCTCGACGCGTGACGCGGTCCGTGCATTCTTTATCGATGCCTGGGGCACACCTGAGATGGTGATCTCGACCGGGACGTATGATTGCGCCACGCTTGACGGGTTTGTCTGGTCGGAAACGAACGTCATCATCGGCCTCGTCACGTATGTCATTCGGGAAGACGAGATTGAGATCATCTCGCTCGACAGCCTCCAGGAGAAGCGTGGCATCGGCTCGGCGCTCCTCGATGAAGTGGAGAGAGTGGCCAAGCAACATCAGCTCGAACGGCTGTCGCTCATCACGACGAACGACAATCTGGGAGCGCTCGCATTTTACCAACGCCGAGGCTGGCGCTTCGCACGGATCATCCCGGGTGCGGTCGATGCGGCCAGGCTACATAAACCGTCGATTCCCGTCATTGGGGAGCACCGTATCCCGCTCCATGACGAAATCATGCTTATCAAAGTCATCACAACTTAAAGAAAAGAGGGATTTTCCTATGATTCGATTCGGTATCATCGGCACGAACTTTATCACCCGTTCTTTCATTGAAGCGACCCATGAAGTCGAAGGCGCATCCGTGTCCGCCGTCTATTCCCGGACAGACGAGCGCGCGAAAACGTTCGCTGAAGAATTTGATATTCCACATACGTTCACCTCGCTCGAGGAGATGGCGTCCAGTGAGTTGATTGATGCGGTATATATCGCGAGCCCGAACTCGCTCCACGCCGAGCAGAGCCTGCTCTTCATCCGCCACGGCAAGCACGTCCTCTGTGAGAAACCGTTCGCCTCGAACGTCGAGGAAGTCAGACAGATGCTTGAGACGGCGCGCGAACATGACGTCGTCTTGCTCGAAGCGCTCCGCAACCTGTTCATGCCGAACTTCGATGTGTTGCGTCAAGAACTCCATCGCGTCGGACCGGTCCGGCGTGTCATCTTGAACAAGTCGCAATACTCGTCACGCTATGACTTGTATAAGCGCGGGGACAACCCGAACACGTTCAATCCAGCCTTCTCGAACGGTTCACTGATGGACCTCGGCGTCTATTGCCTCGGTCCGGCCTTGAAGCTGTTCGGTCGACCGGACGGCGTGCAAGCGAACGCGGTCAAGCTCGAGTCAGGTGTCGACGGAAGTGGTTCGGCCATCTTGTCGTATGACGGGATGGACATCATCGTGCTCCACTCGAAGATCCATGGCACGGACGCACCGACCGAGATTATCGGGGAAGCGGGGCGCATCGTGATTGACGATATCGGTTCGATCGACCGCTTGACATTCGTTGGCCGCGACGGGACGACCGTCGAACTCGGCTTAGAACAGGAGAGCCATATGACGTACGAGATTCAAACGTTCGTGAACATGATTGAAGCAGGGGAGCGGGAGACCGAGATCCATTCGTTTGCCGATATGCTCACACTCGCGGACGTCATGACTGATATCCGGCAGCGCATCGACGTGCGGTATCCGGCTGACGCATAACAAAGAGCCTCGAGCATGTGCCCGAGGCTCTTATTCTGAATAGAGGGGAAGGATTTAACAATGAACGTTCAAGAAATTTTAGCGGAATTTGAAAAGATATATTATTGGGACTCTCGTGTGCTCGGGTGTGAGTGTCGGTACTATGGAGATGAAGTGTTAATCAAAATCGAAGAAGAAAATGAGAGTTATCATCATCAAATCGAATTTTTAGGGTGTATTAAAGTCGACATCTCTGCTCCTTTGAACGACCGGGTGGCACCCATCAAAGAATTAACTAGATTACAGCTACCTTACTTTATGCACGATATCGCTGTCTCGAGTTACATGTTGGATGGGACCGAGGTATTCGTATGTAATCTGTTGTTCCCTCCCGCAAGCGCTGAAATTCATTTCACCAAAATCAGATTCGGGAAGGAATATCATTGATGCTGATCCTGTTTTAACACATCCATGATCATTGCGATCCGTTCCTCTGTCGAGTGGTCGCCTTCGATCCTTAGGATGGGACAAGCCAGTTCAGCAAGCCATTGTTCATGCAACGTCTTGCTTCTTACTTCCGTCCCGGCATGGTCGTAAAGGGCGGCCCATCTCAAAAACGCTTGCGATTGCTCGTATAGACTGCCGCCAGCTAGTGCCGCTGCTCCATAGCGCTTGAACTCCCGTTGTTGCAATCTGGCCAAACGAACATCGGGCGGAATCCATAAAAAGATAACCAAATCCAAATAGGGCATGAAGCAGTCGCCCCAACCGACAAGCGACCCTGACAGAATCCACTGTTCAGAGTGGAACAACTCTTCCTTGAGCATTTCGCGTCGTTCAGGGACGGGTCTCGGTTCGGTGAATTTGGTGATCCAGAAATAGTCATCTGTATCGAGATGAGTATGCGGCAGCACGTTCGCTAACGCGTCGCCAAGTGTTGACGTCCCGGAGCCGGAAGCGCCTACTATATGAATGTGGTGTTTCATTCCTTTTCCTCCCTTCTATACAGACATCATAAAAATATTTGAAGCCATGACTACGTATGTTACTGTTCAGAACGGTGAAGGACGAGACCCGTCGATATCTGTGAAGCCATAGTGCTCGGACAGCGCCGCGACAGTGAGGGTTTGACCGCTATAAAGATTTTTGTCCAAATCGTTCGCGAGCGCGACGACGGCACGACCGACGTAGGCTGTCGTCTCTGTCGTCCCGTCCTCTGGTTTGAAGCCGGCGTCGAGGACACGTTCCGTCCGCATCCAGCCGGGGCTCAAGGCGACAACCGAAATCTTCAGGTTCAGGGCTTCGAACTCCTTGGCCATCACATAAGTCATCCGATTGATGGTGTTCATGGCCAAATCATAATACAGATTGCTGGCGACTCCGCTTTCTGTGAACGAAGTGATGTTGATGACGACGGCCTGTTCACTTGCTTGAAGGAGCGGGACGGCGTGTCGAATTGTTGAGAGATAAGCCTTTGGTCCTGCGACCATCATCGCATCCCAATGCTCGTTCGGTCTCTCCCAAAAATGTCGTCCTTGTCCCCGAGGCACCGAATCTTCTGAACCGCCGAAGATGCTATTCACTAATAGATCGATTCGACCATGTTCTGATTTGATTCGAGCGTAAAGGCGTTCAAGTTCTTGTTCATCTGTATGATCGCATGGGACAGCGATGCCAGTCCCTCCACGTGACGTGACGGCAGAGGCCGTATCTTCAATCGTCTCCGGTCGACCGTCCGTTCGTTTCGAACCAGAACTTCTTCCCGTCACATAAACGGTCGCGCCGGCGTTCCCGAGTTCCAAGGCAATGCCTCTCCCGGCGCCACGCGAAGCACCGGCGACGAGCGCGACTTTTCCTTTCAATGGATACATGTTTAGTCCTCCCAGAATACGTATCGAATCATCAGATTCAATGGATGTATGTATTCAACCAAAAAACTTATGGTTTTAAATAGATTTCCTGAATATCGGTAATAATATTTCTTTCAATCTCTTCTTTAGACAGTTCACAGGTCAATATGGATTCATTGTTCACACCTAACCAATCCTCAGCACGATACCATTTCATTAAATCCTGTTCGGTAAACTCGAGGTCGTCACCTTTTGTTCGATGTCGTTTGAAAGTCTCTTCTAAAGATAAGTCAAAATAGTAGACGAGCGCATTTCCATTAAAGGCGTCAATCAGGTTCAATATCATCTTTCCATACCGTTCTTTGATTAGGATTCCTTCGAGGATTACAATCGGACAGCGTTCCATTCCATATAACGCAATCCGTTCAATCAGCTCGATCGATGAGTTATTGTCTTTGTCACGTGTATGTAAGATATCCCTTCGAATTGCGTCTTGAGAGACGAGCATCGTTTCAGGTCCAAAGTTCTTTTGAATCTGTTTGGCGATGGTCGTCTTTCCACTACCAGAATTGCCTCGCAATATAACTAGAATCGGCTTCATCATATTCTCCTTTTTACGCGATTGGGATGTTGAAATATTAGGATTGACTGGTGAGTGAAACAATCAATGGTAGCAAACTGCGAAGCGTCCATTATGTGAATACTTCGCTCTAGGTTCAACCTATACCTTTTGCGGCCACCATCGTGAACTCCCACGGGATATTCTCATCGTTCCAACCTCGATGTTCGTCAAATCGACGGATTTGAAAGCCGACGGTGATCACCGAATTCATGATGTCGCTCAGCGTATGATGTGTCAGCAAAACATGAGGGAAGTCCTGTTGTTCGTTTTCATCAAAAAACGATTTAAACGCGATGCTCTCTTCATGCAATCCGTTATCAAAATAGACGGGCCTAAATGTAGACTCAGGACCAATGCATCTTTTGAGAGGATGATAATCACTTAAAATCATGCTTCCCCCCGGTTTTAGGATGGAATAAAGGATATCGCATAATCGCTCGAGATCATCAAAGTAATGTAGGATACCGCCCTCTAAATAAAAAAGATCGAATCGGCCTTCATATTTGATTACATCGAGGTCATAGACATCACCTAACACATAGTCGATTCTCGTCTGGGCACAGGCAGCTAATTCCAGTGCATATCTTCTGTTCTCTTCGGATACATCGAAGATGGTGACGTTCGCCCCCATCAACGACAGCGGGACGGCTTTTCTTCCGTTCGACCCGCATAGATTGGCCACATTCAGTCCATCCACGTCATGAAAAAATTCTTGGTGCTTTTTCAAGCTGGCTCGTGGGTCTTTTAAAATTTCTTTTGCCTTGCCTGCTGGCGTGCCATCGCGCTTTTGCCAAAATTCATAGGCATGGTATTCCCAAGCGGTTTTTATTGGTTTCCGTCTGTTTATTCAAACGCATCTGTCCTATCTGTTTGTACCTGACGATCGAGTTGTATGTAACACTATGAAAAGCTGTATGGTTCGAAGCAAAATCAACAGTATTTAACAATTTAAGGGGTATACTAAAGTGGCGCTGGATAATTTTACAATAAGTTTCAGTGGAATGATAGTGAATGATGACATCCAAAGAACGGGAGACGATGACATGACGACCTTATATTTCGTAAGACATGCACACTCTACATATACAGCCGATGAGTGGACGAGACCTTTATCTGAAAGAGGGGCGGGTGACGTGCCTCACATCACAAACATATTAAGCAAAGAAGCGATCGAACTCGTCGTTTCGAGTCCATATAAACGAGCTATTCAAACCGTCCAAGGGATTGCTAACCAGCTTGGAACAGAAGTGCTACTCATGGACGATTTGCGGGAACGGATGTTGACGACAAAACCGGCGGAAGATTTCACGTTGGCGATGACGAAAGTGTGGGAAGATCCTACTTTTACATGGGAAGGCGGCGAATCGAACGTTGTCGCTCAAAAGCGGGGAGTCCGTGCGATTCAGGCACTACTCGACCAATACGAAGGAAAGCGAATCGCAATCGGTACGCACGGGAATATCATGGTATTGATGTTGAACTACTTCGATGACAAATACGGCTATACGTTCTGGAAAGAACTCGATATGCCGGACATATATAAAGTGACGTTCGATCAACATGAACTCGTGAACGTCGAAAAGCTATGGGACCGTCAAGGAGTGGTTTGAAATCCGTTCATGACGACATGAAAAAAGGATGGGGCCGGTCTCGGTCCCATCCTTGAAAGTCTACTCTCTATTCAGATACAGGTGGCGAATAAACAAGCCGAGTGCGACCGTCATGATGACGGCCGGAATCAGGCCGACGAGCAACAAAGAACCCATGCGTTCAGTCCTTTCTGAGCGCAGCGAGGCGCTGTGTCATGTCTTGGAACGATTGTCCGTCCGAGAGCACGCTCAATTCACCGGCGACGAGGTCGTTCACTTCACGGTCCCAGTCCTGGCTGAGCGTCGTCTCGAGCGCGGCAAGGTGCGTCGCCGTCCGTTCGACTTGATGACTTCCGACGCGCGCAAGCTGTTCACGCACCGCCGTCTTCAACAGGGCGCTCAAGTCGTCGCGCAACTTCGTCCGGCCATCGCCTTCGAAGAACTGGTTCGCATTCTTATAGTGCTTCAAGACTGGACGGAAAGGGGCCGCCTCGAACGTGATTGGGTCGACGGCGTCGCGGAGCCAATCGATGTCGATGTCATCTTCGAACGACAACGTCGGCAGGAGCGGACGCAGTTTGAGCGTCTCGCGCTCGATCAAGCGTTCCGTCTCCCGTTTCAAGAAGCGCTCGAGCCGATATTGGAACACTTGCAACTCTTGATGGATGTCATACGCATACTTGTCGAGTGTCCGGCTGAGGGCGCGCTCGAGGCTCGCCTTCGATCCATCGACCTCGACCGGATGGAACGTCTCTTTGACGAAGTCCGACAGCCGGAGGAGCGAGCGGGTCTCGAGGTGGGCGAGCAACTCGTCCGTCTCGCGCTTGAACGGGTCTTCGAGCGTCGTGACGTTGAGACAATTGTCAGACGTGCGCACTTGTTCGAGCTTGTCACGGCGGGCCGCCTTGACGCTCGCATCCGCTTCGGCCTCGCGGACGACGTCCTCGAACGCGGTGACGAGGGCATGTGCCTCATCTTTGATGCGGACCGCGTTCGCCTGACGCAAATCGTGGTCGACGAATTGCTCAAGCTTGGCCGAGAATCGTTCGAATCCTGCGTCCGTGCCTTGGATGGCGTTCCGGCTCGAAATCGGTAGCACCGTCGGATGACGGACACCGAGCTTCGTCAACTGGTTCGACACATAATCAGTGACGGCAAGCCGTTCCGTCTCATCGGCCGCCAAATCTGATGCGTTGACGAGGAAGAACATGTGATGGTCACCTGTCCCTTGGACCCGTCCGAGCTGGATGACGAGTTCACGGTCGGCCTCGGTGAAAGCGTGATTGTAGTACGTCACAAATAAAACAGCATCGGCGTCACGCATATAGCCGAACTGCACCTCGCTATGACGGTTGAACTGCGAGTCGGCACCCGGCGTGTCGACGAAGATGATGCCGCGCTCGGCCCAAGGGGAGTCGATGGCGAGCTCGATCTCTTTGACGATACAGCTCTTCTCTTCCTCCGTGACGAACGAGCAGAACGTGTCATAGTCGACCGTCTCCTGGCTACCGAGATAGGACAGGGGAGCGTTCTTGACGGCGTTTACGAACGGGTGGTCGAGATGGAGTGCGTCGAGTGACGCCCCGTAACCGTTCAGCTCGGCCTCGAGTTCGGCACGTGTCTTGAACGTGATCAACGCGCTCTTGTTGGCACGGCCGTTCGGCGGCACGATTTTCGTGATCGACGCCGTCAGTGGGTTCGGTGACGTCGGGAGCACCGTCTCACCGAGCAACGCGTTCAACGTCGACGATTTGCCGGACGAGAACGCCCCGAAGATGGCGAGCGTGTACGTCTCGGATTCGGCCCGGGCCAATTTATGACGGAGCGATTTGACGCGTGACTTGAATAACGGATGGTTCTCCAATATTTCACATACCGTATATTCATACGAAAAATCAAACGACAAAGCGGTGATATCATCCACCAAAAGCGAGGTCGAAGCAACTTCTTGTTGCTGATGTTCGACTTGTTTCTGCGGCAATTGGTCGGCCGTGACGTAGTGACGGGTCTCAAGGTCCGTCATACGCGAATCGGTGAGGTCACGTGTCGTGTAATTGATAAGCTCGTCTCGCTGTTCGGCCAGCTGACGTTGTAGCGCCAACGTATCGAGCATGTCATACAACTCATCTTGCTCGGTCTCGATGGCATGGATTCGGTCTTTACCTTCGGCCTCAAGATACGTTTCGACGGACGTGACCCACGGTTCGGACACTTTCGTCACCCAAGAGGCGAGAGCCGACTCGATGTCGCGGCTGAATTGAAGCACCGTGTCACCGCTGAGCGATGCGCCGGACTTCACTTGGTCACTGATGAGCGCGCTCGGTGCAGTCGGTAACGTATCCGGACGGGACAAAATCGCCTCGGGCAGTTTCAAATCACGGACGATGTCTTCGGCGTACTTGATCAAGTGGGGGCGAAGGTTCGTATCAATCAACCGGTTGAATTCCTTGACGGCGATGTCTTCACGACGGAGGTGTTCCTGTCGTGTCTTCTCTTTTGAGAAGAACAGGCCGACTTTGAACTCCGGTGCACAACTCTCGAGATAGTCCCGCAATAGTTCGCGGAACTCGTAGTTCATGATTGGCGCGCTCGCGACAATCGGTGTCTGGTGTTTGAAGAACTCGCGGCGGAACGCGGTGAGCCATATCGATTTTTTGTCGAGACGTTGCAGGCGGGCTTGAATCTCCGTCGGCTGCTTCTCGATGACCGGCAACTCGTTCAGGAGCGCGTCGTGCGCACCAGTGGACCGGGCGAGCAACGTGTCAACGAGCAAGTCGGCGCGCGCTTCCGCATGTTCCCGCGCGGCGTCGATGACGGTTTGGACGTACGTCCGGAGGCGTTCGACCTCATTTTCCGGGTGATCGAGCTCACGGAGCGAGATGTAGAACATATCGTCCGGATTGATCGCATGACGGGTGAAGGCGGTCTCGAGCGAGCGTTTGAACGTGCTGAATGGAAGCTCTCCTTCATCGTGCTTATCGATTTGGTTGATGATGATCGAGTAGGGACGCCCTTCGGCACTAAACTGTTTCATCAGTTTGATGTTTTGTTCGGATTGGACGTGATTGTAGTCCATCATGAAGAACAGATGGTCGGCGAGGAAGAGCGAGCGTTCCGTCGCTTGACGGTGCCGTTCATCGGTCGAGTCGATTCCGGGCGTGTCCATGAGGACGACGTCGCTTCCGAACGGGAAGCGGGGCAGGGCGTACTCGACTTCTTTAATCTCTTCGATTTTGCAGTAGTCGCTCAAACGGTCGAGCTCATCCGGCGCGAGTCGAATCCAATCTGTATCGTTGACGGCGACGGATGCCCCGATTTCCCCATGTCGAAGCGTCACGATATTCGCACTCGTCGGAATCGGACTCGTCGGTAACACACCGTCCCCGAGCCAATTGTTGAGAAGTGTCGACTTACCGGCCGAGAAATGACCACAGACCGCGATCCAAATCTCGTTTTGTGTCACTTTTCGGAGTGCGGTCTTGGCGAGACGAGCCGACTCGGTCTCAGTTTGTGTGTCAAATACGTCGGTCAATTGCGCGAGGCGCATGCGTTGTTCGTTCATAAATCCCCATCCCCTACTTATGATTCCGTCGTGATGCCGACGCGATGTCTACGATATGATTTGTTTTCCCAGGCTTGAATGACGAGATCTGCTACATCGTCACGCGAGATTGGTCCCGAGTTCTGTGTCCCGAGCACGTCAGCTGTGATGACGATGTTCCCGACGGACGCGTCTTCAATCAATTGGGTCGGGCAGACGATTGTATAATCGAGCGTTGATGCATCGAGCAGTTCATATGCCCGGGCGTGATCCTCGGCCGCGGTCGTCATCGAACGTTTCGACTCACGGGTCTCGAAACGATAGTTGTCAGAATCATGTGCCTGCAAGATGCCGGCCGTCCCGACCGTCAAGATGCGCGTGACCCCGGCTGCTTGCATCGCTGAGATGATGAACGGCGTGAAGCGGGACAAGACGTCCTGCTTATCCGTACCGAGCGCCGACATGACGACGTCGGCCGATTTCACCGTTTCTGCGATGGCATCCGCATCGGTCGCATCACCAATGATGACCGTGAGACGATCCCTCGGTTCGACCTCGCGACGTGACAACAGTCGGACGTCGTGGCCGTCTTTTAACAAACGTTCAAGCAACCGCATCCCCGTGCGGCCGCTCCCTCCAAATAAAGCAATGGTTGACAAGTAAACCCCTCCCAATCAAGATTAAAGAAAATATCCAACGCCATCATACCACGGAAGCGCTATCGAAACAGGAGACAACGGCTTGAAGTTGTGAGGTTTCAGGGCAGGGTAAGTGGGATACAAAAAGTTAAGACGTGTATAAGGGAGGAAGACACTTCGTTGTCGACACCGCATGAGATTTGGAGCTAGAACCATCAAGACCGGGATATCCGTCGCCTTGGTATTGCTCATCGCCGAGGCATTTCAATTTCAACAGATTGTCGTACCGGCACTCGCGGCTTCGCTCGCATTATTGCCGTCCGTTTATCAGACGGGTGTCCGGCTATTAGAAGAACTAAAAGGGAACTTGATCGGGGCTTTGCTCGCCGTCTTCTCATTAATGTTGACGCCGAACCCGACCCCAATCGCCATCGGAGTCGTCATCATCATCGCCATCTCGATCCTTCTCTTTTTGAACCTCGAGTCGACGACCCGGACCGTCATCTTGACGACGATTCTGATTATGGAAGGGGCGAGCCAGTCGGACATGCCCGTCTGGATGTTCGCCGGTGAACGTTATTTGCTCATCATGATGGGGATCACCGTGGCGCTTGTCGTCAATGCGCTCTTGTTCCCGCCGCGCTATGAGCGGAAGCTTGAGGACGAGATCGCGACCGTCTCCCAAATGGCCGTCCGCATCGCGCGACTGTTCTCGGAAACAGAGGGAGGACGCTCGTCATTTGAGTCACTCGATGAGACGAAAAAGAAACATCGAGCCTCAAAGACGACGTACGACTTCTTTGAAGAAGAGATTAAAGCCAACCGCTGGCTCGAGAAGAAGACGCCAATTTATCGCCGGGCCGTCTTGAAGTCGAAGATGATTGATACGAACAGTGCCGCTATCCACGTGCTCGACAAGCTGCATGACGATTTTCTGACACTCGAACATCTACCACCTCAGCTCGAGGACGAATTGATGCGTCATATGCGGCACTTGCTCAGACGGCATGAGCGTCTATTTTCAGCGTATGAACTCGAGAACGAGCATATCATCGACCGGGAAGAAGACCTCATCCATGAGAACTTCGATTTCGCGAAGTTGATGATTGAGAAGATGCGGGATGAAGAGGAAGACCTCATCCTTACCGTCGTCCCGCTCGTCGCGACGATGACAGATTGGGTCAAGGCAATGAACGAACTCGAACGCTACCTCATCACTGAGATGAAGAAGCACGGGGACAACTTGAAAGTGGAACCGCGTAAGAAGTGGTTCTTTGAAGACTAACAAATCGCCAAGTCGCAGAAGCGGCTTGGCTTTTTTTATGGAGCGAAAAGGAATACCGGAAGTTGTCGCTGAATGTATGAGAGGCGTGCAGTAATGAGGGAGGTATGAGGTATCAGCATGATGAATAAGAAAGTAAGTATAGGCCTTGTTATTCTTTTATTTGTAATTTGGATGGTTGTCTCATTGACCCTACCGCCCAAGCTTATTGCGAGTTCAAGTGACGGGAAGTTTGATGCGGTTTATACGGTTTCTCATTCCTTAAAAGAGACGTGGGCGGGTCAGGTGGAATGGGAGGAGTCAGACGGTGTCATCGTCAATCTATCTTTTTATGAGAACGACATCCAACTGACGGGGGATATTATGACCCATCCAATTGAGATGGATCAAAGCAACTCGTATGAATTTGCATTTTTAGGTGCTGAACCGAATCCGACCAGTGTCTACACGCTACGAATTTCTGTAGAAGAAGAAGGGAAAACTCATGAGGAAATTCTGACGTTCAAACCAAGAAAACGTCTCTTTGTCCTACCCGCACTTGACTGAACTCATATATCATTCTGGAGGTTTTGATGAAAACGTACCTACAACACACCAAGAAGTTTTGGAACATCCGCGTCGGTTCCGACGAGTTCGCCGTCCATTACGGAAAACTCGGGACGATTGGTAAAGTTCAAATTAAGTATTTTGAATCCGACGGTATCTGCTGCAAAGAAGCGGACAAGCTGATTCGTCAGAAACTCCGGAAAGGGTACGTCGAGACCGATACCGATTGAGACGACTTGATTTATGTCGACGACCCGGAAGTCGGACCGAACCGACTCACGACACAGCCTCGGTTCAATGCTCACTTCCAAGATGACTATTATTTGGACTGTACGGATGAATATAGTCGATTCGGGAGCGATGAAGGTGTCGACGTGCTCGTGATGTTCGAGGACGCAATCCGAAAAGACCGGAACATCGACTTCCTCGTCGGTGCGTACGACATCGTTTCAGGCTGGATGGAGCGGGATGTATCGAGCCCTGACGACTGGGCGACATATGAATACGGCTTCGACTGTGACGTCGCCGTCATGTCGAGTGCGTTCACGTCGATTAAACTGACCGGTCATCTAGACGCTGCGCTACAAGAGCAAGGTGTCTCCGCACTCGACCGCCTCATCCAGCAAGTCGAATCAGAAGACAGACCGCGGTTTGAATCGATGAGCTTGCAGTTGAACAGTTTCCCGACCTCAATTTGAAACTTTTTTAGGGAGTGCGCCGTATACTAGAGGTAGAACGGACACATGCTCCGAATCGTTAGGGGGAAACACCAATGTCAGACATAGAAACAACACCGACATCATTCAGCGGCACATTGCCAATCGAGGCACGCACCGTCTTCCGACTGTCGAGCGCCATCTTTTATCTCATTGGGCTCGTCATCACAGGGGGCCTCGTCGCCGCAGCGCTTTATTTTGACTGGCCGACATGGTTGCAATATACGATGTACGTCTTACTCGCCATCGACCTCATCTATAGTGTGATTGATATTGTCGTCTTCCAAAAATGGAAGCAAGAGCGGTTCACGTATGATGTGAAACCACTCGAGATTCGCTTGCATCACGGCATCATCACGACGCACGATGTGTTGATCCCGATGACGAAAGTACAATACGTCCACGCCCAGCAAGGCCCGCTGCTACGAAAGTACGGCTTGCAGACGATCACGATTGGAACGGCGGCCGGGTCGCACGACATTTATGCAATCGAGGAGTCGTTCGCGAAGTCGCTTCGTGAACAGATCGCCGTCTACGCCCGCATCGAGGAGGAGGATGTCGTATGACGGAAGCCGCCCTCACGTGGCATCGGCTGCCGAGTCGCGTCTTACTGTTACGGGTATTAGAGATCATCAAGTCGTTCGCCATCCCACTCGTGTTATTGTTCGTCGTCAACAACGATTGGGAGTCCACGTTCGGCATCATCTTACGGGTCGGAATCCTGCTCTTCCTCGGGCTCGATGTCCTGCAGAAGTTCTTCGGCTGGCTCAACTTCCGGTATGCGCTCGATGAGAAGACGGTATATATCATCGACGGCAACTGGATCAAGAAAGAGAAGTCGCTCCCGCTGTATAAGATTCAGAGCGTCCACTCGAACAGCCCGTTCTTGTACCGGTTGCTCGGGGTCGTCGAATTGACGTTCGATACAAACGCGAACAGCGACGACGCCTCGTTCAAACTGGCCGGCGTCTTCCCGAACGAGGCGAAGCGGCTCGAGGACATCCTGGACCAGGTCCGTCACCGCAAGACCGAGACCGACATATCAGTAGAAGGAGAGACGGACACGACAGCTACACCGGTGGCGATTGAAAAACCGGCGAGCCGTTTGTTATACGCCCTCTCGACCCGAGAGATCATCATCGCCTCGCTGACATCATTGTCGGTGTTCGCCATCTTCCCGGTCGCCTCGACAATCATCTCGTCCATCGATGACTTCATCAATCTCGACGGGACGTTCGATACAATCGGCGATTGGGTCGTCCACGCGTCGATTATCGCGATTGGCCTGCTCGTCCTGACGGTCCTGATATTGTCGGTCGTCATCGGCATGGTCATCAACTTCTTGAAATACGGGAACTTCCGGCTCGAACGACGCGGGGACCGCATCCGCGTTGAGAAAGGACTGCTCAACCGTTCCGCTAAAGAGATCCCATACGAGAAGATTCAAGCGGTCCGGGTCAAAGAGACGTTCATTCGGCGCTGGTTCAACATCGTCGGTGTCGAACTCGTCGCGGCCGGGACGATGGACGAGTTGAAAGACGAATCGTCAACCATCCTCCCGTTCGTGAAACGGGAGCGGGCGATGACCGTGTTGAACGAGCACTTCGACCAGTTCGTCTGGTCTGACACGCTTCATCGCTTGCCAAAACGTTCGCTCTGGGTCAAACTGCTACGCATCAGCTGGGTCGGACTCATCGTCTCGGGTGTCGTTTTGTATTTCTTCCGCGATTACGCCTGGTGGCTCGTCCTACTGTGGGCCATCATTATCGGCGGTCGCCTATTGAGCTATATGACGACGCGCTACGCTCGCAACGGTCAGTTCATCGAGCTGCGGACAGGGGCCTTCAACGTCAGTTCATTCTTGACGGACAAGCCGCGGATCGAACAGGTCCAAGTGACACAGACGCCACTCCAACGCCGTTTCGATGTATGTAACGTCCTGTTCTCGACACGGGGTGGCTTGCTATCGAATGAGATGATCGAGGACATCCCGAAACAAGAGGCAGAAGCCATGCTGAACTGGTTCTCCCGCTATACGGTACAGGAAGATATGAAAACACCGGGCTAACGGATAGCCCGGTCAGGTGATCGACGAGCCCCCTCGCGTGTTGCGAGTGGCTCGTCTTTTTTAATCGGCTTGAGGGGCTCGCTCCGACATAAGCTTGAAGTTGACCCTGTTTGGTGTGAATGCAACAATCATGGCACGTGTAGGTCACACGTGCCATGATTGTTCATGAACAGCATTGGAAGAGACTTTTGGGAGAATGATTGTGAACGTCGTTTTTCTTGGTTGACTCGTCACGTGAATCTCGCCCTCGTGTAAATCGATGATGGACTTGGCGATGGCGAGACCGAGACCTGATCCGCCAGTGTAATGTGCGCGTGACTTTTCCACTCTAAAAAATCGTTCAAACACGTATGGGATGTCACGTGATGGGATGGCCTCCTCGCCGTAATTCGTCATGTTGATAAGAACCACTTCATCCGTATCTTCAATGAACGTATCGATATACGTTCCGTCACGACCGTAACGAATCGCATTCTCGAGTATATTTTCAAACACACGGACGAGCTTCAACGCATCACCTTCAACGATGGGTCGTTTGGCTGAAGAGCTGAATCGAGCTTCCATTTCAACTTCCGAGAGACGTAACGTCGACTGCATGATGAGCTGATTGAGCAATTCATCGAGACGGATCTCACTTGTTTGCAGCGCGATTCGGTCGTTTTGTAGAAATGTATAGTCAAAGATATCGTTAATCAATCCTTTCAGATGGATCGCATTCTCATGAATGACTTGGATGTAATGACGCAATTCCACCTCGTCCCGGTAACGGTCGCTGTGAATCAAGTCAAGATAACCCGTGATCGACGTGAGCGGGGAGCGTAAGTCGTGCGCGACGTTCGTCACGAGCTCGTGCTTCAAACGATCAGCTTGAACCAATTCCTGCTCCGCTTTTGCCGCACTGTCCGAGATGGCGCGAACGGTCGCCATCAACCGCTCTAGCTCTGGCGGGACCGATGGTTCAACCAAATCACGATTGGCATGGAGTTCTTCGACAAGTGAAGTCATCCGCTCAATGTGAACCTGTAAATACCGTTTACGCTCATATTGATAGATCAACACGAGACAAACGATGACCATTAGACTGTAAAACATGAGGATGACACCTTCCCGGAAATACGACAATACGATGATCAGACTCTCCACAAATCGTGAAGACTCCTCAAAGTACCAGACGGCAGGCAGTAACAGAACACCGCTCAGGGTGGCGACTCCAAACGCAATCACCACATACAGCAGACGTTTCCACATCGGGATGAACTTTATGACGCGCCATATATTATGTCTCAATTTTATATCCCACTCCCCACACCGTATGAATGATGACCTCATGTGGCACAACGGCATGTAATTTCTCGCGGATGTTACTGATATGAACCATCACCGTCTGGTTCGACCCGACGCCATGCTCTTGCCAGACAGCCTCGAATATCTCTTCAGAGCTATACACCCGGCCTTTATGTTTCGCTAGTAAATACAAAATCTCAAATTCACGTGCCGTCAATCGAACCGTCTGCTCTTGCATCATGACGGTGTGGCTGGCTCGATCGATGAGGAAAGGGCCAGCTTGTACACTTGAGGACTCGCTTGGTCGGTTATAGTTTGAACGGCGCAGCAATGCTTTAATACGTGCCATCAACTCGAGCGGATTGAACGGTTTGATGATGTAGTCATCGACTCCCGTCGTCAATCCCAATATCTTATCCATATCACCCACTTTGGCACTGACCATTAAGATCGGAATTTGGCTCGTCTGGCGCACCCGCTTACAAAATTCAAGCCCATCCATCCGAGGCATCATCCAATCTAAAATGATTAAGTCAAACGATTCTTGGTTGAACAAGTCAAGCGCCATTTCCCCATCGGTTGCCATCGTCGTGTGATACCCGTCATTTTTTACATACACATCAATCAGTTCTGCGATTTGGACATCATCATCCACTAACAAGATTTTTGTCATGCTTGAAACTCCCTCGCGAATTAAAGTTGGAAATTCTGATACAAACGTCGGAACGGGGCGTATTGGACGACGAAGCGAACGAGTAAGAACCCTAAGAGCGCCCCGAACGCATTTGCCAATAAATCATTCACATCCGTGCTTCGTCCACTGCCTAGTGTCGTGCGCACCAATAATTGAATCAGTTCAAGGATCAGACTAAACTGAAATCCTAATTTAAGTACTTCTTTTTTTGTGATCGACGGTTTCAAAAATGGAAGATAACAGCCGAACGGGAGGAACATCACGACATTCAGCACAAATGAATACACATCGATGGTCAAAATCGGAATAAAATTAATCGTTCTCCACCACGGAACTTGATTCGCATACTTTCCTAAATTGACGTCAATCGGGAAAAACACGAAGTGAAGGACACCTAATAAGTATATCCCGAATGATAGAAGCAAAATAGTTTGTGCGGCTTTTACATGTTTCTTGCGAAACGACCAGACGAGTAACGTGATGAGTCCGAGGATGGCGAGTGGGATGAGAACGACTCCTGATTCGATTGTGAACATAACTGAATAATTCTGATTATACATGGGAATAAACCTCCTAAGAATTTGAACTGTCTTCAGTGTAGATGGCAGATTTAAAGAATTCTTAAAGGAGTCATAAATGAAATCTAAAAAAGGCAAAGCGCTTTGCTCTGCCTCGAACTGTTGAACAATCAATCAAGAAGCTTGCTCTCGGAATAATGTCGGGCGTCCCGATATCATTCGTCACGTCAACTTCACCGTTTTCGCGTTTCTGTTGCTGAAAAATGGGAACAAGTATGGTATGATGCAAGTAGAAAGAGACCGGTGCTGGACACACCGGCCTCTGGCTTACAGGCTACCACTTTAAGAGTGGTCCCAGCCGCCACAATGGTTAGTGAATCAGAAAGTGACCCATCTCATTGCGCCGAGGGGGTCATTTTTTTGTGCGTTCAGACGTTGCACGATTGGATGTTTGGTGTAAAACCAAGTGAACGATGATCGGAGCGAGGATCGGGACGATTACATAATCGCCGACCCAGGTCCATAGTTGTTCCATCCGCACCACCGCCTTCCTCCATTGTGGACTTGGCGGCTGACCCCACTATTGCTGCGTTAACCTGCCTCTTCATTATAGCAGATTCTTGTCAAAAAAGATGCTAAAAACAGGAACGTTTGTTCTTGTTTTATAAAATGAACCTTTCGTCCGAATGGGTCTCATGACTGGGTCCAAAGATGGATTTGAACCAAGATTGTCTTGCATGTCAGAGGTCAGACAGGATATAATTTACCTCGTGTGTATAACCACATGGGTGGGTGAGGGTGCCAATAAAGGATTGATTCCTATGGCAAAACAAACAGAATGGAAAACAGAAACATACGGGGGCGTGCTGAACTTTCTGGCGACAGCATACATCCCGGCCGTTCACGCGGCAATCTTGACACAAGCCGGACTCCCGTTCGAGGGAGCGCTCGTCGGAGCGATTTTGACAAGCATCATCGGAACGTTCATCGCAGGGCTGTTCAACTTGCCGCTGCTCCTGTTACCAGGGATGGGCATCAACGCGTTGTTCACGTACACGCTCGTCCTGCAGATGGGGCTGAGCTGGCAAGGCGCGCTCGCTGTCTCGTTCGTCTCAGGGGCGCTCGTCGTCCTGTTGACGGTGACGAAGGTGGCGAGGAAACTTGCGAACGCATTCCCACCGATTATTCATGACGGATTGACGGTCGGACTCGGCCTGTTCCTCATCTTGATCGGACTCGAGGCGGCGGGGATCGTCTCGGGCGGTGGTGGGGCACTGCTTCATATCGGAGACCTCGGGGAACGGCCGGTGCAGGTCGCGTTCCTGTCGCTCTTCGTCGCCATCCTTCTCTTCTTGAAGATGGGGCCGAGCAGTTTCCTATGGACGATTGCGTTCGGGGTCGGCTTGAGCGCCGTCATGGGAACGCTCGACTGGACCGGTGAGTTCGCGCTCATGCCGTTCTTCGAGTCGTTCGGCACCGTGTTCGGCAACGTCTCGTTCGCCGAGTCGGCGTCACCGATCTTCCTTGTCGCCGTCGGCGTATTGACGCTCGTCTTGCTGATCGAGAACATCAGCCTGATCCAGAATCAGACGCGCGCCATCGGCAAGGATGCGGATGCCCCGAAAGGGCTCGTCGCCCAAGGCTTGTCGACGATGGCCGGTGCCATGTTCGGTTCGAGCCCGACCGTCTCGACGGTCGAGGTCGCGGCCGGCATCTCGGTCGGCGCACGAGGTGGCATCGCATCGTTCGTGACGTCAGGACTTTACGTCGTCTCGCTCTTGTTGCTGCCGCTGTTCGCGATCATTCCGGTGACGGCGATCGCGCCGGTGTTGATTATCATCGGTATGATGATGTTCCAAAACGTGAAGCATCTCCCGCTCGACAATTGGGAGCATGCCTTCCCGGCGATTCTCGTCATCATCATGATCCCGTTCACGTATTCCATCGTCGATGGCATCGGGCTCGGATTCATCGCCTACACGATGATTGTCTTGTTCAAGAAGGGCTATCGATCGCTCAGTCCGGTCGTCGGTGTCTTGACCGTATTGTTCTTGGTTTTCTTTTCTTTACCAGTCTGGCTATAAGATAGGGCGGTGCCGTGTATACGGTGCCGCTTTTTTTGTATGATGAAACAAAGGAGGTGTTTGAATGGATCAAGCAGGCGGATTCATTTCCATCGGGATGGCTTATCCGAGCCATTATCCGTTACCTGAACTTGCTCAAAATGTATGTGCGGAACTGTTAAGTAGCGGTGGCGAAATCATAAACGTGACATACAGTCAGGATAAGGCGGGCACTAGTTGGACGACAACGACAGGTACCGACTTTGCTCAGGTTGGGCATTACGGATCTATCCATTTACGAAGCAACTATTTTGGAGACGTGGACATGACGATGACCGTGTCCCTTCAAGAGATGGACACCTATGTCGGGATTCTCATCGATATAAAGTGGAATGATATCGTCTCACACCCTGCATCGAGACCCGTGTTCACACAGAAAATCGAACGACTGCTAGTTGACGTGTATCGCCATATGCCATTCTCGTACGCGCTTGCCGGGCACGAACTTGAGCTCGACTGGGCACCTGATGCGTTTCCGACATCAGCGGACTGGTTGGATGCGTTCCCTCTTTTTATGGTCCCGTCACCACAAGGCGTGATGGTAACTTACGGTTCAATTTCAATCGACGGGATGACTCCTCAAACCAATATGAAGAGGTCTATCCCGTTATATGCATAAGTGAGGCTCAATCACCTCAATCAAGCATTCCTTGATTGACGAAGCTCAGTGCTAAGCGGCCGGAACATGATACAATTTTCTTAGCTTATAACCGAAGGAGGATACTTTTATGACGAAAACCTCAGATGTCATCGACGAGTTTGCATCCTATATAGACTGGTTAAACACATTGTCGGGATTGGATGAATCGATGTGGGAAAAATCGATTGCAACCGACAAATGGTCAATCAAAGCAATCGTCCTTCACATCGCCCATTGGGACAATCATCTGTTGAACGTCATCGTCCCGGCCGTCAAGACCGGGGAAGCCATGATTTTCCCTGAATTCGACTCATTTAACGCGCGAGCGACCCAAAAAGCGAAGCGTCTCTCAGGAGAAAACGTGCTCCAGTTAGCCAAAACAAGTCGAAGTTCGCTCATAGAAACGCTTCAGTCATTAAGTCAAGAGACGCTGACTTCGCACACGACGGCGAACGGGGTAACCCATTGCCCGCATCACGGTGTCCCGTATACGCTCGCCTATATCGTCACCGAGTTCATCGAACATGACCGGCACCACCAGCAGCAAGTCGACGCCATCTTGGGGAAAACCTCTTGAAGAGACGGGCAAAAGTACGCGGTGTCAGACGAAGACTGAAACGGTTGCGCCTGCATGTCAACGAACAGACCCAATCGTTCCCGACGACGTTTCATGACGGATATTGGCATAACAAAATCCCGATTGATCAATCGTTCTTATCGTCTGTACAGGAGAACAGCCGGATTCAACGTGCGATTATCGAGGTGATGATGGAAGGGGCCTCACGTCTCGTGCATAACCGAGAAGAGGAGCGGTACCAGGTCGTCGTCTTACTCGATTTGCCGACGCTTTGGCAGTCCGAACTCCTCGTGTTTGAAAGCGATGCACGACTGAAGGCGTTTAAGGATCGGGATACGTCAGAGCAGACGTGGACGCGGTTGCCTAACGATTGCGTATTCCTACAAAGACTCGACCTGTCAGCGGACGTCGAGGTGCATCGGTTCCACGAACTGATTCAAGATGAAGATTATATGCATAGTGGAGAAGTCTGGTTGCTCGTGTACAATAAGCGGGCAACTTTTTTTGCTAAAAAACTGAATATTCCATTAATCCGTATGCTATAATCCTTTCAAATCCATTTCCAAAAAAAGGGTTAAATGGAATCGATGAATGAAAGGGGCCGTTGAATGGGATGCAGTCGAATCTACATATTCACATACGGGTCGTTACATGAGAAAAGCCAAAGTTCTGTTTGTATCAGCAGTCTTGATTTCTTTACTGGTTGTCGCACTTATTTCATTTTCAGGTCAACTTGCTTATACCTACTTCAAAGGGTTGGACATTTCAGGGAGCCCCATCACAAGTTGGGTCACGGATTGTCATGACAAGCGAAAGTTGTTTGGGATCATTGAGGTCGTCGATACGGATGTTTGGTGTGGAGATGGTAGTGACGCAGATCCCGGGCCCGGTATTTCTGAAGCAGGAGCGGTTGTTGGGCCATCAGATGATGAAGGCGGCACACCAAGGGAAGATGAGAATAACTCGTCTCCGTCATATGGTACACCATCTACAAGCGAATCCGATCGCCTTTCCCTGTTGCCTTACATTGTCAGCGCCCTCCTCCTTCTTTTGATTGGTGTATGGATGTGGCGTAGACCCTTCCACAAAAAGGGGAGGGAAGCCGTTCCGATAGACGAGAGGATCCACTCAAGGCAAGAGACAGACGAAACGTTCGAAGAGGCAAAACGCTCCGCTCATCCGCTACCAGATTCCCCGTTGCGGCAACATTTGATTCAATTCGAACAAGCGCTACCGCAAGAAAAACGTCGACGGAGGTTCGAGACGTTATCCGCCTGGGCGAGCCGCATTCAACTCGACGCCTCGCTTCGGAGCTATTTAGAGACCCGTTATGACAAAGTCGAGATCACGCCACAACGTGAAGAAGCGTTCAAACAACAGCTTGATGCCTATTTACTTCGTTTAGAAAAGGAGCCACCCTTATGACCATTAAACGCGTATTGGAACAATTGGACCAAATCTATCTCGGAAAACCTGAAATCACGCGCCTCTGCTGCACGGCGCTACTCGCGAACGGGCACATCTTGTTAGAGGACGTCCCGGGTACCGGGAAAACGTTACTTGCCAAAAGTATTGCCAAGAGTTTTGAAGCTGATTTCACGCGCATCCAATTCACGGCCGATTTGCTTCCGACCGATATCATCGGTTCTGACTTCTTCAACATGCAGACACAGACGTTCGAAAATCGGACAGGACCGATCTTTACCAACATCTTATTGATTGATGAAGTGAACCGAGCCGTCCCCCGGACACAATCCGCCTTGCTCGAGGCGATGGAAGAGCGGCAAGTCTCGATCGGCGGAGTCACGTATCAACTGCCGGAACCGTTCTTCGTCATCGCGACGCAAAACCCGATCGAATCGGCAGGGACGTTCGCCTTGCCCGACGCTCAACTCGACCGTTTCTTGATGTCCCTTCAAGTCGGATATCCTGAAGCAGGGGAGGAGCGACAGTTGATTCTTCAGACAATTTCTAAGACACGCCACATCGTTCATGCCCTCATGTCGTCCGAAACGTTTTTAGCAGCGCAGCGAGCAGTTGAGGAGGTCCGTATCCATGACGACGTCGTCACCTATCTGCTCGCCCTCATCCAAGAGACACGACTTCATCCGCTCGTCGAAGTCGGAGCCAGTCCTCGCGCGTCGCTCGCCCTCGTCAAGGCGTCTCAAGCTTACGCTTATATCGAAGACCGTCAATTCGTGACCCCGGAAGATGTCCAAGCCGTCGCGACGCATGTTCTGGCACACCGCTTGACGCTCACGCTCGAAGGGGACGTGAAATCGACGAAACGGGAAGTTCTCGCTGATATTTTGGAGCGAGTCGATGTACCGGTCGAGAAGGTGTGAAGATGCGACAAGTCGAAGTGAGCACACCGTCACTTTTAGACGACAAGCTATGGCCGGCCTATACCGGAATCCTACTTCTGTTCATATGGTTCCCATATGTGTGGCCGCTCGCTTATCTGTCTGGCGCAATTCTAGGATTGATGCTGATTCGGAAATGGCTGACGCAGAAAATTGTCGAAGGGACATGTTTATCGTTCCACCAGAAAGAGCAGTTGTTGTTCGTAAATGATCGTGTCTCGCTAAGAATGGAGGTGACAGGTGTAGAACGTCTCCAAGAACTCGGAATCCCGACATCGGTCCGCCTGGTCACGGGACACGGCTTGACGTTTGACGAAGATCAGCGCGTACATATCATTCAACTTCGTGAGGAATCGACCTATTCGCTTCCAATTCATGCGAAACAGCGCGGGCCCGTCCAAGTCAATGAATGTACACTTCAGTTCAGACTCCCATTTTGGCTTGGCACCATCTTCGTCACAGATCATACGCTTCCATCCTGGATCATACTCCCATCCATCACGAGACAGAACAGATTTGACTCACGCCTGGTACGGATGGGGGACCGACTCGTCAAACATTCACCGCTCAACGACCCGTTGATGATTCAAAGCACAAAACGGTATGAGCAAGAGCCGGTCAAACAGATTGACTGGATCGCGACAGCCAAGACAGGAAAACTTCAGGCGAAAGTGTATCAACGCCAAAACCTCGATACATTCACGCTCGTGCTTGACTTGAGCGGTCCGCTAGGGAATGGCCTTCATGCGCGCTATGAAGAGTTGATTCAACAGGCCGCTTATCTGGTATCCTATTTAGTGAAGGAAGATTGTAAAGTCGAGCTGTTCATCAATCGGCTCGATGCTGAGAATCATATCGACCACCTGCGAATGAGTGACGGTCGCAAGCAGTTGCGCCTCGCCCTCGTACGTCTGGCGTGGGTCCATGAATCCGATCGATTCGTCGCTTCGAAACGGTTCAATCAAATCATCGAGCGACAGAAGCATCCGCATGCGGAAGTGATTCGGATTGACGCGTCACTGCTCAAACAGATGTCTATCAGTTGAAAGGAGAAAACATGTTGCGCCACCTCACAACATTCGCCCTAGCTGGGGCCTTCACGCTCGTTGCTACGTCAGCAGCTGCCGCGCCGACTGAACGATCCGCGGAGCGTTTTGCTGAAAAACATTTTGAGTCAATCGTCCTCGACCATATCGAAGGTGACGACCCGAGTAACTATCATTTGACGGAAAGTCGCGCCATCTCGTTCGGTTCGCTCCATGAAGTGATGATTGCCGCGCAATCCTGTTATTCGTCGGACGAAATGTGTACGTTTGTCTCGAGCAAGGAGTACGTATCAGCCGTCCTACAAGATGGGGAGCCGAGAAATGTCATCGGCACGTACGAGCAGGAACCGGGCCTCTTCGCCTTCTCCACGTTCGGATACGGCCAGGAGTTGGCAACTGCTCTAAGCGACGTATCCGGCTCACTCGTCCATTCGGCGTCAGAGAATGCCTGGTTTGACTATGAAGGGAAGACGTTGACCGCCTTGACGACCGATGCGAAACGGTTCATCGGCGGAGACACGATCACGCTCGAGATGTATCAGAAACGCTTGGTCGAGACACGTTCAAACACTCAAAGTTCCGCGGAGGATGCCCTTACTAGTGGTTCTAGTGATGTTCAGACGAAAGAGCCGAAATCCTATTGGATGCTTGGCCTCGCGTTGTTGGCGGGGCTCCCGCTCGGTTATCTTTTGTACCGGAGGCGAGCGAATAAATAAGACGGTTGCATGGAGTCGGTACATATCACCACCTGACTCAAAGATAAATAAATTACACCTATAAAAAACACCGCTCCACGCAATAGCGTCGAGCGGTGTTTTCACATGTACGGTCCGTTCGCCTGGACGACGAACTGCGAGTGTTCGTAATGATACGTGATGCGTGAATAGTTGAACGGCTTCCCGTTCGAAAGATGGAAAATCGTCTCGATGCGGAGCGTCGGTTCATCCGTCTGTAAACCTAGATAGCCGGCCTCCGTCTCAGTCAGTCGCCCGACCTGCATGTACATGTCCGAAAAGCCGATGGTGACGCCGAGTGCGCCTTGGACGTAATCGAAGATCGAGTCGGCGACGATCTCTCGGTTCAAATACGGGACGATCGCCTTCACATAGTACGACTCCTCGTAACAGAACACCTCGCCGTCGACGAAGCGGACCCGCTCGACACGATAGACGTCATCTGTCACGTCAATGCCAAGGTTCTGTGCGACCGTCGCGTCCGGTTTCGTGACCGAGACGTCGAGCACGTCCGACGTCAACACTCGGTCACCGAGGTTGCTCTTAAACCCTTGCGTCGAGAACAGACTCATATAGCCCGGACGGTTGTGGCGCCGGACGAAGATGCCGCTCCCCCGCAATTGAAAGATGACCCCTTTCCGCTCCAACAATTCGAGTGCTTTCGTGATCGTGCTCTTGCTGACGGCATATTGGCTCATCAACTGCTCGAGCACGGGCAGTTTATTTCCTTGCTTCAAATCATATTGATTGATGTACTGTTCAATCTCTGCTGCCACTTGTTGATATTTAAGCACGCTCATCCCTCATCTACTTAAAAATGTTGCCTTCATTATACCACACACATGTCTACGAAACGTTCACAAACTATTTATTGTATCGCTATTGATTAATTGTACCGGTACAATTATAGTAAGAGTGTACAAAATGTAAGCGTTACATCAAAGGAGGGTGTTCAGTTGAGTAAAGTTCGGGATTATTCAAAATTGGCTCGGGATATTTTAGAGGCCGTCGGAGGGGAAGACAACGTCATCAATGCGGCGCGCTGTGCGACGCGACTCCGCCTCGTCTTGAAGCGGTCGAATCCGCAGGCGAAAGAACGAGTCATGACGATGCCAGGTGTCATCACGGTCGTCGAGACGGGTGGCCAGTTCCAGGTCGTCATCGGGCAGCATGTCGGGGAAGTGTTCGATGAGTTCACGAAACTGGTACAGATCGAAGGGACGGAGGTCGAAGACGGAAACAAAGGGACCGTCCTCAACCGCATCATCGCCACGATGTCCGCCGTATTCGCACCGTTCATCTATATCTTGGCCGCAGCCGGGATTTTGCAAGGGGTACTCATCATCACGACATTGTTGTTCGACGGTTTCGCCGAGACGGGGACGTACGAAGTGTTCAGCTTCATCTCATGGGCACCGTTCACGTTCTTACCGATTTTCATCGCCATCACGGCATCGAAACACTTTAAGACGAACACGTTCATCTCCGTCGCAGCCAGTGCGGCCTTGGTCAGTCCGACATGGGCCGAGATGGCGGCTCGCATCACGTCAGGGGAGACGATCAGTTTCCTTGGTCTCGCCTTGTCAGGTACGACGTATACGTCATCGGTATTACCACCGCTCTTCCTCGTCTGGATCTTATCCTACGTCGAGCGGTTCTTGAACCGACACATGAACGAGGTCATTCGTCCTTTGTTCGTACCGTTCTTCAGTTTGGTGCTCATGGTGCCACTCACGATTCTCGTCATCGGACCAATCACGACGATGGGTGCGGTCGGGATTGCCAACGGCTACAACTTCTTAGCGGAGAACGCCCCGATGCTCGCTGGCGCAATTATCGGTGGTCTCTGGCAAGTCATCGTCATCTTCGGGGTCCATTGGGGTGTGACGCCGATGGTGCTCGCAAACTTCGACTTGTATGGCCGTGACTCATTCCAGGCATATCAGACGATTGCCGTCATCGCCCAAGTCGGCGCCGTTCTCGGTGTCATCTTGAAAGCGAAGAGCCAAGAAATCAAAAAAGTCGGTGTCTCGGCTGGGATTACTGGACTATTCGGAATCACAGAGCCTGCCATTTACGGGGTGACACTCCGCTTCAAGAAACCGTTCATCTTTGGATGTATCTCGGGGGCCGTCGGAGCCATCGTGGCCAGTTTCTTCAACCCGTATTACTTCGCTTACGCCGGTCTCCCGGGTCCGCTCACCCTTGTGAACGGAATCAGTGAAGACGTGCCGACCTCGATTTGGGGACTGTTGATCGGGACAGCGATCGCCATCATCCTTCCGGTCGTCTTGATTCAAATCTTCGGTTTCGGAGAAGACACGGCCAAACAAGTGACAGAAGTGACGGAAACACCTGCGACGGCAGAAGCGAGTGCGACGCTCGTCCAGGAAGAGACGATTGCTTCACCGCTCTCTGGAAAAGTCATCGCCTTGAGCGATGTTCCGGACGATGTATTCGCCTCCGGGGCGATGGGTAAAGGTTATGCCGTCGAGCCAGACGGGAATAAGGTCATTGCACCGTTTGACGGGACGGTCGTCATGGTCGCACCGACGAAACATGCGATCGGTCTCCGTTCGAACACGGGAATCGAGTTGTTGATTCACGTCGGTCTCGATACGGTGACGCTCGATGGGAAACCGTTCACCGTACACGTCAAAGACGGGGACAGCTTTAAAGCGGGCGATGTGTTGACGACGTTCGACCGCGACATGATTGCCGCATATAATATTTCAAGCATCACACCTGTCATCGTGACGAACAGCGCGACATACGCTGACGTACTCGTCCAAGCAAGTAATCAGACAGACACGACGACACCAATGCTCACGATTGTTAATCAATAAGGAGGAACTACGATGAAGACATTACCAAAAGACTTTCTATGGGGCGGCGCCCTCGCCGCGCATCAATTTGAAGGCGGCTGGGACGCCGACGGCAAAGGGCCGAGCGTCGTCGACGTGTTGACGGCCGGCGCTCACGGCGTCGCGCGTCGCATCACGGACAAGGTCGAGCCGGACGAATTTTATCCGAACCATGAGGCGATCGACTTCTATCACCGTTATAAAGAGGACGTCGCGCTCTTTGCCGAGATGGGCTTGAAGTGTCTCCGCACGTCGATCGGTTGGAGCCGGATCTTCCCGAACGGGGACGATGCGGAACCGAACGAGGCAGGACTCCAATTTTATGACGACTTGTTCGACGAGCTGTTAAAGCACGACATCGAGCCGATCATCACACTATCTCACTTCGAGATGCCGCTTCATCTCGCACGTGAGTACGGCGGGTTCCGCAACCGTGCCGTCGTCGACCATTTCGTCCGCTTCGCCGAGGTGTGTTTCGACCGCTATAAAGACAAGGTCAAATATTGGATGACGTTCAACGAGATCAACAACAAGATGGACGTCAATAACCCGCTCTTCTTATGGACGAACTCAGGCGTCATCGTCGAAGATGGGGAGAACGCTCGTGAAGTGATGTATCAGACGGGGCACCACGAGTTGATCGCGAGTGCGCTCGCCGTCTCGAAAGGAAAAGCGATCAACCCAGACTTTGAAATCGGGGCGATGGTATCCCACGTGCCAATCTATCCGTTCTCGTCGAACCCGGACGACGTCATGCTGGCCGAAGAGATGATGCGCCAACGTTACTTCTTCCCGGACGTGCAAGTGCGCGGGGTCTATCCGAGCTACGCCTTGAACGAGTTCGAGCGTGAAGGGTATTCAATCCCGTTCCTTGATGGGGATGAGGAGATTTTGAAGAACGGGACCGTCGACTATCTCGGTTTCAGTTACTATATGTCGACGACCGTGAAGAGTGACGTCGTCGCCGACAACAGCGGCGATATTGTCAATGGCGGTCTGCCGAACGGTGTCGAGAACCCGTATATCAAGTCGAGCGACTGGGGCTGGGCGATTGACCCGGTCGGTCTCCGCTACGTGCTCAACCGGTTGTATGACCGTTATCAAATCCCGCTCTTCATCGTCGAGAACGGATTCGGTGCCGTCGATGAGATCGTCGACGGGAAAATTCATGACGCGGCCCGCATCGATTACTTGAAGGCGCATATCGAGCAGCTGAAACAAGCCGTCGTCTATGACGGCGTCGACTTGATCGGGTACACGCCGTGGGGCATTATCGACATCGTCTCGTTCACGACGGGCGAGATGAAGAAACGGTACGGCATGATTTACGTCGACCGTGACAATGAAGGCAACGGCTCGATGGAGCGGATGAAGAAAGACTCGTTCGATTGGTACAAGCATGTGATCGAGACGAACGGGGAAGCGCTCGCCTACGAGCCTTCGAAGTAAACGAAAGCACCTCCGGAAGACAGTTGTCTTCTGGAGGTGCTTTTCTGTGCTTATGTCGTTTTCGGTTTGACCGCCACCCACACTTCGCTATAGACGTTGTCCGACGGTCCGTCGTGCTTCGTGAACGAGATGCTCGGTAAGTCGGCGAGTTCGTAGCCCGACGTCGGCAGCCATTCGGCATACGTCTTGGCCATCGTCTCCTGGAGCGTCTCCGGGAACGGACCGGAATTCGGGAAGACGGCCCACAGGTTCGATTCGATCGTGATTTGTTCAAGGTCCTCGTACGGATTAGCTTGTGTCGTCGCGAAACCGATCATATGCGTCAGCGACCCTTTTTCGTCCAAATAGCCTTCGTCGAAGTCGTACGATACGTTGAGCACTTGATGCGGATAGAGGTCCGCCAACTGATGCATCTCGCTTCGTTGTTGCTCCGTGATGGACTGTGCCAACTCGACGATGTCCTGATTCACACCTTCAAACTGAATCGGGACGCGTTTGGACACGCCGACGACGTTGAATGAGGGTTTATGTTCTAGTTTGAATTCCATTGAAATTCCTCCTTTGATGTCGATGAAGAAAGTGAATTTCGGGAATGATTTTTGAATCTTGTTCTTGATCACTTCTGATGGTAAAAAGCCGCACCAGTCTCGAAACGCTCGCGAGAAGCCGTCGACGGATTGGTATCCATACGTATAGGCCACGTCCGTGACCGATTTCCCGTGAATCAATTCCTTGTTTGCTTCTGACAGCCGACGGTTTCGGATGTATTCATTGAGCGTCATCCCGGCCATGAACGAAAACATGCGCCGGAAATGATAGTCGGATACCCCGACGATGCGGGTGACGTCCTGACTCGTGATGTCCTCTGTTAAATGTTGATCGATGTGGTCCATCAATCGGTTCAATGATTCAAGCATCTACATTCCCTCCTTTCTGCACTCATCATACTTCGAACATCGTGAGGTGACTCGATGATTTCGATACGGATGTCATCGGATGAAGGCAATCACTGGTTGTAGCCGATGAACATCGTGAACATGATGAGGATGACCGATGACGTCATGAGCAGGAACGCAAGCGAGCTTGCGAACACGAGAAATGCTTTGGAGAAGTGGCGTCGTCGTTTCCAAATTCCGATGACAAACGCCACGTTCAGAATGAGAAACAGTGCGAGCAAGAGTAGTGGGAGGGCCCGGTCCTGCATCAATATAAGTAAGTCCATAGATGTTACCTTCCTTTACTGGTTTGTTAACAACGAGATCAGTGATGTTCGGTGAAGACGACATACCAACAGTCGTGTCCTTGCGAGACGCGTGTGGTCCAACAATATCCGTTCGGAAAATCGTCAAGAGAAAACGCATGATCAAAGGTGAGGTGGTGTTTGAATGTCTTTTCCCACATTTTCTGTAGTTGGTCGATGTACTGTTCTTCTAAGTGAATCCGCCGCGAAGAATGGTGTCGGGTGATAAAACACTTGATGGACTCAGGACCAAACACCAACCGTTCGATGGACTCCAGATTTAGCGGTTCGAGCATTTCGTATTCAGATACGAGCAAATCCCCTTGATAGAGCTGTTCATTCGTATTATCGATATGAAAAGGTGATAAGTTCAATGTGATGGTCCTTTCATTTGAAAATTTTATAAATCAGGTTAGTTATCCTAATCCCTCCTATAATGAACGAGAATGGTGACTCGTATCGTTAGTGGTGAAGGAGAAAACACTCATGAAGAAGCTACTTCGTGCGACCATCGCCGACATCGCGTTGTTCAAGCTGAGCGTCGCACCGTCAGACATCGTGGACGCCGCACCGAAAAAATTCAAAAACTGAACTGAATAAGACGTATAAGGGCGGTGTCGCCAAGACGAAGACGACGAAAAACAAAAGCGGGAAGACGAAGTACAAGCCTTACGCCAACAGTTCGCTGTACAAAGCGAACGAATCGAAGATCGCGATAATGATGGTATCGACTGTGAACGTTAAGAGATGAGGGGACAATCGTCCTCCGTCTCTTTTTTAGTTGGTGAAACGGTACGATACGTCTCCCGCAGCATTGTAGCCGGTGATGGATTCAATCGATTCGATTTGGTCGACGAGCACGAACCAGACATCATTCCCGGCCTTCGTCTTCAACAGTTCCGGTTCGAACCGTTCCCCGTTCAACTCGACGACGACTCTTGTCGTCTCGCCATGGTTCATCCCGTAAAGGATATCGTACGGGGAACATGCTGACGTATCTCCGCATGATTGGCCGAAAGTCGACCACGTGAGACCTGCCTCGGACAGCGATTCAGATGTAATCGACCGAACCTGATTGTCGACAGTAAGTTCAAGACCTATGCCTTGCGCAACCGGCTCGTCGCTCCATTCCTCGACGGTGTAACTGTACGTGAAAAAGCGAAGACTCATGTCACGGTCATCAACGGGGTAGATGAGAATCGGTTCCGCTCCCTCGGGCAACTGCGGCTGCTTCGTTGACTCGACTCCCCATGCCACTCCAGCTGAGAACAACAACATGAACACAATAAAGAGAACCATCTTTTGCTGACGGTTCATTAGAGACCGCTCGCTTTCTCAGTTTGTAAAAACTGTCGCACTTGTTCAATCGGGAACGCTGGGTTCCAATAGACGAAGTGGCCGCCTGTCATTCGCCCGACCCTCGGCAAATCTAACAAATGAACTTCGAAGTCATCGCGTAGCTCCTCAGCGAGCGAACGGCCTTCTTCTCCGGTGAATCCTCCAGCCGGTAAAAATAAAACGGGTGTCCCGCTTCCAATCACTTCTGCATGATAATGACTCAATCGAACCCCACCTTTCTCATTCCAATAACTGTATCCTCCCATTTTACGTGACCACGGTTCTGAACAGAAGAAGATTTTTCCAAATTGACACACATTCCTTCTAAAATCCGGGTATAGAGTAGTGACACGTGTTCAGTCGGCACTTGTCGTTTTTCTGTGTCTACTTCTACTTAAACAAGGAGGAATGCAGTGTGAAACTTTCAGGTAAGACAGCGCTCGTGACCGGTGCGGGATCTGGGATGGGGCGAGCCATCGCCAAACTGTTCGCCGAGGAAGGGGCGCGCGTCGTGGCTGTCGACATGAATGCGGACACGGTAGAGGCCGTCGTGAGTGAAATCAAATCGTCCGGCGGGGACGCCATCGGCATGGCCGGGAACGTGACGAAACAGGCAGACATCGACAAGATGGTCGAGACGGCGACGAGCACGTTCGGTTCGCTCGACATCTTGGTGAACAACGCCGGCATCATGGACAACTTTTTGACGGTCGGGGAAGTGACCGACGAGGTGTGGGACCGTGTCATCGCGGTCAACGTGACCGGACCGATGAAACTGGCCCGGGCCGCGATCAATGTCATGGACAAGCAAGATTCGGGTGGCGTCATCATCAATAACGCCTCGGTCGGGGGATTATTCGGGACACGTGGCGGGGCGGCGTACGTCGCATCGAAACATGCGCTCGTCGGTCTGACGAAGAACATCGCCGCCACGTACGGGACGTTCAACAAGATTCGGGCCAACGCCATCGCACCGGGCGGGGTCAACACGAATATCGGTGCCACCATCACCGCGCCGAGCGAGCTCGGGATGCGGGCCATCCAAGGGGCAGGGGAGGCTCCGATGGGTGAACCGGAGCAAATCGCCAAGGTCGCGTTGTTCCTCGCCTCCGATGACTCCAGTTTCGTCAATGGTGATGTCGTGAAAGCGGACGGCGGTTGGACCGCCCGTTAACGAGTAAAGCCGACACAGGCGTGTCGGCTTTTGTTATGTCTTCTGTTTGCGAAACGCGAGCGGCGTTCGGTTATGTACTTTCTTAAACGTCTGGACGAAATGGCTCACGCTCGTAAAGCCGAGCTGGTTCGCCACTTGGGCCACCGGACTGTCCGTCTCACACAACAGGCGCGCGGCCCGCTGCATCCGGACGTCTTGGACATAGGCGAGCGGCGATGTGTCCCCCCATTTTGAAAAGTAACGGCAACATTCCGCCCGGCTCAGACCACCCGTTGCTGCGATGTCTTCGAGCGTCAGTTTCATCGTGTCATGGTCATGTATGTAGGCGAGCATGAGACGCATCCGTTCCTGAACATGACGTTTCGTTCTGCTTTGCGGCTGTTGAATCCAATAGCGCCAAATGACTGCGAGCTGTAAGCTCGCATCGAGCAACGCGAACGAAGACTTCTTCTTCAGGCTGCGAATCACTTTGTCGATTATGTCGAGGACGGGCTTATCTCCTGGTTCACCGGGATGCAACACTTTACTACGCGACGTCTCGGCGTGCGGTGTCACGTAAAACTCCGCAAGCGACGGAGAGAATAGGTCAAACGGCTCGACGGAGATCACGACCAAACGAAATGGCTCTCCTTTCGGTTCAACTTTCACGATTTGTCCACGGTCTAAGATCAACGCCATCCCGGAGCGGAGCCGAGACCGTGTCCCATTGACGAGCAGGTCGAGTTGTCCGTTCGTGATTAACCAGATTTGAAACTGCGGATTCACTTTGATCGTCGTCTCAATCGTCGTTTCAGTCCACTCTTGGATATCAATCAGATTTTCTTCAACCTTCATCCGAACACCTCAATAATTGAACATTTATTTCGTTTTAACACCGGATGGACATACTTCTTTTTCACCACGAAGCGTCTATCAAGACATTTCATCGGGATTTTCTACGTGGTGATTGAACAAGTTCCTTCTATATAATGGCGTCAAAAGATGAACCAACCGGTGACACCCGCATGCACTAAGATGGCGATTGGAACACCAATGCGGAATTTCGGTTTCAATGTCTTATGACGGAAGAACCGCATCGCGAGATAGGCCCCGAATGCGCCACCGATCCAAACGAGAATGAGTAACGTTTGTTCCGAAATGCGCCATTCCCCAGATTTAGCACGACGTTTATCGAGGTAAAATGACATAAACGCTAGGAAATTAGTCACAATGTAATATAGCAGTAATAGTTCCAAAGACTAAAACCTCCTTTCTCTTCTCTTTAGTATAGACGAAAATGGCTCAACAAAGCCATTTGTATCTAGATTGTAAAAATTCAGATTCCTCTCATCCCTTTGAAAGCTTCTGTAACTGAACTGATATCACTCTCATATCAGGCTGTAACGGCAGTGAAATATACAGGTGTTACAGTAAGGGGGCGTTAGAAAAGGGAGGAATATTCTTATGAAAAAACCACTATTGACACTAACGGCACTCGCTGGCCTTAGTTTAGGAGTCGCTGCTCCAGCTTCGGCAGCATCAACACACACAGTTCAGTCTGGAGATACACTTTACCGTATCGCCGTGAACAACAATGTATCAGTAAATGACATCAAACAAGCGAACGGCTTAAACTCTAATATGATTTATCCGAATCAAGTATTGAAGCTTGCGAAGTCAGAAGCTAAAGCTTCAAGTGCTTCAAAAACGTATACAGTTAAAGCAGGCGACACGTTGTATCGCATCGCGACAAACAACGGCGTATCTGTCAACCAATTGATGACATGGAACGGTCTTAAATCAGATCTCATTTTCCCTGGTCAACAATTCTCTGTAAAAGGTGCCAACGCAGCATCGGTTGCAAACAGTGCACCAGCCGCTAAACCAAAAGCATCAACATCTGCACCAGTGACGAAACAGTCTACGTCGACAACGCAAACCCAAGCTCCGGCTTCAGGTAAGACGATGACTGTGGAAGCAACGGCTTACACGCCATACTGTGCAGGATGCTCAGGAATCACGGCAACAGGAATCGACGTTCGTTCGAACCCGAACCAAAAAGTCATCGCGGTTGACCCTTCAGTCATCCCACTCGGCTCTAAAGTTTATGTCGAAGGCTACGGCGAAGCAATCGCTGGAGATACTGGTGGCGCCATCAAAGGTAACAAGATTGACCTCTTGATGCCGACACAAGAGCAAGCGCTCAACTTCGGTCGTAAATCAGTCCAAATCACAATCTTAAACTAATCGGTTTACCCCAAAAACACCGCAAGCGCGGTGTTTTTTTGTGTTGTAGACGCGGTATCTGTAAACGAGCATTTCGTTTTGCCCATCATCGGGTAAACTAGAGGATAAAGGAGACGTCGAGATGGTCCCAACTGAAATCATCATCAGTATTCTCGGTATCGTGCTGATTGTCTTGAACGTCACGTTCGCCGTCACCATCATCTTTTTCGAGCGGCGTGACATCGGTTCGACGTGGGCTTGGTTGCTCGTGCTGTTTTTCATCCCACTGCTCGGTTTCTTCATCTACATCTTCTTCGGACGGTTAATCAAATCGAACAACTTTTATCAGGTCGACGAGGAGCGTCGTCACGAGTACGCCAAACACGTCGACGACCAATTGACCGAGCTTGATGCGCATGAAGGACTTTTCGCCCATGACCCGCTCTTGTCAAAATATCGAAGGCTCGCCCGCTTGAACTTATCCTCCACAAATGCGCTCGTGACGTATCATAATGCGATTCAGGTCATCCATGATGGCGAGCAGAAGTTCGAGGCGTTATTCCATGACATCGAGATAGCGACGCAGGAAATCAACATCCAGTACTATATCATTCAAAATGACTCGCTCGGCCAAGCGCTCATCGAGGCACTCACGCGCCGTGCCAAGGAAGGCGTCAAAGTACGTCTGCTCTATGACGCCGTCGGCTCACGGGGATTGCGACGTTCCTATTTCAAACAGCTCCTCGCGCACGGCGGCGAGGTGAAGTCGTTCTTCCCGTCACGCCTCGGTATCAACTTCCGCGTCAACAACCGGAATCACCGAAAGCTATGTATCATCGATGGGGACATCGGCTATATCGGCGGTTTCAACGTCGGGAATGAATACCTCGGGACGAACCGTCAGTTCGGCTATTGGCGCGATGTGAATCTGCGGATGAGAGGGGAGGCGGTTCGTGAATTGCTCGAGCGTTTCCTCCTCGATTGGAACCGTGCCGTACCGACGAAACACCGGGCCGAGAGAGAGGACTTCCTTTGGCCGACTTCTCTACTCGAGACGTCCCGGTCACCGGTACAAATTGTCACATCTGGCCCGAACTCGTCGACCGAGCACTTGAAAAATATGCTCGTCAAGATGATCACCGAGGCGAAAGAGACGATTTACATCCAGACCCCATATTTCATCCCTGACGCTAGCTTCCTTGACGCCTGCCGTAACGCGCTCATGTCTGGGACGAAAATCCGCCTGATGATTCCGAACAAGCCGGATCACATGTTTGTCTATTGGGCGACGTATACGAATGCGGCCGAGCTCGTCCGCTACGGTGCCGAAGTATATACGTATGAAGGTGGGTTCCTCCATGCGAAGACGCTCGTCATCGATGGCGAGGTCGCCTCGATCGGCACGACGAACATCGACGCGCGCAGTTTCCGTCTCAATTTCGAGATCTCAGCGCTCGTTTATGACGAAGTCGTTGCCCAGTCTGTCATCGATGCATTCAATCGAGACCTCGTATGTGCCGACAGGTTAACGATTGAGCGTTATGAGACACGAACGAAATGGATCCGTTTCAAAGAGAGCGTGTCACGCTTGCTCAGCCCAATCCTTTAAAAAAGACCAGTCAAGACCGTCCGGCAGTGCCCGGCGAACTGACTGGTCTCTTATTTTTTGAGCGTCTGGGTGACATGTCGTTCGAACGCCTCGACGATGGGTACCGGGGCTTCTTTCTCCCCGTACTCGGCGGCCTCGAGCCAGACGGCGAAGCGGTTCCCTTCGCTGAATCCGATGCGGTCGAACCATTCCATGACCGTCTCCTCACGATGGCGAGGATGGGCCTGTTCGAGCCGGCGCCCGGCATCGAGCAAGCGGACGTGCCGTGGGGCCCGTGTGACGCGACGCCCGGCATCCGCTGCTTGATGGCGCTGTTTCGGTACCGTCACAGCCTCTTGAATCTCTTTACGGCGTTGCAAATAGATGAACAAGGCGACCAACCCGACCAGAAGGACGAGAAAAGCCAAAATCAAGAACAGCGATTGATTCGTCGCCGATTCGAGCAACGTCTCATTCGAAATCGTCTCGGCATCAATGTTCGGATTGTCCGGCACGAGAATCCGGTTGACGCGGTCGGTCGGATCCAAGTTGAACCCATCGAACCAACCCCCGATCCACACGAAGATGGGGCGAATCCAGGCGACGAGGTTACCGAACAATAACTCTTTGATTGTCCGGATGATCACAGCCAGTCCGAGACCGACGGCGAGGGCGACGACGAGCGTCGACAGCATCCGTTTATAGTCACGGCGGTAATATAGGCTCCGCTGCCAAAACAAGAACAAGAACGGGAAGACGATCATCGCGAGCGGCTGCGACGCCGGCGGAGACAACCAATCGACGATCAGGAAGAGCACGCTGGCGATCGCGTAACGGTCCGTCCAGTCGAGCGTCCGGATAAAGGCATGGACGTACGTGAACAAGAGCAACGTCACGCTCATCTCATAAGAAAACCAAAGGGCGGCGATGCTGAGTGCCGTCTGGACACCGAGTTGCCAGTTGCGCGGCAAGCGGAGCGTCAAGAGAAATACGAGTGGAAACGCGTGACCGACATAGAAAGCGGCAAATACCCACCAAAGTAGTTTCATCGGCCGTCACCTCCGAGCCGTAGAATCGATTGGCTGCCGCCATATTTGGCGACTTTCCGTTCGAACAGCGACCGGGCGAGCGGGAAGTCACGCTCCGATAGACAAGCGAGCGTCGTCATGACCTTGCGGAAATGCGTCTCACCGCTCCCCGGTGCGAGGTCATAGGTGATCCCTTCCTTCGTCAATGTCGGCACAATCAGCCCATAGCTCGCGTTCTCTTTCTCGAAGTCGCGGCATAGCGCCGCCGCCTGCGAAATCAACCGCTCCATCTGATGGGTGAGGGCGCGTCCGTCTTTCGTCAGCAAGTCGAGCACGACGACATATTCGTTCGCTTGGACGGGTTGCTCGGTCCGGGCAAGTAGCTCGCCGGTCTTCGCATAGGCCGACCAATACAGTTGCCGCATCGGCTGGCCGTGATACGGCGCCACTGACTGGAACGTCTCCGGGTCACGGTAGGCGCTATGACGGACCATCTCCTCCCCAGGTAACGTCGGAGGGCGCTTCGGAATCGGATAAGGCAGGAATTCAGGGAAGACATAGCCGATGCGGTCGAGCGGGTCTTCCTTATAGAGCGAGAACATACGGAGCGGGTCACGAATCTCCATACCGATCGCCTCCATGCGGATCGGTCCGCGTCGAATCGCCTTGAGCGGGAGCGTATAGGCGACGGCCGCCTCGCGTCCGACATAGTTCTCTTGGCGCCAGAAGGCGTGTTCCTCCGACTCGACGGTAGGATGGAGATATCCTGACAGACGGACGACACCGAGCGGGACAGGCGCCGTTGAAACCAATTTGATTGTATACGTCTCTTCATCGTTCGGGAACAGCTTCAGCTCGTCGGTCACTTCGACATGTACGTATTCAGCGAGCCGGAACAACAACTCCGGCATGATGAGCGCATACAGGCTGAAACCGATAATCACACTCGCGAGGAAGACGTTGCCGTATAGGGCGGTGAACACCCCGACGACGAACAAGAGCCACATATACCCGGACTCGAGGTAGCGAGGGCTGACGAGTTGCATATCACACCTCTGATGGGACCGGGATGGTCTCCAAAACGGACTTGATCAATTTAGACGGCTTCGTCTTGAGCGACGCCTCGACCGTCAAGACGATGCGGTGTCCGAGAATCGGCAAGGCGAGCGCGCGGATGTCTTCCGGTGATACGTAATCCCGTCCGTCCATATAGGCATGCGCCCGAGCCGCCATCGTGTAGGCGAGCGTCGCCCGTGGGCTCGGTCCGACCTCGATATCCCGGTGATGACGGAGCGCCTCGACGAAATCGAGGAGATAGTCCTCCATCGCCTCGTGGAACAAGACATCACGGACGGCTTGCTGCATCTCGGCAAGTTCGGTCTGTTGCAACGTGAACGGAGCCGCACTCAAATGCTCGTTCCGAAGCAACCGGCGTTCCGACTCCCGAGACAACGGAGCGAGCGACAGTTTGAACAAGAAGCGGTCGAGTTGAGCCTGTGGCAACGGGAACGTCCCTTGCCCATCGAACGGGTTTTGCGTCGCGATGACGAAGAACGGGTCCGGTAGACGAAGCGACACCTCACCGAGCGTCACTTGTCGCTCCTGCATCGCCTCCAACAGTGCCGACTGTGTCCGAGGTGTCGTCCGGTTAATCTCATCGACGAGCAAGATTGACGTGAAAATCGGTCCAGTCCGGCGTTCGAACGTTCCCGTCGTCGGATTGAACAGCTCCATCCCTAAAATGTCACTCGGTAGCGTGTCCGGTGTACATTGCACGCGTTGGAACGCGGCCGAGACCGATGTGGCCAGGCTTCGTGCAAGCGTCGTCTTGCCGGTACCAGGCCGGTCCTCGAGCAGCACGTGGCCCCCGGAGAGGAGAGCGATCGTCGACAGCTTAATCGCCTTCGACTGCCCGATCACTTGATCGTTTAAATGTGTCGTCCATTGTTGCACCATAATGTAAGTCCCCCGTCTATTTTCTGAATATTTATAAAAATCATAGCACACTCGCGGACCGAGATGGAACGCTAAAGAACGGTGTTGCTAAATATGTAGGTCGATCATGGTCAATCCGAAGAAGACGTTTTCGCGTTCTTACGGCTCGGGAACTCGAAAATCAAGTAATACAAGACAATCATGCTTGTGAAAGGTTGCAGGACGCTGACCCATGTTGGCCCGTCGAACAAAATATACGTAAGTGTGATGAGAACGGATGATCCGACTAATAATTTTGAGAACATAGGCGACGTCTCTCCTTTGAATCGCAATATGGAATAGGTGGACTATACCATGTCACTTTCGCAATAACCGCCCGACAAAAAAACTGACCTGCCTGTATGAGGCAAGTCAGTCATCGTTTCGGTGTATCCAAATAGCGTTCGAAATGCCGCTCCAGCCAGTCCTGGAAGAACGACATGAACGTACAGATGCCCCAATAGATCAAGGCGACAACCAAATAGACGGTCATATAATCGAATTCCCGACCCCCGACGATTTTCGCCTTATTGAAAATCTCCGGAACCGTGATCATGGCGGCGAGCGAACTCGCTTTAATCAAATCGAGGAACACGTTCGAAAGCGGGGGGAGGGCAATCCGCGTCGCCTGAGGTAAGATGACCCCTTTCAGCGTCAACCACTTGTTCATCCCGAGCGAGCGGGCCGCCTCGACTTGTCCTGGATCGACGGCACGGATCGCAGCCCGGACAATCTCCGCGATATAGGCCGCCGAGTTCAGACTGAACCCGATGATTGCCGCCGTCAGCGCTGCGAACTCGATGCCGATGAATGGAAACCCTGAATATAAGATGAACAGGATAATCAAAATCGGTACACCCCGCATGAACGAGATATAGAACGTCGACGGGAACCGTAACAACCGCGACGGTGACAGTTTCCCAAGGGCGAGCACGAGACCGAGCAACAAGCCGAAGAACATGCTGACGAATGAGATCCAAAGCGTGTTCGGCAAGCCGCCTAGCAGATAAGGGAACGAGCGCACAGCCAGGTCGACGTCAAAGATTGCTTCCCATTTCACACCTTCGAACATGATGGCTTAGTCCAATTCGACGATCGTCGCGTCGACGTCCGGTTCGACCGAGACATCGGCTCCGTTATAGAACGTTTCTGACAACTCTTTCACCGTTCCGTCTTCAAGCATCTCGCCAAGGACGCGGTCGATGTTCTCTTGGAGCTCTGAATTCTCTTTGTCCATCAAGAACGCGACTTCCTGTGGGTTATAGGCGATATCCGGGTGGATCGTGATATCGAAGTCCGGGAAGAAAGCGAGGGCGAGTGTCTGAAGATAGTAGTCGTTCAAGATGACGTCGGTCCGTCCTGTCGAGACGTCACGAAGGTACTGGTCGTTCGTCGCGTTGTCATAGATGACTTCCTCCGCCCCGTATTGACGTGCCACGTCCATGAAGACGGTTGTCGCTTCACCAGCGGCCTTTTTGCCTTTCAAGTCCTCGATTGACTCGATGCCAGACAAATCGCTCTTGCGAACGATGGCCGTCCCGTACGTGTACTTGTACGGTGTTGAGAAGGCGAACTTCTCTTTCCGGTCCTCTGTGACCGAGATATCGTTCGCTGCGACGTCGACTTGTCCGTTTTGGACGCTCGTCAACATGTTGTCGAACGCCATCTCTTTGAATTGGACCTCAAGGTCAAGACGTTTCCCGACCTCTTTTATGAGCTCGACGTCAAACCCAGTCAATGTATCGCTATCTTCTTCACGGAATGAGGCCGGGTAGAGTGTCCCCGCTGTACCGACCGTGAGTGTACCGTCTTCTTTGATTTCGTCCCAGCGCGAAGTTTCGGCCTGATCGGTGCTAGAATCACCACACGCCGCGAGCGGGACAGCCAGTAATAGCGATGCTGCCAAACCTTTTGTCATACGTTTCATTCAAGTTCCTCCTTAAGTTATCATCTGTCTAAAAATAGCATGACATACGCTTACAGGCAACTCCTAAGAGCGGATGAACAGCATTAAAGTTATTTTTGAAACATAAATCCATAAAGCGCTAACATGTTGATGGATGAAGGATTCAATCGAATGACACAGTTTAGTAATTATGATGAAACAGATCAATGGATGTCGGTTTGAACAATACGGTTTAAGCGAAAATATCATCGTGATGATCAGCCGACTCGGACCCATGTGAACTTTAATAATTCATGTATGATAGATAGTAAAGGCTTATTCGTAACATATTAAAATGAGGAGAGCGGGGGGCAAATGGAAAAATGGGAAAGATGGACCGTCAATCCAGAAATACCGGCCAAACTATATCTGCAGGCTCTAATTGATGATAAAGACGGATTAAGACTCGTGTTTATGGATACGCATGAGAACACGTATACATTCTTGTTTGACGGACTAGTGCTGTCGTATCGACATACAGACGAAGGAACGCTTATTAGAACGCTAGAACATTTATACAAACATCATGACCCTGATTTTTTTGGCGACTGGACACTCTTTCAAGTGACCGATTCCAGCTATTTAAAATGGCTAGCTGAAGAATCAACAAACATTTACGAAACGGTTTATAATATTCAGCATTACGTGTTCCTGACATCACATGATGTAATTGAAGTGTTGTCGACAGAACCACCGACTTTGATTTCATGACCGCCACTTTATGGCTAGTCTGGTGAGATCATGTAGTTATAGGATGGAGCGGTCATTACATATAGAAGGGAGAATAATGCAATGGAAGAAGCCCCGAACATCTCGATCAAAGCGTTAGATGAGTATTCCATCAGCGTCGTGAACGAAGCCAATAATCCGTTTCCAGTCATCGGGAAAATCATTCCGAGCTTTTCTGACGGGGTTTGGACGTATGAGGAACAGTTATATGAGAAAGCCAGTGTGACAAGCTTTCCAGACGATTTGCTGGATTGGTCTGAATACATCAACAGTGAGGACAAACAAATATTCTTGGCATTCGACGAGACAACATGTATTGGACAAATCCGTATGGTGAAAGACTGGAACCGTTTTGCGTATATCGAGAACATCGCGGTCCGTGGAAGCTATCGCAACAGCGGGCTTGGGCATTTGCTGATAGAAGTTGCGGAGGCGTGGGCAAAAAAGCAATCGTTGCTTGGATTGTCACTCGAAGCGCAGAACGATAACGTGATCGCGTGTCGCTTTTATGCGAAAGAAGGGTTCGCGCTCGGCGGTGTCGATACGCTCAAACAGACCGGCAATCCGAACATCGATATGACGTTGTATTGGTACAAGATTTTCTGATTTTTTTCGAGAGGAGAGATGTCATATCTGACATCAATTTTCTTTATTTTTCTATTAGTTAACATAACATATATTATCAGTAAAAATAAAACTCCGTCTCAATCCTTTAGTATACTTAAGGAAGTGAGACGGAATCTAAAATTTGAGATAAGGGATTCAAGATCGCGTAAATCGAATCAAAGTGACACCTGGTTCCGGTTCAAACTCGGCACTCGGTTCGAACCCGAGCTTCGTATACAGCTTCTTGGCCGGACCGTTATGTTTGCCGGTGTGCACATAGACAAGCTTGTCCTCATGCAAGCTGAGCACGTGTTCGAGCAACGTCGTCGCGAGCCTCGACCTGAAATACGTCGGATCGATACATAATTTCGTGACCTCGACCGTGTTCTCAGCCGCTTCGACCGTGATGAATCCGATCAACCGCTCATCGTTATATAAGCCATAGCTCGTCCCAGGCAGATTTTGAATCACTTCGACCGTCTCATAACGCGCTGGAATCTCATCGAATCCGATCAGCTCGGCCTCGACCGCATAAGCGTTCCGTTGAATCTCGAGCATCTGCTCGGCCAGTTGATAATCTGTCGTCTGAATCTCGCGTAACTCCATCTATCAGCACCTCCGGTTTATCGTGAAAATAGACGTGCTTGCTTGCGTTTGGCCCGTTTCAGCGCCAAATAGAGCCGGTGTGTCCCAGCGACGGGCTGTCCGTGCCCGACGAACGTGTGGCGCGGTGCCAGGTCGATCAACTTCTCTGCATGCGCGACCGCTGCCCGTTTGTCCCATGTCGCGACGCCCGGGAGCGGGAACAACGGGCGCACATCCCCTGCCACGGAGACTCCCCCACGGGTCTGGAACGCGTCACCAGCAAACAAGTTCCGCTCCTTTTCATCGAAATAAGCGATGGAGCCCGGCGTATGACCCGCTGCCGGATAGACCCTCAGACCGAACAAGCGCTCACCTGGGTCGAGCAATTTATCCGGCAAGGAGTGGATGGTTGGGAGTGATCCTTTTAATTTGAGTGGCCGCTCATCCGGGTCGGTCGTCTTGTCCCCTTCGAGGAGACGGGCATCCCGACGTGAGACGTACAGCTCGGCGTGCGGGTGCGCCTTCAAGATGGCATCGACACCACCGACGTGATCGCCATGGGCGTGCGTTAGCAAGATGGCGAGCAGCGGACGCTCCTGTGCCTCGATATACGCTAAAATCGCTTCCGCATTGCGCGCGAGGGCGGTGTCAATCAAGACGAGTCCGAGCTCCCGCTCAATCAACTGGACGTTAATCGGTAATACAGGCGCATAGAATGTCAGTTGATGGACGTGGTCAATCCGTGTGACTTTCATGATATCCCCTCCCCTTAATCAAACAACGTGATCCAATCTTCTTGCCATCTAGCCTCAAAACACATATAAAGCTGTTCCTGTGTGTTCCGCGCGGTGGATAAAGGTGGTAAGTTGCCCCGCGTGAAGAAGGCGACCTCGCTCGTCTCATGGCTCACCTGCGCCACTCCACCAATCAGCTCGCATTCGATGAACAGTTTATAGTAATGCTGCGACAGCGGTGGATGGTCGTGATGATGCATATCGAACAACGCGAGTAGCCGTACCGGTACGACATCAAACCCGGCCTCTTCCTCAATCTCCTTAATGATATTTTGGGCCGGGGAGAACCCGACCTCACAAAAACCACCTGGTAACGTCCAAAGCCCGTCCGACCGCTCTTTGACGAGCAAGAGCGCATCGTCCCGGAAGACGACACCGCGTACGTCGAGTTTCGGTGTCGGGTATCCATCGACGTGCGTCAGTTTCGTGACCTCCTCCAAGGCGAGGTCTGACTGTCGTTCGAACATCTCGGTCGCGATTCGTTGAAGTTCGACGTAACGTTCTCGATCGAACTCGTCTTTCGTAAACGTCAAGCCAGCCTGTGCCAGCGCCTGGAGCCGTTTGGCCCAGTCGAGCCATTGAGACATAGTGATCCCCCCATGATTTTTCCTCTTACCCCATTCGCCAAACGATGGACTTGTTCCTTTTAGCAATACCCGCTCCCATAAGAAAGTACCTATCCTCCCCGTGATATACTGAAATGAGAACGGTGGCAAAGGAGGAACGATATGTCGATCGCAGTGTTATCCCAGTTCAAAGCAGACTTGGACGGCTATACCGAACGGCAGTTGCGCTACCAGGCAGCAGCAGACGTCTGGTCAATCGGGCAGATGTACGACCATATCATCGTGGTGGCCGAGGAATATGCAGACGAGATTGAACGGTGTCTCGCTTCACGCGAAGAGCAACCGCTCGGAAAGACCGAATTCGGTGAACGATTGTTTCAGGCCGGTGGGTTCCCTCCGATTAAAATTCGTTTACCTGATGAGATGAACCAACCACCGAACAACACGGACAAGCGGGAGACGCTCGAGCGACGACTCGACGAATTGTCTGCGCGTTTGAAGCGACTTGAACCGCTCGTCCGCTCAGCGAACCGTGACGTCAAAGCACGGCATGGCGGCTTTGGCTGGCTGAACGCACAGGAGTGGTACGACCTCATCGAGATGCATACCCGTCATCACTTGCGCCAACAGGCCGATTTGGAGCGCTATCTGATAGAGGCCGAGCTTTGAATCCATAAGAAAAACCCTGTATCAAAGACAATGGTCTCTGGTACAGGGTTTTCTTTAGTTCGATCTCAATCGAGATACACGTCCTCAATCTCTCCGAATGTCTCTTCATCAAACACGAACGAGCCGTTGGCGTAGCGGTCCAAGAGCGTCAACTGCTTCGTTTTGACCGTCTTCGCTTTCTCTTTCCCGATGATGTGGAGCGTTTCATCGTCATGCACCGGGAGCACGCGACGAATCTGGTGCGGTTTCGATTTGACTTCGCGGATGAGCATCGTCCCGCGCAAGTTGCGGTTCGTGCAGTCGAACTGATCCTCGAGCTTCATCTTCTTGACCGCTCCACGTTGCGTCACGAGGACGAACAGTGGCGGTGTGAAGAAGGCGAAAGCATCGGCGACCATGTCCCCATCCTTCAAGTTCATCGCTTTGACGCCAGCAGCGCGCTGACCGACGACCGGCACGTCATCTTCTTTGAACCAGAGGCCGTAACCGCGCTCAGAGACGAGGAACAGTTGGCCAGGCCCGTCACTGATGCCGGCGAAGACGACCTCGTCGTCGCCTTTCAGTTTGAGCGCCATGAGCGCCTTCGACTTGCGTTGGGCGTCATAGTCACGGAGCGGTGTCCGTTTGACCATGCCTTCACGCGTCACGAACAGACAGTGCGCGTCGGTGTCGAACGTCGAGACGACATCGGCCGAAACGACTTGTTCGCCTTCGATCGGCACGAGGTTGGCGACATGCTGACCGGCGTCTTTCCATTTCGACTCTGGAATCTGATGGACCGGGATGAGCAAGTAACTGCCCTTGTTCGTCCATACGAGCAAGTGGTCCGTCGTCATCGCCTGGGTGACGAGGACGGGACGGTCTTTCTGCTTCATCTCCGGCATCTCGTCGCTCGAGGCGCCATATGAGCGCATCGATGAACGTTTGACGTACCCGTCGCGGCTGACGAACACCATCGTCTCTTCGACGGCGATCATGACCTCTGTCTTCAGTTTCAACTCTTCGACCTCGGACTCGATGACCGAGCGTCGTGCGTCGCCGTACTCGTCACGGAGTGCGGTCAACTCTTTCGAGATGAGCTTCCGTTTCGTCGCGTCGACGTTCAAGATGTTAGCGAGGCGAGCGATCTCTTTTTGGAGCGCCTTCGCCTCTTTTTGCAGTTCGACGATATCCGTGTTCGTCAAACGATACAATTGGAGCATGACAACCGCTTCGGCTTGACGGTCTGAGAACGAGAACCGCTCCATGAGCTTCTGCTTCGCCTCGGACTTGTCTTTGGCCGAACGGATGAGTTCGAGCGTCTCGTCAAGGACCGAGATGGCCTGTTCGAGCGCATCGACGATCTCGGCGCGTTTCTTCGCCTGGTCGAGCTCGAACGTCGTGCGTCGAGTGACGACCTCTTCGACGTGCTTCAAGTATGCGTCGATAATCGACAAGAGTCCCATCTGTTTCGGTGTCCGGTTGACGATGGCGACCATGTTGTAGTTATAGGCGAGCTGCAGATCGGTATGCTTCAAGAAGAAATGGAGCACACCTTCCGCATCGGCTTCCTTCTTCAACTCGATGACGACGCGGACACCGGTCCGGTCAGTCTCGTCACGGACTTCGGCGACGCCTTCGACTTTGCGGTCGAGGCGAAGCTCTTCCATCTTCTTGACGAGGTTCGCCTTGTTCACCTCATACGGGAGCTCGGTGATGGTAATCTGTTCACGACCTCCCTTAAGTGGCTCGATGACCGATTTGGCACGGATGATGACCTTGCCTTTTCCGGTCTCGAACGCCTTCAAGATGCCGTCTTTGCCCATGACGATTCCGCCAGACGGGAAGTCAGGTCCTTGCATATAACGGAACGCGTCATTCGTCGTCTCGACCTCACCTTTCAGACGGGCGATGGCGAGGTTGAGCACCTCGGTCAAGTTGTGCGGCGGAATCTCGGTCGCGTAACCGGCAGAGATTCCCGTCGTCCCGTTCATGAGCAAGTTCGGGAGGAGTGACGGCAAAACGAGCGGCTCTTCGGTCGAATCGTCGAAGTTCGGCGTGTAGTCGACCGTGTTCTTCGAGATCGACGTCAGCATGACGCCGGCAATCTTCGACAGACGGGCCTCGGTATACCGCATCGCGGCGGCCGAGTCGCCGTCCATCGAGCCGTTGTTCCCGTGCATGTCGATGAGCGGGTAACGCAACTTCCAGTCCTGCGATAGGCGTACCATCGCCTCATAGACGGAACTGTCACCGTGCGGGTGATAGTTACCGATGACGTTCCCGACCGTCTTGGCCGATTTGCGGTACGGTTTCTCGTTCGTGTTGCCTTCATGGTGCATCGCATACAGGATGCGGCGCTGAACGGGTTTGAGGCCGTCGCGCGCGTCCGGGAGGGCCCGGTCCTGGATGATATATTTCGAGTAACGCCCGAAGCGGTCACCAACGACCTGTTCGAGCGACAAGTTTAAAATATGTTGAATCGTCGACATCGTTACATCACTTCCTCAATCGCTTTAGTCACGTGTTCATTGGCGATGATCGAATCATCTTCCTGGAGGCCGAAGGCGACGTTCTCCTCGATCCATTCCCGGCGATGGGCGACGTTGTCTCCCATGAGCACCGAGACACGCTTGTCGGCGACGGCAGCGTCGTCGACCGTGACGCGGATGAGCGTCCGTGAGTCGGGGTTCATCGTCGTCTCCCATAGCTGGTCGGCGTTCATCTCACCGAGACCTTTGTAGCGCTGGAGGATATAGCCCTTCTTATACACTTTGACGAGCTTCTCGAGCGCTTCTTCGTCCCAAGCGTACTCGAACTGTTCCGACTTGCCTTTCCCTTTCGAAATCCGATAGAGCGGTGGCAAGGCGACGAACACTTTGCCGGCCTCGACGAGTGGGCGCATATAACGGAAGAAGAACGTCAACAGGAGCACTTGGATGTGAGCCCCGTCCGTATCTGCGTCGGTCATGATGATGATTTTGTCGAAATTGCAGTCCTCGAGCTCGAAGTCATGGCCGACCCCAGCCCCGATCGCGTGGATGATCGTGTTAATTTCCTCATTCTTCATGATGTCCTGGAGTTTCGACTTCTCCGAGTTGATGACCTTCCCGCGCAGCGGCAGGATGGCCTGAAACGTCCGGTCGCGGCCCTGTTTGGCCGAACCGCCGGCCGAGTCACCCTCGACGAGGAACAGTTCGTTCTTGGCGGCGTTCTTCGACGTCGCCGGCGTCAGTTTCCCGTTCAAGATGCTCGAACGTTTCTTTTTCTTGCCGTTGCGCGCCTCTTCCCGGGCTTTCCGGGCGGCTTCGCGGGCCTGGGCGGCGCGGATCGCCTTCTTGATGAGCATCGTCGCCATCTGCGGGTTCTCCTCGAGGAAGATCGTCAGTTGTTTGGCCATGACACCATCAGCGCTCGTACGGGCCTCGGGCGAACCGAGTTTCGATTTCGTCTGCCCCTCGAACTGGAGGAACTCTTCCGGGATCCGTACCGAGACGATGAGCGTCAAGCCTTCGCGGACGTCGCCGCCGTCAAGGTTCTTGTCTTTTTCTTTCAACAATCCGTTCTTACGGGCGTACTCGTTCACGATGCGGGTCATCGCCGTCTTGGCGCCGACCTCGTGCGTGCCGCCGTCACGAGTCCGGACGTTGTTGACGAACGAGAGGACGTTCTCAGAATAGGCGTCCGTGAACTGGAAGGCGAGCTCGAGCTCGATATCGTTCTCCGTCCCTTCGAAATAGACGATCGGATGAAGCGTCGCCTTGTCGTCGTTCAAATATTGGACGAACTCGGCGATCCCTTCCTCGTAATGGAACGTCTCTTCTTTATCCGAACGCTCGTCCGTCAACGTGATCGTCAATCCTTTTAACAGGAATGCCGATTCACGGAGCCGTTCAGCGAGCGTGTCGTAGTTATATGTCGTCGTCGAGAAGATCGAGGCGTCCGGTTTGAAGTAGACGCTCGTCCCCGTCTGACGCGTCTTTCCGGTCTCGAGGAGCGTCGTCTGCGGGATCCCGCCGTCGGCAAACGTCTGCTCGAACACTTTGCCGTCGCGATAAATCGTGACGAGGACCTTGCTCGAGAGTGCGTTCACGACCGAGGCGCCGACCCCGTGGAGTCCACCTGACGTCTTGTAGCCGCCTTGGCCGAACTTACCGCCGGCGTGAAGGACCGTGAAGATGACCTCTGGCGTCGGTTTCCCGGAGGCGTGCATCCCCGTCGGCATCCCACGCCCGTGATCTCGTACCGTGATCGCGTCATCTTTATGGATGGTCACATCGATTTGGCCACCGAATCCGGCGAGCGCCTCATCGATTGCGTTATCGACGATCTCATAGACGAGATGGTGCAAGCCGCGATGGTCGGTCGAACCGATATACATCCCCGGACGTTTCCGGACAGCAGTCAGTCCTTCGAGCACCTGGATGGCGTCTTCATTGTAATTAAATAAGTCTGTTGACATCTTCGTCACCTCAATTTCGAACACACGTTCGTTTTTCTATCCTATTGTATAGCTGTTTTTGGATTCTGGCAAGCCTCCCTCCGCGAGCGGGGCTCGTGAAAAAAAGGAGACCTACCAAGGAGGTAGGTCTTAACCGAGAAGGCGGGCGTGCTCGACATAGATGCATCGATTTTCGATGTAGTCGAGTCCGGCATCGCGAGCGATCCGCTCGGCGTCCGGGCTGGTGAGCCCGAGCTGGTTGAAGACGAGACCGACATCCCCATGTCGGACGGCATCTTCGGCCACGCCGGCCAAATACTCATTGCGTCGGAAGACGTCGACGATATCGACGCGCCCCGGGATGCTCTCGACCGTCGGATAGACTTTGCGTCCGTTCCACGTCTCGAGCGTCGGATTGACAGGGATGACTGTGTAACCTTGCAAAATCAAATAGTCTGCGATTTGGTTCGCGGTCTTGTTCGGGTTCGCTGACACGCCGACGACAGCGATCGTCTTCGCCTCGGTGAGCCATTGTTTCAAACGTTGATCGTCCATCCTGAAATCCCCCTTTTGTTTACGTTCTCAGTGTACCTTTACCTGAATCACCGTTTCAAGCTTTATTTTCTTTTATCATACAACTGTAACTCTTTCAAATTTTTAAAACAAATCAATTGGTTCACCATAACTAATTATGTAAACCGGATTATACGACGTTATTTCTCCGGTTGGCAGGTCGATGTGTGTCTCGGAGGAAAATCCCGTGCGAACGAACGTTGCGTGAAATATCTATTTCACGCAATCATAAGGACCGATTTAAAGCGTTTCAGATAGCAAGATTGACTCGTTTCTCGAACGCCCATGGGCAAATCGATGGCAGTTCGGTATACTAAGGTTCAGGAGGTGTTCGCGTGGGAACTGCCTATGAGGAACGTCGCGGTACACTATATAATTACCGCATCACTTTTTACGGGAACGCGCTCGCTTGGCTCATCCACGTCGTGTTCTTGATCACGTTTTGGCAACTCGGCGTCACGGTACTCGCCTGGTCGAATCTACTCAGCATTCTGTATTACACGCTATCCTTTTATTTTGTACATAAACGATATTATCGGGCGTTCTTCGTCGGTCTGTTCATTGAGGTCGTCTATAACGCAATCATCTCGACGGTCGTGCTCGGTTGGGGTGCGAACGTCCACTACTTCATCATCATGGTCGCCTATGGAGTGTTCTTCATGCCGAACGTCCGTCGGTCCATCCGGGTCGCCTCGACGATACTCGCCATGACCATCTACGGTTTCCTATATATGAATGTGACGACAGGGACGCAACCGCTCACGCCGTCCTTCGAGCAAATATTGGGCCTCTTTTGTCTCTTGTCGACGATCGCCTTGATTGCTGGTCTGTCTTTCGTCTTCGAAGGGTCCGTCGTCGAAGTGACGTCCGAGCTCGAGCGGACGAACGAACGGTTGCACACGCTCGCCTCACGGGACGGGCTGACCGGGTTGTATAATCGGACGACCGGTTACCGATTGGTCGAAGATGAGATTCGCGAAGCCGTCATCAATGGACGGCCATACGCCGTCGCTCTAGGGGACATCGACCATTTCAAGGCGTTCAATGAGCAACACGGTCATGACTGCGGCGATCTCGTACTCAAGCAAGTCGCCTCCGCGCTTGCCCGAACCGACGGGATAGCCGTCCGTTGGGGTGGCGAGGAGTTCCTCATCTTCTTGGCGGACCAGTCCACTGCAGAGGCCACGGAGACGATTGACCGCTTGCGGCAACGCATCAAATCACTCGAGACAATTTATGACGGCCGTCGTCTCAGCGTCACGATGACGTTCGGTGTCACGACGCGAACTGGATTCGAGGCCGTCGAAACGCTCGTCAAAGAGGCGGACGACCGGCTCCGGGCCGGTAAACAAGAAGGCAAAGACCGAATCGTCACGTCAATCCATCAGTAAGCAAGGAGAGATCTTTTGAGTATATTCCGCCAGCTCGGACAAGCACCGACCAAGGTCGCGACGAAACGTTTCAATTTGAGCGGCTACGAGCGCATGCCGAGCTTCATCCAGCGTTTTTTGAATCACCTGGCAGCCAAACATTATTCGGAACAGACCGCGCAGCGCTATCTGTATGACTTTCTAGATTTTTTCCGCTGGGTCGAGGCCGCCAGCGCATCTGAGGTCGACCCTTCGACGGTCGAGATTGACTCGTTCGTCGAGTTCGATCACGCGGGGGCCGAGGCGTACGCGACGTATCTCGCACTCGAGCTCGATAACGCGCCGAGCGTCATCAACCGTAAATTGTCCACGATGCAATCGCTGTTCAACTATTTGATTGAGACGGGCGTGACGGCCCACAACCCGTTCCAGGCGGTCGAGCGGCCGAAGCGTGCCAAACGCAACCCGGTCTATTTGACGGAGCAGGAGTGGCTCGACTTCTCGACGCTCGTCCGCAGCAACGTCGGCATGTCCGACCGCGAGGCGAGTTGGTACGAGCGCAACCGGGACCGCGATTTTTTGATGATTCAACTGCTTGGGTTGACCGGGATGCGCGTCTCGGAACTCGTCGGCCTCGATTGGAACGATATCGACCGCGAGAGCGGGACGATTCGCGTCATCGGGAAAGGCAATAAAGAACGGGTCATTCCGATCGCCTCCCCGCTCGAGCCGCTCCTCGACGCCTATCGACGTGACGGGTCAGGCCCGCTATTCCAATCGGAGCGAGGCAAGCGCATCTCGGTGCGGACGGTGCAACACACGTTAAAAGGCCACATCGACCGCTTGAAACCGTATTTGCCGTTCTTGACGCATAAACAGGTGACACCACACAAACTACGTCATACATTCGCCTCACGGCTCGCCATGAGCGGCATCGATGTGTTGACGATTCAACAGTTGCTCGGTCACGAATCGGTGGCGACGACGCAAGTCTATGCCCATATCGGCGACGAGAAGAAAAAACAAGCTATGATAGGTTTACGATAACTTATTATGTAAACCATTATAAAACACCTGAATCAATCACATGGATTGGTTCAGGTGTTTTCGTTATAACTGCTTCGTCGATAGGATGACAATCGTCTCATCGAGCACCGTGTAATAGGCGTCTTCGAACGTTTGCCGCTCATTTGTTTCGAGATTGAACACGGTCACGCCCCCACCTGTTCCATCTGCCGCCGACTCATGGATGAAATAGTTCGAGGCGAGCACGCGCTCGAAAGGAGCCGTGTCGAGGAAGCGGGCCCCGGTCGTCGCGTCAATCAATTCGGTATGGTCCGTTGACTCTTCCACTTTAATGAAAATAGTGGAACTGACATCGTCATACGTGAAGTCAATCGGCTCGTAGGCGCCCCAGTCGACCACCGCCACCTCGCGGAGCACGTCCGGTGCTGTCAACTCATAAATCGTCTCCTCGTTCGCCTCGTCGACGAAAGTCGAGAACCGAAGTCGCTTGTTCCGTTCACCCAAGTATTGGACCGTGTCCCCTTCCCCGTGCAGACGAATTAAGTCCTCGAACGGAATCTCATCTTGACGGGACCTAACTGCCTCGACCGCCTCGTCGAGCGAACAAATCAGAATCGCCTCCGAATGGTCGATCGAATCGTCCGGGAAGACCCGACCGTCCTCGAGTGCCTCGTAATAGGCAAACTCGTCCAAGCGGGCGTTGCAGACGATATATGGAATGCCATCGAGCTCGGTCGAGAACAGATAGAGCTCACGGAACTTACCGGCATGTCCGACGAGTCGCTCGTCACGGATTCGCTCTTGGAACGACGTCTCCGCATCATACAGCCATGCCTCATCGGTATCTCCGAAACTCGTCAGGAAGAGGAAGTAACGGTCCGCGAGAACCCAATAGAGCGTGCTGTTACCACGTTTCTCGAACGTCGCGAGCACATCTTCTCGTCCAGAGCGATAGTCGAACGCAATCAACTCCGTGCGGACGACACCCGTCCGGTCTGGTATCTCATTCAAGAAATAGACGCGGGCGTCACTGACGAACAGCTTCGAGATCCCATAGTCTTCATAGGCGCGATGACTGATCGGCGTGACGGTACCGTCCGCTTCATCATAGCGATAGATCGAGAAACTCGTCTCGCCGGTCTTCTCTCGATAGTAGATGGACGTTTCGGTGACGGCAATCAAATCCTCATGGCTGATTGGCATGGCACGTGCGTCAACGATTCTCATAGGGCACCTCTCTCATAGGAAGATTCAACCGGCTCGACGGTGACGATGCCGGGTGGTCGTTTCGGGAATGAAATCCGCAAATGGGCGAACTCAATGATGGATTGGTGAGGATCGGTCTTCTCGACCCAACGGACGCGTTGGCGGTTCGCCAAGGCGTGGCCAATCTTTTCTTCAATTTGGAACTGGGAAATGCCACGATAGGCGACTTCTTGGATATAGGTCGATTCATCAAGCTCAAACTGTTGCCAAATGCCCATCACGAGCTGTCCGAGCGAGGAGACCCGCCGCTCAGGCAAACGGACCGTCCGGAGCGTCTGTTCCACTTCCTTCAAACATTCGAGCGGGTCGTCCGCGACGGCAAACAGTCGCTTAGCCGAGTTGTTCATGACCCGGTAACGTCGTTTCCCGCTCTCGAGCCGAAGCACTTGCGCATAGGGTTCGACCGGCACCCCATGAAAGAACGTATCGGTCCCACCCCAGGAAAAGCCGAAGGCGGGATCGAATTTCTGAATCGTGTTCATGAAGGCGAGCATGAAATCCTCGACCTCGCGACGCTCAAGCCGTATCCATTCGGCGAGCGCGAGGGTGCCGCGGTCCTTTTTGATGCGATGCACCGGGAAGAACAGGTCCCCTTCGGCCAGTCGATGCGGTTTGAGCTCCGTCCCGTCGGCGCGATAGTCCGTCGCCGGACGGCCGCTCCGGCCCGCATAGATAATCCATTCGTCCTCGGTGCTTTCGAACGCGTAGGCTTGGTGCGCCCAAGGTGGTGTCACATATAGGGCCGGATACTCTTCATACGTCTCGAGGTGCAGATAGGAGCGGTCGGTCCACAGTTGCGCGAGCAAGCGCACGATTTCTCCCGTCTCTGATTCTTTCGGTGCGATATAGTTGCCGGTATTGCCGATATACGTCAAGACATGGAAGTCATAGGCGTGATACAAGTGTCGGACGATGCGCTCGAACACGGCGGCAATCATCCGTTCGAACAGCGGATGGTCCTCGTTCCGGTCGACCGATGTCGCATCGACCGTGCACATGAGCCACCCCATGCGGACGTACAGGCGAATCCGGAGCGGATACGAGATCAATGGGGATGATGACGCATGAATCTCCGTCAGACCGAGGTTGGCCATGTTCTCGACTTGTAACGTGAATCCGCTACGCCTCAGTTGTTCCTCCATCTTCTTTTTCCAATTGATCGTCTCCATTCGCATTCACTCGCTTTCCGTGGCCATCGTTCTCGTGTGGCTCATTGTGAAATTTTTCCCGTTTCTTGATTCATACAAACGCCTTTCCGTCAGCATGTTCGGTGAGACGCTGAAGCGCCTCATCAACGATAGCGCGCGACGTCCCGAAATTGAGGCGTTCGAACGTCTCGCCCGACTCCCCGAACGGGTGACCTGGCGACAAGAACAGACGGACTTCCTCGTGCAACCACTTCTTCCGCGGTTCCGTTTCGAAATTGAGCGCCTTGAAGTCGATCCAGAGGAGATAACTCGCCTCAGGCATGTACGTCTTCAATTGGGGCAGCTCTTCCTGGAACCGCTCGACGAGGTACGTCGCCTGCTCCTCGAGTTCGGCCGTCAATTGGTCGAGCCAACGCTCGGCCCGTGAGTCGGAATAGGCGGCGATGATGGCCGTGTTCGCGAACGGTGTCGGTAACACATGGTGTTTGTTTTGGACTTGGATAATCCGTTTTCGCATCGCATCGTCCGGACAGATGATGTACGACGCGAACAGCCCCGCGATATTGAACGCCTTCGACGGTGCACTCACCGTGATGACCGAGTCATCGAGGCGATTGAGGGCGGTATGCCGTTGTGACGGATAGGTCAAGTCGGCATGAATTTCATCGGCGACGAGGATGACGTCATGGCGACGTGCCAGCTCGACGACTTGCTTCAGCTCGGACTCGGTCCATACCCGTCCGACCGGGTTGTGCGGCGAGCAGAGCAAGAACAACTTCGCCTTCTGCATCTGTGTCTCGAGCGCGTCAAAGTCCATCTCGTAGCGACCATCGACTTGACGGAGCGGAGCGTCGAGCAACTCCCGTTTCAACCCGGTGACCAGTTCATGAAATGGCGGATAGACGGGCGACTGGATGACGACCCCATCCCCTTCCTCCGTCAACGCCTCGACGATATGCGTCAATCCCGGTACGACGCCACTCGAGAACAAGACGTGATCGGCATCGACCTTGAGCCCGTGACGACGGTCATACCAAGAACTCACGGCTGCTTGCGCCTCTCTCGAGAACAATGTGTACCCGAACTCTCCTGTCGCGGCCCGTGCCGTCAGCGCCTCCGAGATGGACGGTGCCGTGCGGATATCGATGTCTGCGACCCACAGCGGCAAGACGTCATCTGTCAAATGGAACCAGCGGTCGAGCCCGTCCCATTTCACCGAATCCGTTCCCGTCCGGTCAAGCGATTGATGTAAGATTGATTTCATGTTCATCCCTCCTACTCCTACTGTAACAAAAAACGAGCGTTCGAGTCCGCAAAACGATGGCGGATTCGAGACGCGTCGGCTATAATCGACCGAGATACTTCAAGGAGGTGAACCCGATGACCGTGACCGTCATCCGCCATAAACGCCGGAAACGGGCGGCTTTCTTCGTGACGCCGGACGGCATCGAGCTGCGGATTCCAGCTAGGCTCCCGAACCGAGTCGTCGAGACAATATTGACGGAACATGCCGGCTGGATCGAAGATCGCCTCGCGGCACTGCCCAAGCGTGACGTCTTACCAGCCGACAGACTGCTTTTGCACGGAGAGACGTTTTCGCTCGTGAAAAGCAATACCGAGACAAGGTTCCGCTTCGACGGCGAAAACTTTTACTGTCCTGCGAAGTGGGACGAATCATCGCTTCGGAAAGCGTACGAGGTCTGGCTACGAGAACGGGCCCTCGCTTATGTGATGGAAAGGTCCCCCCACTATGAACGTCAACTTGGTGTGAAGGCGGAACGAATCCGCATCGGCCACCAAAAGACGCGCTGGGGGTCATGCAGCTCGACCGGGACGATCTCGATCAACGTCCGGCTCATGCTCGCCCCGCAGGACGTCATGGATTATGTCATCGCCCACGAATGGGTCCATCTCGTTCATTTCGACCACTCGAAAGCGTTCTGGTCGAAGCTTGCGTCAGTGTATCCAAACGTCGCCGGCGCGATGGCCTGGTTGAAACAGCATGGCCATACGCTGCAAATCAAAAAAACCAATTGAACGTGTCCCTTGTCAGGAGGCATGTCCGATTGGTTTTTTAAATGGCGGAAGTGAACCGCTCGGCTGTGCCGTTCAGCGATTCGGCCGACTGTTCGATATGCTCGAACCGCTCAAGCGTCTGTTCCATGATGCGGACACTCTCTTGAATGTCTGTACTGGAGCGGGATACGCCGTCGACGATTGAGACGAGCTCTTTGTTCATCCCGTCCGTGTTCGCGCGCACTTCGATGACGGCGCGTTCGACGAGACGTGACAGGTTCCGGACCTCGGTCGCGACGACGTTGAAGCCGAGACCGTGCTCACCTGCCCGTGCGGCCTCGATGGCGGCGTTGAGCGACAACAAGTTCGTCTGGGCGGCAATTTCCTTGATTGTGCTAGCGATTTTCGTGATCTCGGCGGCCTGCTCTTGCAAGTTCGTGAGCGTTTTCAAGTTTTGATTCGAGTCCGCATCAAGGCGTTCGATCGTCCGTTTCAACTGTTGACTCTCTTCCATGCCACGCCGGGCCCGGTCGTCAAGATTAGCGGCCATGTCACGGAACGAGCGCGCGTATTCTTCGATCGTCTGTTGGCGACTCGTGATGTCGGAGGCGATTTTGACGACGCCGACGACTTCATCCTGTTCATAGATTGGCATATAGGTCGCTTCGAGCCAAATTGAATCACCGCGGGCGTCGATGCGCTCGATTTTGTCGGCCGAACTGAAGCCGTCGAACAGCTTGTTCCAAAACGCTTGATAGTCCGGACTGCTGACGAAACTTGGCGTGCAGAACAAGTGATGGTGCATCCCGATAATTTCGTCACGTTTATATTTCATTGCCTTGGAGAAGAGGTCGTTCACATCGACGACGCGTCGTTGACGGTCGAATCGGATCATCGCCACGTTGGCCTCGAGGGCACGGAGCACCTCAGGGGATGAGAGGCTAGCAAACTTTGTCAGTTCCATTCCGATTATTCCTACCTTCTTTTCTCGATTTCCTTTAGTGCTTTATTCCTGGAATGTAGCGGAATTCTAGTGTACCCTGTGCGAAAATTCCTGAATAGCGTCGGTTTTTGAAATCGAGTCAATATCTTGAATTTGAAGTGTTTTCCAGTTGGTTCACTGCTAAGTCCATGAACAAAGGACCCGTGCATGGCACGGGCCCCTATCATTCCTGGTCATCGAATATTGATTTGAACAGCGTGACTTGGTCGGCCGTGAGTTCACCCCGGCTGTCCTTCGGGTCGATGCCGCCGATCATGTGTTCTTCGAACCAAATCCCGAAGTCGAGTGAACGTTCTGGCGCATCGTCCGGCGTGTAGACGAACGTCGCTTTCACATCCGGTTCCCGCTCGACTTCCTCCGTCGTTCAATCAAGCTCGGCATTCGTCTCGGCGTCGGTAATGGTGCGGATCGGCCCATAGTCGCCACTAGCTTTTAACGTCTGATATTCAATGCGTGACGGGTCCAAGTCTTCCTCGCTACCGGCGCAACCGCCGAGCAGCAGTCCCATACAGATGACACATCCTGACAACATGCGTTTTAACAAAGCATCCCTCCTCATTCATTCGAACGCCTGTGGGAACAGTTCTTGGAACGTCTCCGCCCCGGTGCTCGACAGTTTGAACACTTCCCCGGACTTCACGTCTTTCACGAAGACATCGACTTTCTTCGACCGTTGCTGGTAACTGACATCGAACTGTTGACCGAGATTCCCGTGCAACAGCGTCAAATACTTATAGTCTTTCGTATCACCACTCTTCGTCGACGGGCGCGCGGTCTCGAGGGCTTCGACCAATCGGTCATACGCTTTTCCGCTCACGTTCACCGCATCAGGGTAAGGGAGCGGGACTTCCCGGTGATACGGATACTTATGGAGGTAAGCGACCGCTATCTCGTCTAGATCTGCAGGATCTGTAAGGAGAGGGCTCGTTCGATAGCGCATCGACACGGTTTTTGTTACGTTTTGTCCGTCCACGTCAATCGTGAGGTCATATAGCGGATAAGGTGTCATCGGTTCCATCGTGCCACCGTTATGGATTCGACGGAAGGTTAAACTGTCAGCCCCGTTGAGCAAATCGGCATCTTGTAAAATGGAGGAGGAATAGCGAGCCTTGTCTCCACCATAAGACTGGAGCAGATGAGGCATGTTCGTGGCCTTATCTCGTCCTAATGCGATAAACACATCGGACGGTCTAAGGTTCGGCAAAAAGTGGAAGAATGGGTTAAAGTAGCCCCCTTCTTCAATCCCAATCTCAACCGTGCCGCTAAATCCAGGCGAAATCCTCATAAGTGTGACCGGATACGGTTCCATGTCTTGTCCATTGTCATAGAAGGCGTCCGGCTTATGTAACGCAGCCCGTTCATTTGCGGTCGCGATATGGACGGTCGGAAGGAACGAAATCTCCGTGCCGACCTCGTCTTTCAAGTAGGCAGGTCTTTCTGCAAGCTCGACGGCCCCGTACCCTTCCATCCCGTCCATCCGGTCTGATTTACAGAGCGCATAGATTGTATCCCCCTCGACATAGGTCACTTCATTAAAACTATATCCATAATAGTCATCATTCATAAGCGGGGCCCGGGTCGCATACGCCATCCCGAGGATTGAAAACGTCTCTCCATCTAGTTCGGTCAGTCGTTCCTTGTCTTCACATTGGTTCAAAATTGTTTCGGCATCCACTACAGGCTCTTGACTGTTCAACGTAACCCGTTCGGCTTGCCAGTGCTCCTCGATATGGCCATAGCGGACGACGTCCACGTCTTCCGAGCAGCCTGCCGTCAACCATAACAGTGACAATGACATCAACGCTCGTTTCTTCATGTTCAAGCCACTCATTTCTTCTTCAAGTCAGGGAAGTAGGACAAGAACGTCTCGGCCCCTTCGCTCGTCAGTTTGTACGTCTCGTCGGTCGAGCGGTCGGTCACGTAAATATCCATCTTTTTCGAGCGCTGTTTATACGTCACCTCGAACTCTTGTCCCTTGTGTCCATCGACGATTGTTAGAAGCGGATAGTCGCCTTCATCACCTTGACGCTTCGTCGGTTCAGCGGAATCGATTGCTTGGACGAGGTCATCCATATCGTTCCCCGCTGCTTTTAAAAGAACCGGGTATGACAACGGAGATTCCGGGTTGAACGGCTGTTGATGAAGATAAACGAGTGGACCGACCACAAGTGGCATGTAGTCTTCGTCGGGGTGTGTCTCGAGCTGCTTTCGTTCCGCTGTCGATAATAAGTCAGAGGTGCGGTATGTGAACGTCATCGTCTCATTGACGACTTTTCCGTCACGAGTATAGGTGAACTCATACAATGGATAAGTCTGGTCCGGGATGAGCTCCGTCTCGAGGGGGAGGCGCTCGACGCTCAACGCTTCATATGTAAGCCCTTCTGCGGTTTGGTCAATCATCGACTCGAGTGGAGTCACCGAGAAATAAAGGTCCGCAAACATGAGCAGCAAATACGGTTTCTCAGTAATCGTGTCGTAACCGATCGCTACTTTGATGTCTTTCATGCTGGCCATCGACGGATCGAACGAGAACAACGGATATGGACTCGGCATTCCCCCGATTTCTACTTCAATCTCACCGTACAGAGCCGGGGAAAAGGCGACGAGCGTTTCGAGGAACGGTTCAATCCGGTTGCCTGACTCGTTCAATTCATCGGCATCCCGTAAGGCGGTTTTGGCGGACTTATCGGCCGGACCGACGATTGGATAACGACCGATCGGTGTCCCCGTTGATACGTCCACATCGTCAGGGAACGACTCGATCACTTCCGCCGAGAAGCGGTTCGAGACCGTGTCACGACAAAGCACATAATTCTCATCCCCTTTCATATATGATACGGCCTTGAACGCATACTCCTCACCCGTGTCCGTCATCGGATAGCGGTTCGCCACGATCGTATCGAACACAATCAAGTCGCCTTCCAGCTCGGTCGTCAACTTACCGCTACAGGCTTCAAGCGTCTCGTCGGCTGAATGAAGGGAAATCAACTCCTCCTTGGCATACTTACTGACGGTCCAATGCGCGTCGACGTAAGACAAGTTTACGACGTCCGGCTTTTCCCCACCGCAACCAACCAATAAGCCTGTGGATAGTACAAATAAACCGACTAACTTTTTCAAATCATCCGCCCCTCACCATTTATTTGTACCAATTTTACCATTATATTACTTTAGGAGGGAACACGAAAAAAACCGTCCGACGACCTGGACGGGTTCAATGACCGTTACACAGTTTTATCGATGGCTCGGGTCAATCTCGTCTCGACATCGCGTGCCACAGCTTGGAGCGACTCATCCTCGATCAGTTCGATCAGTTTCGTCGGCTTTGGCATCCCGACATGGGTCGACCCGTCTTTCGTGAAGACGGCGAGCTTGCATGGGAGGAAATAACCGCCTTCCCGGTGCGCCGTGATGACTTTTTTCGCTTCTTTTGGATTGCACACTTCGAGGATGCGGTAGTCTCCATCAATCGCTTGGCCTTTCTCTTCGAGCGTCTCACTCAAATTGAAGTCCCAAAGCACCCCGAACTCTTCCTCTTTGAGCGTCGTTTTCAGCTTCTCGACGACCGCTTCGACCGTCTGATCGGTCTTGACCGTGTAATCAAACATGTGAACCCCTCCTAAGATGTAGTCTCTCTCGTCTTGTACCCGAAGTGAGGACCGACAAATCGTCTGTTCGGTCGAAAAAAGTATATGTGATTTGAAACATATTCGATGTCCGTCACGTATGTATGAGAGAAAATAAAGAAGTCCATACTTACGTAAAGGAGAAGTGGTTGCCGTGACGGTCACCGTATTCACACATACAAGCTGCAGTTCTTCCCGTAAGACGATCGATTGGTTACGTGAGCAGAACATCCCGTTCATCGAGAAGAAATTGACCGACCAAGGGATGTCGTTCACCGAGTTCAAAGACATGCTCCGCCTCACCGAGAACGGGACGACCGACCTGTTGTCCGTTCAAAAGAGCGTGTACAAACAAGCGGCGGATCAACTTGATGAGATGTCGCTCCGCGAGCTGTACAGCTTCGTGGCGTCGCATCCCCAGATTTTGAAGAGTCCGATCGTCGTCGACGACAATCGAATTCAAATCGGGTTCAGCGAGAAAGAGATTCGTACGTTCATCCCGCGCCATGACCGCATTGCCGAATTGAAACGATTGCTCGATAACAAGTAAGAGCCCTGCCGAAGCAGAGCTCTTTTCTTATGCCTTCTTGAGTCGGGCCGCCAAGCGGTTTCCGAACGATTGAATCGATTGGACGAGTAGAATCAAGACGAAGATGGTCACGTACATGACCTCCGGCTCGAATCGGAGATGCCCGTATTGATAGGCGATATCGCCGAGTCCACCGGCCCCGACGAGTCCTGCCATCGCGGTCGCCCCGATCAAACCGATCGTCGCAATCGTCAAACCGAGCACGATTGAAGAGCGGGCCTCCCGGATCAACACGTACCAGATGATTTTCCGGGTCGAGATGCCCATCGCTTCATACGCCTCGACGACCCCGCGGTCGACCTCGAGCAGCGCCGACTCCATGAGCCGCGCGATATACGGCGCCGTGAACACGATGAGCGGCAACAGCACGCCTTGGACGCCGATCGTTGTTCCCATGATGAAACGGGTGAACGGGAGGATGAAGAATAAGAGAATGATGAATGGGATCGAACGGACGACGTTGATGACACTCGACAAGATGCCGTAGAAATAACGGTTGGCGAGCCGCCCGTGCGGTCGCGTCAAGACGAGTAGCGTCCCGAGCGGCAGTCCGATCAACGTCGAGATGACGAGCGCGATGCCGGTCATCGTGAGAGTCTGAATCGTCCCCGTCCAAATCAAGTCACCCCAATTTTCCCAAAACTGAAGCATGGTTCGTCACCTCCTTCACTTTCACACCACTCGCTTCTAAGAAGCGGACGGCTTGGTCGGTCTGGCCCTCATCGCCGTCCAAATGGACGAGTAGATTACCGACGAGACCGCCTTTAAGCTTTTTGATGCCGCCCCCGATGATATTCGGCAGCAAGCCGAACCGTTTCGTCAATTGGGCGAGCACGGCCTGTTCACTTTGATGGCCGATGAACGACAAGTTGACGAGCGTCCCGTGCGTGCTCAATTCTTCGACGACCTCTTTCGGGACATCGAGGTTCGTCTTCAAGAACTTGCGCGTCGTCGCATGCTGCGGGTCCGAGAACACGTCGAGCACGTCCCCTTCTTCGATGATCCGGCCGGCCTCGATGACCGCGACCCGGTCGCAGATGCGCTCGATGACTTCCATCTCGTGGGTGATCAAGAAAATCGTCAGCCCGAGCTCGCGATTGATGTCGAGAAGCAGGTCGAGAATCGACTCGGTCGTCTCCGGGTCGAGCGCGCTCGTCGCCTCGTCGCTGAGCAGGATGTCCGGCTCATGTGCGAGGGCGCGGGCGATGGCGACACGTTGCTTCTGTCCGCCCGAAAGTTGCTCCGGATAATGTTTCCGATGATCCGTCAATCCGACGATGTCGAGGTACTTGTCGACGCGTTCGCGGATTATCCGCTTATCGAGTCCTTCGAGACGGAGCGGGATGGCGACGTTCTCTTCGACGGTCGCCGTCTTGAGCAGGTTGTAATGTTGGAAGATCATCCCGATGCGATGACGTAGCTTCGAGAGCCCTCGTTTGTCGAGCTTCGTGACGTCCTGTCCTTCGATTTCGACCTGGCCCGACGTCGGGCGTTCGAGCAGGTTGATCATGCGGATGAGCGTGCTCTTTCCTGCCCCGCTTCGGCCGATGATGCCGAAGATCTCGCCTTTCTCGATGGTGAGCGAGACGTCGTCGAGTGCGGTGACAGCACCTTTATTTACCGTGAACGTCTTCGTGATTCCTTTAAGTGCGATCATAGGCCCTCCTTAAAACGCCGGGACGATTGAGCCGTCGAACGTCTCTTCGATGAACGTCCGGACCTCGTCCGAGTGATAATACGATTTGAGCGTCGCGACGACTTCGTCATCCTTGTTGTCGGTACGGACGACGACGTAGTTCGGATACGGGTTGTCGACCGTGTCTTCATGGAACAAGGCGTCCTCGTTGATCGACAGGCCGGCACCCATCGCGAAGTTCGTGTTGATGGCAGCGAGTGCGACTTCCGGGAGCTGGGTCGGGAGCTGCGACGCCTCGAGTTCGATGAATTCAAGGTTGAGCGGGTTCTCGGCGATGTCACGTTTTGTCGCCTTGTCTGTCAATCCTTCTTTGAGCGTGATGAGTCCCGCTGTCTCATAGAGACGGAGCGCGCGTAGCTCGTTCGCCGGGTCGTTCGGGACGGCGACCTTGTCACCTTCTTTCAAGTCCTCGATGTCGGTCAATTTCTCTGAGTAGAGACCCATCGGGAAAGCGACGGTCTTGAACACGTCGTCGATTTTATAGCCTTTATCGGACTTTTGCAGTTCTAGGAATGAGAGCGTCTGATAACTGTTCACGTCGAGGCTACCCTCGGCGAGCGCCGTGTTCGGCGTATTATAGTCGTTGAACACTTTGATATCGAGTTCGAGGCCGTCTTCGGCCGCGAGTTCTTTCACTTTCTCGGCGATCTGTTGGTGCGGCCCGCCCGTGACGCCGATCGTGAGCGACTCCGTGCTGAGCGCCTCGCTCGCGTCCGATTGTCCGCATGCTGAGAGCGCGATGGCGGCGAGTAGTGATGTTCCTGCAAGTACTGTTTTCTGTTTGATGTTCATTTGTTTTCCTCCTCCAAAATGAAAGCCCGCTACTCATTCAGAGTGGCGGGCACGACAAGTCAAAGTCGGACACGCTCATCTCCCAGACGATTTCGTCTGTTGGAATTAGCACCATGATCATTACGATCTGGTTGCTGGGTTTCACAGGGCCAGTCCCTCCACCACTCTTGATAAGCAATCGGTCTATTAAGTTGTTATCATCTTACTTTTAATTCTTTTAATTGTAAATAGATAATTGTAAATTTTCAAAAATTATTTTCAAAAAGTCTTTATCGAGCGGTTCCGGCAACTGTTGCAGCTCGGTCTCCGTCATGACGGAGTCGACGAGGACCGGGATATGCTCAAATCCGACCCCGAGCGTCTCGAGCGTCGTCGGGGCACCGAACCGTTTCAACCAAGCTTCCAAATACGGAGCATCGGCCGAGCGCCGCAAGCGCTCTTGGATGATCAGGCCGAAGCCGACCTTGTCTCCGTGCAAGAATGAGTGGGTCGACTCGAAGCGGCTGAGCGCATTATGGACCGCATGGCCCACGGCGACGCGTGTCCCGGCGTCACCAAATCCACCGACGGCGCCGCCGATGGCGAGCACGTGATCGACCGCGAAGCGGACGTCGTCACTATACGACTCAAAAGCGTGCTCGCTCAATTCAAGTTCGACGAGACGCCCGCACTGCTCGGCCAAGACGAGTCCGGTGTTGACGCCGGCGTCAGCTGAGCTGTCACCACTCAAATAACGGGCCTCGTAAAACTTCGCGACCGTGTCGATGACACCTGCCCGAAAGTATTCATATGGTGAGCGCGAGATGACCCGTGAGTCAACGATGACCCGTTCGATGACGACGCGGAACATGTCGTAGCGGTCGTAGCTCCCGTCCTCCTGATAGACGACGCTGAGCGGTGTGAACGCCGCACAGTTCGAGGCGAGCGTTGGGACGACGATGAGCGGGACGTTCCGTTGATAGGCGACGAGTTTGGCCGTATCGACGAGCTTGCCACCTCCGACGGCGATTAACACGTCGGCGTCCAACGGTTTGAGCCGTTTGACTTCCGAGTCCGTGCACTCCCCGCTGAACCTTGTTGCCGGATAGTCCGCGATGGCCGGAAAGATGGCTCGGACGACGTCATACCCTTTCTGACCGTGCAGGACGTGGGCACGGCGGCCGTCGACTAAGTCATCAAGACGGTCGAGCGCGTCATCGGCGTGGTCATATTCAAGGACGGCCTGACGAATCATGCGCGCACCTCCTCATAGGCGGCAAACAACCGCTCGATTCGTTCGACGGCCTCGTCAATCTTCGGTTCCGGTGAGACGAGGCCGAAGCGGACGTATCCGTTCCCTTCCGAACCGAAGAAATAGCCCGGGGTGACGGCGACACCGGCTTCATGCAGCAGTTTCCGCGAGAACGACTTGGCATCACCCTCAGGCACTTTCGCCCAGACGAAGAACGAGCCTTCCGGCGGTTCGACGGCCCAGCCGGCCCGGTTCAACCCGTCGATCAGGCGATCACGCCGTGCCTCGTACAGTCGTGCCAAGTCATCGCGAATGGTACGGGGCGCCTCGAGCGCAGCGACAGCCGCCGCCTGGATGGCCGAGAACACGCTGACGTGGACGTGGTCCTGATACGTGTTGATCGCCTCGATGATGTCCGCGTTCCCGACAGCAAAGGCGACGCGCCAACCGGACATGTTGAACGCTTTCGACATCGTATATACCTCGATGCCGACTTTTTTCGCCCCTTCCGCCTGCAGAAAGCTAGGCGGGACATGGCCATCGAATCCGATGCTGCCATATGCGAAATCGTGGACGACCATCAAGTCCCGCTCCCGGGCGAAACGGACGGTATCGTCAAAGAAAGCGGGTGAGGCGACGGCTCCGGTCGGATTGCTCGGGTAGTTCAAATACATGAGTCTTGCATCTTGCGTATCGAGCGTCTCATAGTCCGGCAAGAAGCCGTTCTCTTCCCGGAGGACGAGGTCACGGACGACGGCACCGGCGAGGCGTGCCCCCGAGATGTAATCAGGATAGCCGGGATTCGGTAGCAAAATTCCGTCGCCAGGTTCGAGTACGCATTGCGGCAACGTGATGAGACCAGATTTTGAGCCGATGAGAATCGCTACTTCTGTCTCGGGATCAAGTTCGACTCCATACTCATTCAAATAGAACGTCGCCACTGCTTGCTTCAGGCGGGCCTGACCGCGGAACGGACCGTATTGATGGGTCGAGGCGTCGAGGAGCGCCGTCTGAAGCGCGTCACAGATTGGCTCAGGCGTAGGCAGGTCAGGCGTCCCTTGTCCGAGTCGGATGATGTCGCGGCCGGCTTGTTCGAGTTCGGCCACCTCGTTCGCGAGTCCGACGAAATGTTGAGGTGGTAACGTTTTAAGTAGATGTGAGCGTCTGTCAGTCATGAATAGTCCTCCTATGCAAAAAACACCCCTTTCCGCGGAAAGGGGTGTCGAGATACGGACGTATTCAAACAACCACCTTTCCATCTCTCAAGGTCACCTTGCTGGAATTAGCACAGTATTGAATCAATCTGTTGCTGAAGCTTCATCGGGCCAGTCCCTCCGCTTCTCTTGATAGAAAGTGTTTTATATGCGATTTGTCTTTTTGTAATATGTCACTTAGTTAACCAAACGTTACCAATCTTGTCAATCCTTTTTTGAAAATGAGCATGTCCTCTTGAATCCCGATAAAAAAACGTTCATAGTGAAAGTGAACGTTATTCTACAAAATTTAAAACATGAGGGGATGGACCTTTGGAATTAAACCGTCAATTGATTTGGAAGTTGAGCGTGATCGGCCTGATCCTGCTCGTGCTCTGGAAAGTCATCAGCGAACCGGATACGATTTCGCAGATGATGCATTATACGTTCCAGTTGCTGACGCCGATTATTATGGGAATCGCCATCGCGCTGCTCCTGAATACCGTCCTGTCCTATATAGAAGAACGGTTTCAACTAAAACGATATCAAGGCTTGCTGATCGTCTATATCATCTTTATCGGGATTCTCGTCATATCTGCGGTGACGCTGTTCCCACGCATTTATTCGAGCCTCGCCTCGCTCATCGAGGAACTCCCGTCCTATATCCGGCAAATCGACGGGTATCTGTCACAGTTGAACACGTATTTGAAAGAGTATAACGCGACAGTCGCCCAGGCCATCGATTTCAGCCGGTTCGAGGAGCGCTACTCGGGCTGGGTCGAGACGGCCGTCTTGTCGTCGGTCAGCTACGTGTCGAGCTTCACGATGACGCTCATTAACTTCTTGATTGGGATCGTCATCTCGATTTATCTTTTAAAAGACAAAGAGATTTTTGCCCGCATGTTCAAGCGGCTGTTGTATGCGATGTTCCCGGTCGCGTCAGCCAAGACGACGATCGACATCTTCCAAGAGATGGATTACATCTTTAAACGCTATATCATCGGGAAGTCGCTCGACTGCCTCATCATCGGGGTGCTGGCCGTCGCCGGTCTGTTGATTATCGGGGCGCCATACGCGCTTCTCCTCGGCGTCATCGTCGGTGTCTTGAACTTCATCCCGTACGTCGGGCCGCTGCTCGGGATGATCCCGGCGTTCATCATCACCTACTTCTATGACCCGTTCACGGCGCTCATCGTCCTCTTGTTCATCTTCTTGTTGCAACAATTCGACGGACTCTGGCTCGGGCCGAAGATTCTCGGCGACAGCGTCGGCATCACGCCGTTCTGGGTCATCACGTCGATCATCATCGGCGGCAGCCTGTTCGGCCTCGTCGGGATGTTCATCAGCGTGCCGGTCACGGCGATGATTCAAGTCGTGTTCTCGCGCTTGATCGACTACCGGCTCAGTCGCAAGAACTTGAATGAATTGTTATGACACATTGACGATTTAGGTTGACACATTTCACAGAAATATCATAATCTTGAAGAGAAGACAGTCCAATGCAGAAAGGAGAGGTACCGATGTCAGTCATTCAACGCTCGCACGTCCAAGTCCATATTGACCGGCAGGCGCCTCTCCGTGATTTGAATCCGTGACGTTCGCCCGCCTTCCGAGGCATGTCTAAGATCGTAGGGACGCGTATGCCTTTGTGCATGCTGCGTCCCTTTTTACATTCCAATAATTAAAGCAGGTGAACCTAATGATTCAATCACTCAAACGACTCGACCGCAATATTTGGATCCGCTTCCTCGGGGAGACGATCACCGGCGTCATGATGTTCATGATCGCGCCGTTCCTTGTCCTCTATTACAGCGACAAGCTCGACAGTTATATCCAGGTCGGTGTCATCATGGCGACCGGTCCGATCATGGCCCTCATCGGTTCGGTCGTCGGCGGACGGCTCGCAGATTTGTATGGCCGTAAACCGATCATGATGATCGCCATCCTCGGCGACGCGCTCGCGCTCGTAGGTTTCGCGTTCGCCGAGACGTTTTGGCCGCTCCTCCTTTTGAACGCCATGCTCGGCTTGACGAACTCGTTGTTTCATCCGGCCGCGAGCGCGATGGTGGCGGACGTGACCGAGCCCGAACAGATGAACGAGGCGTTCGGCCTGTTGCGGATGGGCCATAACATCGGGGCGGCGCTCGGCCCGCTCCTCGGCAGCGCCGTCCTGTTCATCGACCGGCAGTATATCTTCTTCTCGGCGTCATTCGTCTTTATCCTTTATGCGCTCGTCCTCGGCCGCTTCATCCGGGAGTCGCTCCCGGAGACGACCGAGGCCGATACACCGTCTAACCGGGACGTCCTACGGGTGTTCTATAACGATAAGGTGTTCCTCGTCTTCATCTTCGCCGGTGTGTTCATCTCGATGGGCTTCTCGCTCATCGAGAGCATGTTGCCGCTGTTCTTGCGCGAGTCGATGCCGTCGTTCACCGACCGTGAGAATCCGTTCGCCTATATGCTCGCCTTGAACGGCATCATGGTCGTGTTGTTCCAGTTCCCGATTGCCTCGAAACTCGGGCGCAAGCCGTTCGGCAACGTCATGCTCGCCGGGGCGACCATCTTCGGGGTCGGCATGATCCTGATCGCGGTCATGCCGCGTCTCCTCTACTCCCTCGGGACACCGTACCTCGTCCTCGTGAGCGTCTTGCTCGCGGTATACGCGTTCTATACGCTCGGTGAGATGATCATGTCCCCGGTCCAACAGACGTTCATCGCCTTGATCGCTCCGGAGAATATGCGTGGGGCCTATAACGGGGCCGCCAGTATCCAATGGTTGATCGGCGGGGTGACGGCTCCAATCATGGCGAGCCTATTCTTCGATCAGCGGGCCGGACATATCGCCTTGATTCTCGTCGGGGCGGCCAGTTGTGTGTCAGGCCTCATCTACTGGCAGCTCGGACGTCGCGTCAGTGCGGCCGAAGCGAAACAAAAGACGGCTTGACCTATATAAATCACACTGAACCTAGTCGTTTAGTGTGATTTTTTAATTCGTTGCAAATTCGTTAAATTTTGAATATTTGCTTCTATTATTCTTTACAAACATAATGATTCTTTTTATGATAATACGGTTAAGGAGGGATCTTTCATGGAAAGGATCGATAAACAGAAAATTGTGGACAGCGTGCCACAAAAAGGTTTTTTCGGACAGCCGAAAGGGTTGTTCACGCTATTCTTCACTGAGTTTTGGGAACGGTTCTCGTATTACGGGATGCGTGCGATCCTCGTCTTCTACATGTATTACGAGGTATCAGATGGCGGTCTCGGTCTCGACCAGAACGTCGCCTTGTCCATCATGTCGGTGTATGGCGCACTCGTCTACATGTCGGGGGTCATCGGGGGATGGCTCGCTGACCGTGTGTTCGGGACGTCCCGGGCCGTCTTCTTCGGCGGTGTGTTCATCATGCTCGGTCATATCGTACTGTCGATTCCGGGTAGCCTGACGTTCTTGTTCATCTCAATGGCGTTGATCGTCATCGGGACCGGTCTCTTGAAACCGAACGTCTCGAGTATCGTCGGTGATTTATACAATGAGACGGACCGTCGTCGTGACGCCGGGTTCAGTATCTTCTATATGGGGATCAACCTCGGTGCCTTCATCTCGCCTTTGATCGTCGGAGGGGTTCAAAAGAGTTATGGCTTCCATTGGGGCTTCGCGCTCGCCGCGGTCGGGATGTTCATCGGTCTCGTCGTCTTCATGGTCACGAAGAAAAAGAACCTTGGTCTCGCCGGTTCATACGTACCGAACCCGTTGACACCGTCTGAAAAGAAAAACGCAATCAAGTATACGACGATTGCAGTCGTCCTCATCGGTGGTCTGTTGGCCGTGTTGATTCCACAAGGGTTGTTCACGATTAACACGTTCATCGGTCTCGTCGGTGTGTTCGGGATCGCGATTCCGACGATTTATTTCATCGTCATGTATCGTAGCCCGAAAACGACGGAAGTCGAGCGGTCACGGATTATCGCCTATATCCCGCTGTTCATCGCCTCGGTCATGTTCTGGGCGATTCAAGAGCAAGGCGCAACGATTTTGGCCAGTTATGCGGATAAGCGGACCGACCTTGAATTTTTAGGGTTCACGCTGTCACCGGCCTGGTTCCAGTCGCTCAACCCGTTGTTCATCATCATGCTCGCTCCGGTGTTCGCATGGCTTTGGGTCCGACTCGGTGACCGTGAGCCGAGCATCCCGACGAAGTTCGCCTTCGGGATTTTGTTCGCAGGGTTAAGTTTCTTGGTGATCTTGCTCCCGGCCTACTTCGGTGGCCCGGACACGCTCGTCAATCCGCTCTGGCTCGTCCTCAGTTACTTCATCGTCGTGCTTGGTGAGCTCAGCCTGTCGCCGGTCGGTCTGTCGGCGACGACGAAACTCGCCCCGGCTGCCTTCTCGGCCCAGACGATGTCACTCTGGTTCTTGTCGAACGCGGCGGCACAAGGGATTAACGCCCAGCTCGTTCGTTTCTATTCACCAGAGAACGAGATGCTCTACTTCGGGATTATCGGTGGAGCAGCGATCGTACTCAGTATGATTTTGTTCGCTCTCGCACCGGTCATCAAAAAGTATATGCGCGGGATTCATTAAGCGCAAAAGCCCATTCCTCGGCCGAGGAATGGGCTTTTGTATACATTGCTTATTTACGGACTTGGATGAGCGACAAGTAGCGGTCGATCAAGTCATGGTTGAAGTAATCATGGAACCGGTCCGACTTGAGCGATTGAATCGACTCATGGAACGTCGCCGGGAGTGACGAGATGCCTTGGCTTTCAATCTGCTTCGCCGAGTACTCGAACAAGTCGTCCTCGTTCGGTGCCGACGGCTCGAGCTGTTGCTCGATGCCCTCGAGTCCGGCATAAATCAATGCCGCAAGCGCGAAGTACGGGTTCGCACTCGGGTCTGGGTTACGGACTTCGACGCGCGTCGCGCTTCCGCGGGACGCCGGAATCCGAATCATCGAACTGCGGTTCGACGGGCTCCAACAGATGTTGACCGGTGCCTCGAAACCTGGCACGAGACGCTCGTACGACTCTGGGAGCGGGTTCGTGAAGATGGCCGTCGCGCGGGCATGCTTCAGAATCCCTTCGATGAAGTGACGGGCCGTGAGCGATAGACCGTAATCCGACTCCGGCTCTTCGAATGCGTTCACCGTCGGGTTGCCGTCCTTGTCGTTCTTCCAAACCGAGATGTTGAGGTGCATCCCCGAACCGTTCACGTCACGGAGCGGTTTCGGCAAGAATGACACTTTTGCACCTTTCTCTTGGGCTGCCAATTGAACGATTTCTTTGAAGAACTGGATGTTGTCGGCCGTGTGGAGCGCGTCATCATATTTGATGCCGATTTCGTGCTGGGCCGGTGCGACTTCGTGGTGGACCGCCTCGATGTTGAAACCGACTTCGCTCAAGCGGTTGGCGATATGTTGGCGGACCTCATACCCTTTGTCTTCCGAACGTGTCGAGAAGTAACCCGCCTCATCGTAAAATTCACCATTCTCGTCGAAGATGAAGAATTCCGGCTCAGCGCCGACGAAAATCGAGTAGCCGTCACGTGCAGCCCGCTCGAGGGCATCCTTCAAGACGTTGCGCGGGTCGAACTCGTAACGTTCGCCGTCCGGTGTGCAGACGTCACAGAAAAAGGCGAGAATGCTCTCGTCCCCATCCTGCTCGTAGCGTGGACGATCTAAATCCGGTCTCAAGAATAGGTCTGAGTTTTTGATGGAAGAAAAACCGGCGATGGATGAACCGTCAAACATCGTCTTCCCTTCAAAGACTTCCGGCAACAATTTTGCAGAGAGAGTCAGTAGCTTCAAGTCTCCAAGCACGTCGGAGAAGTACATGTGGATTTGTGTGATCCCTTTCTCCTGAACCGTTTTTTCAATCTCTTCTTGCTTCTTCCTGTTGCCATCCTTGTCTGTTCCGAATAGATTAGCCATGATTCTAAAAAACCTCACTTAAGTTATTTGACATATCAACACTGTCATGACGTACCTTGCGTACGCTTCTCCTTAAGTCATAACCGACTTTAAAAATTATTAAACCCCTAATTTTATTCTTTAGGTTGAAAGTGGCTCATTCCGTTGCCACTTGTTATGATGGGGAGAGACTGAAAAGAGAGGAAGAACGCTGTGAATATTTTTATGACCGGTGCGACCGGATTTTTGGGAGGACGGCTCGCCCGCGAGCTGATTCATCGTGGGCATACGCTGTGCGTCCTCGCCCGTACACCTGAGAAAGTGGAGGCGATGTTCTCACGGGACGAACGTCGCTCCATCACTGTCCTGGCCGGGGATTTGACGGCCCCGTTCCTCGGAGCAGACGAGCGGTTCATCACCGATCATGACCTTTCATTCGACTTGGTGCTCCACATGGCGGCCCTCGTCAAATTCGATGAGGAGCTCCGTGAGGAACTGTTCGAGACGAATTTGACCGGGACGAGACAAGCGCTCGCGCTCGCAAAGGCGCTGCATTGCCCTCGCTTCTTCCACGTCAGCACGGCGTACACGCTCGGAGCACGCGAGGTCGGCGATGAGACGTTGTATGCGACCGACCAGACGTTCCATAATCCGTACGAGGAGAGCAAGGCGCACGCCGAACAGGCCGTCTGGGCGGAACGGGACCACCTCGACGTCTCGATTTTCCGTCCCGCCATCATCGTCGGTGACTCGAAGACCGGTGAGGCCGACTCGAAGTTCACGATGTACGGCTATATGCGCGCTCTCGAGGTGTTCAAGCGCCGCCTCGAGCGCCGTGGGGCACCGGATGGACCGATCCGTCTCCTCGGCTCTGAGACCGGCACGTCGAACCTCGTCCCGGTCGATTATGTGGCTGATGTACTCCTCGCTGCCATCGAACACGCTAAACCGGACACGATTTATAACGTGACGAACGATGCCCCGCCGCGCAACGTGACCATGCTCGACTATATGAAGCAAGCGCTTGCGTTCCCGCACTTGAAGATCACGGAGACGGCGACGTCTTCGCTCAGCCAAGCCGAGCAGACGTTCAACGAGATGGTGAAGGTGTTCAATCCTTACTTGAATCGCGATATCGCGTTCGACGACGCCAATACGAAACGTCTGTTGCAGGACGCTGGGTTCAAACCGCTCGATTTGAACGAGCGGTCGCTGCGCCGGATCGTGAACGCCTATTACGAGACGAAATGACGAAAAGAGCCGAAACTGACGAGAGTCAGTTCCGGCTCTTTTTATGACTTGTCGCAGACGAGGACGATTTTCCCGGCCTGAATCTCTCCTTCGAGCGATTCGACCATCTCTTTCGTCAGACCGAGGCTCTCGAGCTGCTCGATCCGGTCATCCGAATTTTTTGTAAACTTCGACATGAGCGACTCCCACAGCCCTTTTTCAGTGATGCGGTATGGTTGCACACCCGCTTCTGCAGCGAGCCGCACCGTCAATTCTTCATCTCTCGCAAATAAGTAAATGTGCTCGTTGACACATCCCCCTGACACCATCCCGTTCACTTCATGGTCGACCGAGGTCATATCCCGCACGATTCTTGTTTCTAACATATTCATCCTCCTAAACGTCCGCTGATCTATAATCGAATAATATACTATTCCCGAAAAATGAGTCACAAAACCCATTTCGTCCAGCGATTTGAAAAAGAGGGGTTCAAGAAAACGTGGCGCTCCAGTCCTCGATCCCGAAATGGTCGACGATGCCTTGGATGCGGGTCCGTTCGTCCGATTCAGACGACACATCTTCGCGACTGACCCGAACGATATTGATCCCGGTCTGCCAGTCGATCTTTCCAGACCGATAACCTGCTTGTTGCAACAACCCGGCAACGATCTCGAGCTTCTCGCGCTCGTTCGATTTCAACGTATGGCTCACTCTCACGCGTGACACTCCTTCCCGTTCCAAACCGTATTGTATCATAGGGACGGACAACAGATGCGACACCGATTTCTTTGATGCTATACTACATATAATGAGACAAGGAGTGATGTTGATGCCGAGACAGGATATGAACACGATCATGCTCGACTATATGAATGAGAAAGAAGATTACGAGGCATTCGCAGCCAAGCTGAAGTTACTCCTCAGCGAGCTGTTGAACGACGCCGGCATCCAGTTCCACTCGATCGTCGCCCGGGCGAAGGAAGCCGAGAGCCTGTATGCTAAGTTGTCCCGCAAACCGTATCAATACCGGTCGTTGCGCGACGTCCAGGATTTGGCGGGGATTCGGATCGTGACCTATTTCCACGACGATGTCCGTGCCGTGGCCCAAATCCTCGAGGATGAGTTCCGGATTGACCGCGAACAGTCGATCGATAAATCCACGTTGCTCGACCCGAATGAGTTCGGCTATTTGTCGGTCCATTACGTCGTCGGCTTGAGCGACACGCGGCTCGCCCTCGGGGAGTACCGTCGCTATGAAGACAAAGAAGCCGAGATTCAAGTCCGGTCCATCTTGCAGCACGCGTGGGCCGAGATCGAGCATGACCTCGGTTATAAGAACCCGAACGCCGTGCCACCGGAAATCAAGCGCAGCTTCAGCCGTGTCGCGGGGCTCCTCGAGATTGCCGACTCCGAGTTCGTCAATATCCGCAAACAGTTGCGGACGTTCGAACAAGAGACCGTCGAACGGATCGTCGAATCGCCCGATAAGGTGAGCATCACGCGAGATAATTTGAATTACTATATCGCCAATGACGTCACCGTCGAGAAGCTTGACAACGCCATCTTCCAGAGCGATTGGTTACTCGACACCGACTTGTCGACGATCATTGAACTGACGCGTATGTTCCATTACGCGGAGATTCGCACGTTCCAGGACTTGAGCGACACGCTCGACCTCTACTTCAATCGGGCTATTCAATGTGCGACGCTGTTGCCATCGTCTCTCCTGCCCCGTCAAGGAATGGGTGTCGTCTATGCCGTCCTCGCGAAATTGCTCGCAGAAGGGGATGACCAGCAAATCGAGTTCTTCTTCCGACGCTTCTATCCGGATTTGAAACATTACGACGAGGTCATCCAAGAACTTCGTACCCGCGAAGAGCCATCATAACTTTACAGACTTCATGTTTTTGTTGTAGAATGTTTTTATGTTCTGAAATATATGCAAATAATGATATTTTATGTAGGAGGTACTCTTGAGGATGACAACACCTGTACAAACAGCATCCCGCCGTCAGCTCGTCGCCGATGCTGAGCGAGGGATTCGCATGAACTATCGCGGAGTGAAAAAGAACCTCCGGTCGATGTTCTCACAATACTTGACGCGAAACGAATTTTTCATTCTCCGCTCGCTTTGTCAAAACAGTCCTCAAATCGCCTCGGCTCTATCGAACGAGTTCCAATTCTCGGCTTCGATGATTACCGCTCTCGCGGATGAACTCACGAAAAAAGGGTTGATCTCCCGTGAACGCAGCGAACGTGATCGTCGTGTCGTCGAATTGCAAGCGACTGAAGAAGGCCGTGCCTTGTTCGAGACACTGGAAGACATGAAAATCGAGTATTTGATGGACGTGTTCACCGATTTCTCAGATGACGAATTGATTCTTCTGTCAAGACTGCTTGACCGAATGGACGCATAAGAACGACTGGGCCGATTATCTCGGCCTGGTCGTTTTTGTTTCGCCACGCTACAACAAAAAAACCGAGTGTGGTTGGACCACACTCGGGTTCATTCTTGATTTAAGACTTGGCGATCGCCGTGACGACGATTCGGTCCCGGTATCCGTACTCTGGGTCATAAGGACCCGCACAAGTGATCAGCTGGAGCCGTTCCGCCTGGGTCGCCGCAAAAATCGAGGCGAGCGGGACGTCTTCGAGCCGATACCGTTCGACGGAAACGACTTCATACGCGATTGCCTTTTTGCCACGCTGGAGCGTCACCGATTCTCCGAGGCGTAAGTCGCCAAGGTTCGCGAAGATGGCCGGACCACTGAGGTCATCGAGATGACCAGATAGGACCACGTTTCCGGTCGCCCCTGCTTTCGCCCCGTACCGATACCAGCCGACCTCATCTGTCTCCGTCGGGGTATCCATCCGGTCGAGTCGGTCTTTCCCGACCGGTTGGATGACCGCGTTGACATCAATTGACGGAATCTTCAGTCGTTTTGGGATAAATGTGTCGGTACGGAATGACTGCCGATCAATTTCGGTCGTTGCTAGGACGAGCGGTTCGGCAAAGCCGACCGTCGTCAATTTCGCGTCCGCATCCGGTGCGTCTGCGCCCGGTGCAATCATAAGGAACGATAACGTTCCGATGAAGAGTAGTTTAAGCGTCTTGCTTCTGACGACGAAAGACGTAGAAGCCAGCTGCTGCTGCACCAAGAACCGCTGCTGCGAGCAACCAGTTCATCGATGCTGTCTGAGCGAGACCACCTTGACCTGTGTCAGGTGCTCCAGCCATTTCCCCACCGTCTGCTGCGAGAAGGACTTCAAACGCTGGTTCGCCTTCAAGGAGTCCGATGGCGAATGCCGTGTAGTTTTTACCGCCTTCGAGAGCGACACCGTCAAGTGCCTTCACGACGTCAGTCGCGCCGGCCGGACGAACTTCAAGGTCATACGTGCCAGCGTCGAGTGTACCGTAGTCACTTACTGCTTTGAACTCGAGGTTCGAGAAGAGTGGGTCGCCGCCTTTAGGAGCGACATCGACTGCCGGTGCGTCAGGTGCGAAGTGAGCGACGCGGACTTTCGATTTTCCATCTTCGAAGTTCGCATCGTCTTCCATTGCTGCGATCTCGATGTTTTCAAGTTGACCAATTGCTGCCGCTGTGTAGAATTTTCCTGCTTCGATTGAGAGGTCTGCCGCAACGACGACCGTCTCTGCATCACCAGCTGGCTTGATTTCCACGTTGTAATCTCCAGCCGGGAGAGTCAAGTAGTCTGTGAGCGCTTTGAACTCTGCGCCTTCGACCGCGACTTCACCGTTGACGTACACATCTACTGCAGGTGCGTCAGGTGAAGCGTGGAGTACACGTACCATCGCGTTCTCGTGTCCATCTGCACTGACCGGCACGATGAGTGCGAACGCCAAGGCGAGTGTACCAAGTAAAGACATCAATTTCTTCATGTGAAATTTCCTCCTTTTTCTGCTTGGGTTGACCGATTGACTGTATACAACAAGTTTGATGCGGTGCTGCAATGTGTGCTACATCTGATTGCTATGTAGCTGGTGACATCTTAAATTTAAGACAACGGAGCAACGGCGTAAAGGTGACGGTGTGCTCTCAATATGCCGCTCAGCACATTTGAAAGAAACCGCTTTCTTTACATTAACCACACTTACCCTTCCCTATTGTTTAAAAACCCCGTAACGCGTAACGTTACGGGGTTGAATGTGCTTTTGCCCAGTCGATGTCATTTACGAACACCGCATCGACGCCGAGTTGACTGAACCGCTCTAGGTCGGGGACTGTTTTCACGGTATAGGGACGTACGGAGAGACCTTCGTCCTGAAGATGAAGAATCTCTTCATCGGTCATCGTCAGGACATTCGGATGAACGGCGGTCGCGCCCACTTTCTTGCAATATGCGACGAGGTCATAGAGCGGTTGTGCCAACAATACGGCACACTCAATTTCTGGCGCCAATTGATTCAAACGCTGGAGCGTCGAATGGTTAAAAGAAGAGAACATGACTTGTCCAACTGGAAGACGCTGGTTTCGAATGGTGTCAAGCAAGAGTTGTTCAATACCAGGATACCGCTCGATATCCGTCTTGACCTCGAGATTGAGGACCATCGATGTCCCTCGGCACAGATCGATCAGTTCGTCTAACGTCGGAATCTGTTCTTGGATAGCGAACGTGACACCGGCATTATAGCCTCGCAGCTCCGATAGAGTCATATCGGCGACACGTCCACGCCCATCTGTCGTCCGATTGATCGTCTCATCGTGGATAAGGACGAGCTTTCCGTCCTTTGTCATGTGCACGTCCGCCTCAATCCCATCGCTTTGTGCTTCGAGTGCGGCCCGGAACGCCGTCATCGTATTCTCCGGATGATGGGCCATCACCCCTCGGTGCGCGAAAAGTTTCATTCGTTTTCGCCTCAGTTCGTTTTGTATTTGTTCGTCAAATAGCGGATGAGCGGGCGGACCGAGATGTCCTCTCCGGTCACTTGCTTGATGAGTTCGTTCGGTGTCAGCGCTTTACCATGGCGGTGGACATTGTCCTCAAGCCATTGTTTGATTGGACCGAACGTGCCCGTGCTGACGAGCGACTCGAAGTCAGGATGCTCATTCTTGAGTGATTCCGTCAATTGAGCGGCGTATATCAAACCGAGGGCGTAACTCGGGAAGTAGCCGAACGACCCGCCGGCCCAGTGAACGTCTTGTAGGACGCCTTTCGCATCACTCGGCACATCGACACCTAGATATTCCTTATAGAGCGCGTTCCATGCCGCTGGCAAATCCTCGACCGACAAATCGCCTTGGATGAGTTGCTTTTCAAGCTCATAGCGGATGATGATATGCAGGCTGTATGTCAGTTCGTCCGCCTCAATCCGGATGAGAGACGGTTTCGCCTCGTTCACGCCGGCATAGAACGTATCAAAATCTATGTTCTGCAACTGTGGATGCTCGGATTGAAGGCGCGGATAGACGCTTTTCAAAAACGCCTCGCTTCGTCCGACAAAGTTTTCAAAGAAGAGGGACTGTGACTCATGGATGCCCATCGAGGCACCGCCCCCGAGACCGAGTTCGTCGAGTTCCGAGTCGATTTGCTGTTCGTACGTCGCGTGCCCGGCCTCGTGCATCGTACCGAACAAGGCGTTACGGAAATCGGTCTCATCATATTTCGTCGTGATGCGCACATCGCGACGGTTGATCGTGATCTCGAACGGATGCACCGTGGCATCGAGACGGCCGCGCGTCAAATCATAGTCGACGACACGCATCCAGTCCTCACACAGTCGTTGCTGAACGGCCTTGTCCATCGACCAGTCGAGCCCTTGGACCGGTTCAGGCAGCTGACGGATCAGCGGGACGAGCTCGTCGCGAAGCGTCCGGAACAATTCATCGAGCTGGTCGACGGTCATCCCTGGCTCATAATCGTAAAGGAGGGCGTCATACGGATGCGATTCGTAGCCGAAATAGTCGGCGAACTTCCGCTGAAATCCGATGATTTTCTCAAGATATGGAGCGAACATGTGCCAGTCATTCTGATCCTTCGCTTTCTCCCACGCCGTCTCAGCCTCAGAGACGAGCGTCACATACGCCTGATATTCTGAGGACGGAATTTTAGCATTCCGTTCATATTGGGTTTTGGCGACCGCGACCGAACGCAACTCGATCGGTGTCAAGTCCTCCGTCTCGGTCATCTCGGCCAACAGCGCCTTGAACGATTCGCTCGTCTGGCGTTTGAACGCCTCGGTCGACAGATAACCAATCGTCTCGGCCCGTAGCGGTGCCGACTGTTCCGGCATCTGGGTACGCATGTCCCAATACAGTAAAGAAATCGCCTCGTCGAAGGCACGCAATTGTTTGAAATGGTCACGCCACTGCTTTGTTAGTTCCATTCTGATTCCACCCCTATGACAGTTATATCGTTACTTCTTTACTTTAATATAGACGACCCGCGTTGCCTATTGTTTCGGCACATCGATTTTCCGATCATAGGCGAGCGGTTGTGTCGCCGGTCCTTCCAACACGTTTCCTTTCGTGTCGAACCGTGAACCGTGGCACGGACAATCCCATGAGCGTTCCGCATCGTTCCAATTGACGGTACATCCCATATGGGTGCATCGTGTCGAGACGAGATGGCATTCGTTGTCGAGGTCACGGTACGCGCCGACCTTCTTGCCGTCGACCTGGACGATCCCGCCTTCATCAAGTTGCAGGTCGTCGAGTGTACCCGGTCTTTCCAGTGACCCTTTGACGAATTGAACGGCCGTGTCGAGGTTCGTCTTTAAGAATTGCCCGACGTCGGCCGGTTTCAATTTCGAGCGTTGTGGGTCCAATAAGTCGTTGAACCGATTCGGGCGCCCGGTCAGTCGATCGGCCAGCAACAGTCCGCCGGCAATCCCATTCGTCATCCCCCACTTGGCGAACCCGGTGGCGACGAACACGTCCGGCTCACGGCTGAACATTTGCCCGATGTACGGGAGGTGGTCCAACGTGATCAGATCCTGGGATGACCAGCGGAAACTTGCTTTCTTGGCCCCGAACGAATCATGGGCGAAGCGGTCCAAGCGGTCATAGCGCGAGCGGGTCTCGGTGACGTGTCCACTCAAGTGTCCTTCGCCTCCGACGAGCATATACGTCTTGTCGCCCTCCTTGAACGTACGGAACGACCGGCTCGGTTGATCGACACTCAAATACATACCGTCCGGGACGCTCTGTTCCGTCTCACAAGCGACGATATAGGAACGCTCGACCTCAAACTTCGAGAAGTACAGCCCCCGGATGTCGTTGAACGGGTAATGGGTGGCGACCACGACCTGATTCGCCTGGACCCGTCGCCCTGTCGACGTCGTGACGATCGGGCGCGGTCCCGAACTGATTTCGCTCGCCCGTGTCTTCTCGTGGAGTCTCCCGCCAGCCGCGACGAAGCGGTTGGCGAGCTCGTGTAAGTATTTGACCGGATGCATCTGGGCCTGGTCGCGAATGACGATCGCTTGTTTGACCTCGAACGGGAGGACCGCCTTCACTTCCTCGGTCGCGTCTCCCCCGGGCAGCTCAAGTTGTGAATACGCCTCACGCTCGGCGACGAGTTGACTCAACCCATCGATTGAATATAAGTATGAATCTTTTGTCTCGAAATCGATGTCGAACCCGGCCTCGACCTGTTGCCGCAAATAGGCGAGTCCCTGTTCGTTGAACTCGTAATAGAGGCGCGCCGTCTCTTGATTGAACGTCCGAATCAATTTGGAATAGACGGTCCCATGCTGAACAGAACATTTCGCGGTCGTGTGGCCGGTCGTCCCCCGGCCGATCTCAGCCGCTTCGAGCAAGACGACTTGCTTGCCGCGCTGTTGCAACTCATATGCCGTGACGAGCCCGGCGATTCCTGCCCCGATGACGACGACATCACACGAAACAGAGCTCTCAAGTCGCGGATAAGGTGTTGCCGCATTGTGCTGACGCCAGAGTGAATTGGTGAACGGATGACGATGCATAAACGTACCTCCTCTAATAAGATAAGTGTCTGTTACTGTGTATACCCCTTCCGATTCATTTCATACGCCTCAATTATTGACCTGATTCTTGATTTTGAAGACGATTTCAGGAGGCCTCATCCATTATGGTAGAAAAGTAAACAATGAAGGAGCGATTATCTAGTGAAACGAAACCGCAGACATCGAAGAAACACGTTCATCATGAGGCGACTCTTTGTCGGCCTCGCCATGATTGGATTACTTGCCATCATCCCTGCATTGATCGGCTTTAAACAAGAAGTAGAACCGAAACCTGTTGCGCCGGCCGCGGCCGCCGTACCGGTCAAACAAGGACCGTCGTTCCCCGAGATTCCAATCAAACCATGGACGACGCAACCGCTCGTGTCGCCCGACACGGCCGAACTTCTCGTCGGATCGATGGCTTTCGTCAATTTAACAGATGGCCAGGTGCTGATTGACAAGAATGGTGCGGACCGCGTCTTCCCGGCCAGTACGACCAAACTGATGACCGCACTTCTCGCTTATGAGAAGGCCGTCGCCGAGAAAGAACTCGATCAAAACGTGGTCATCGTCAAAAAATCTACTTTAGATATCCCATGGGACAGCCATATCGTCCACCTCGCGGTCGGTGACCGCTTGACCGTTCGCCAGGCCTTGTACGCGACATTGCTCGAATCAGGAAATGACGCGGCCAATAGTCTAGCCGAATACGTGAGCGGCTCGACGAATGAGTTCGTTGAACTGATGAACGCACGCGCCCAAGTGCTCGGACTGACCGGGACCCAGTTCCGGAATGCCCATGGCTACTCCGACCCGAATCATTATACGACCGCGCTCGACATGGCTCGCATCACGTATGCGTTCGGCACTTATCCTGAACTCGTCGAGATTGCCGGGACGTATGAATATGAGGCAAAGTTTAAAGACGCTGCTGGAAATCAAAAGCGACGCTGGTGGTATCATCTCGGATCTGCCGTCAATGAACGGAGTATCCATTACTCGAAACTCGTCACAGCGACCAAGACCGGCTATACCGACGAATCGGGCTATACGATGGTGTTCTTGATGGAGCGGGATGGGAAACAATATGCCTTGGTGACGATGCAAGCCAAATCCGGGCAGACGTTCCCGACGATGCGTTCTGTCGAAAAAATCGCGTTCAATCTCACCACCGAGTGATTTAAGCAATCAAACGACGGTTTCTCTCTGTAAAGGGAGAAGCCGTCGTTTGCGTTTAAAGACATAAAATATGACGAATTATATGACAAACGGATGACACAAAAGTGTCACACGCATAACTAATTGTCAGAACATTTAAACTTTAATCATGAAAAATGTTGCGCTCACCCGTTGATACTATGCGCTTTAGAGCCGTTTTCATGAAAAGATGACAGTTTGCAATGATTTCCGTGGTCCGTTATGGTTAGTCACAAGTTCGCCTAGTCATTCAAGTTTGACTCATTTGTGTGAGACACACACATGATTGAACCGTGATTGATTGAATCGACACAATTGAAGGCAAACAGGAGGTAATCAAATGTTATGGCAAGAATGGGTATCCATCGCGCTTTACCTCGTGATGATGCTCCTCATCGGATACGTCGCTTATAAACGGACAACCGATTCATCAGATTATATGTTAGGTGGCCGCAAGATGGGGCCAGGTGTTACCGCCATGTCAGCCGGAGCTTCGGATATGAGTGGTTGGATGTTAATGGGACTTCCGGGTGCAATGTATGCCACGGGATTATCAGCGATTTGGTTAGCCGTTGGATTGGTCATCGGAGCTTACTTGAACTACTTGTTAGTCGCTCCCCGTCTACGTGTCTTCACAGAGATGGCAAATGACTCGATCACGATTCCTGACTTTTTAGAGAATCGGTTCCGAGATCACTCGAACTGGCTACGGATCCTGTCTGCATCCGTCATCATCATCTTCTTCACGTTCTATACGTCAGCCGGACTTGTCTCTGGCGGGAAGTTGTTTGAAAGCTCATTCGGGCTCGACTATCAGACAGGTGTCATCGTGACGATTAGCGTCGTCGCACTATATACACTGTTCGGCGGTTTCACAGCCGTCAGTTGGACGGACTTTGCGCAAGGTGTCATCATGTTCCTCGCTCTCGTCCTTGTCCCAGTCGTCGCCTTGACGGACGTCGGTGGTGTATCAAACGCCGTCGATACGGCTACCACAATCAATACCGAATTGTTCGACCTGTTTGAAGGAACGTCGACGCTCGGAATTATCGGTCTCCTCGCTTGGGGACTTGGGTACTTCGGTCAGCCACACATCATCGTCCGCTTTATGGCGATTCGTGATGTGAAATCATTGAAAACGGCACGTCGCATCGGTATGGGCTGGATGACAGTCTCAATCATCGGTGCTGTCATGACGGGACTTGTCGGAATCGCCTATTTCCGTGGTCAAGGGAATCCTCTCGCTGACCCGGAGACAGTGTTCATCCGCTTCTCAGAAGTGTTGTTCCACCCGTTCATCACTGGATTCTTGCTTGCTGCGATTTTGGCAGCGGTCATGTCGACAGTTTCGTCACAGCTTCTCGTGACATCGTCGGCATTGACAGAAGACTTCTATCGTAAGTTCTTCAATAAAGATGCCAGTGAGAAAACAATGGTCCTCGCCGGTCGAATCGGTGTCCTAACGGTCGGACTTGTCGCGACACTCATGTCGCTCAGCCCGTCGAACACGATTTTGACGCTCGTCGGTTATGCGTGGGCCGGATTCGGTTCAGCGTTCGGTCCAGCGATTCTCTTGTCGCTTTACTGGAACAAGATGACGCGCCAAGGTGCACTTGCCGGTATCCTCGTCGGTGCCATCACGGTCATCCTTTGGATCGTGACTGGACTCTCGGCCGTCATCTATGAGATGGTACCAGGCTTCTTCCTCAGTATGCTTGCTATCGTGCTCGTCAGCACGTTTACGAGCCAACGTGAGCAGAAACGGATCAACCGTGAATTCAGTGAAATGGAAGCTGAACTCGCCGTTGCGAAAAAAGAATAACATCAATCAAAAAACGCGGGCCGAACGGCTCGCGTTTTTTGTTGCGCACGGTCGCGTATCCTTACTCTAACGCGGCTTGTTTTATAAATGGCCGTGACAAAGGATTAAAGAAAAAACCACAGACATCTTGTCTGTGGTCTGAATAAATTACATCGCTCTCGCCATGAACCAAAGTTGAATGAAGAATGGCACGAGGACGAGCACGAGCATCGCGTTGCGCATCCGACGGTTCCGGTTCCAATAATACGCCATCAAGACGAACGGATGGAGCGCCGTCAGCTGGTAAGGGTTGAACCAGAACCAAGTGAGCAACAAGACGATAAAGAAATATAGAACCGAGCGCTGTCTCGTGGCACGCCATTCTCGCCACATATCGAACGCCCCTTTGAAGAACACAATAAATGTTACTACCCAAAATACCATCACAATCACACTATTCAATGATTAGACCACCTTCATGAGACATTTTCGATATAGAATCCGCCCCAGTAGATATGCCGATACGTGTACTCTTTTCCACTCTCTGCCGTGATGATAATCTCATCCTCTGTCAACACGAGCACGTGAACCGGAATCTCACCTTTTCGAAGCATCGGACTGAACAATTGGAACTGCTTGTTCAACCACTTCCGTTCTGTGAAGTCACGGTAATGGTGCAAGGCGAGCGATGGATGGACCAAGAACACACCGAGCACAAAGGCAATGGCTCCTGGCGATGCTGAGAGTTCAAGCAGTAAGGAGAAAACGAGGACGAGCGATAGCACCGCATAGCCGAATTCGAGTAACTCCATCAACGAAGCCCGGCTGGCAATCACGTACTGCATGACACGAAACGCCACATACAGCAACAGACTGACCGCCACATACTGGGAAAACGGGGCACTGCTCATCGAAACGTCTAGATAGAACAAGACCGGTAGTAACATAACCCACTTCCATAATTGTAAGGCGAGGTAAAACAATGTTTGATCGATGAAACGACGATTGTGTACGAGCCGTTGCATATCCATGTTTCCCACCTCCGATTAAAAGATGTGACCTTAACCGTATCATTCCCTGAATCAAAGAATGATAACAAGCATTTACACGTCAACCGGATATTTCTTTTCGTTCGATAAGCGTGGCGTTCAACAGCCCCCCGAGAAGGATGACCGAGGCCGCCAAATAGAACCAGATCAGCAAGATGATGAAAGCACCGAGTTGACCGTAAAACTGTTCATAGTTTGCATACTGTGAATAGTAGCTGAACACGTTCGAAACTGTCAAGATGCCGATGGTAGCAAACGCCGCCCCGGCCCAACTGTCGCGGAACGTGCCGCGATGGCTCGGCAACCACTTATAGACGAGCAAGAAAACGCTGAACAGGACGAGCGTACCCACGATCCAGCGGAAATAGAACCAGATTTGCGCATAGCGCTCGACGATGTCGTCGATAAAGATGATATGCGTCGCCAACTCCCGAAGCGCGGTCTCGATGACCGGGATCAGTAGCGAGAACGGCAAGACGAACATAAGCGCGAGCGTCACGGCGATGTCTTGCAACACGCCCCGCCAGAACGCCTTGTTCCGAATCAGGCGATAGGCGTCATTGAGCGACCGGACGAGCGATTGGACCGCCATCGATGAGATCCAGAGCGCCGGCAAGATGCTGAGTGAGGCAATCCGCAACCGTGAATCATCAAAAATCGCCTCGATGTTCCCTTCCAGCAACCGATAACTGGCTTCAGGCATGACCAGGGCGAGCGCGGAAATCACGTCCCCGCTCGAGAACGGCAGCCACCCGACGATCCCGAGGACGAACAGTAAGAACGGGAACGTCGATAAGATGAAATAATAGGCCAACATGGCGGCTTGGTCGAAAAATCGTTCGGCAAAAAATCGTTTGAATGTATGAAGGAATGGTTGTATCATTTCGTGCACTCTTTTCTATAATTTATTAAATAAATGCGGTATTTGAAATAAGAAATTTGATAAAGGAAAGGCAAGAATGGCGCGACGCGTCCGATTCTTGCCCCGATCTTAACTGATGTTCTCTCGTTTCTCTTCCCACGCCTCGACATGTTCTTTACCAGGTAAATCCACATCATCACGATTGAACACCGGATCACGTCCGGCTCGCTTCTGCGCCACATAATCGTCGAGCAAAGCTTTGGCGACCTTACTGAGTCGGAAGATGGCATACATATTGACGAGCGCCATCAAGCCCATAAAGATATCGGCGATCGACCAGACCAACCCCGCCGATCGAACCGAGCCGAACAAGACCATCCCGACGACCGCAATCCGGTAGATGACCAGATACACTTTTCGTTCGGAGATGAACTCGATGTTCGTTTCCCCATAATAGTAATTCGCCAAAATCGAACTGAACGCGAACAATAGGATGGCAATCGTCATGAGTGTCGTCGCGAGCGGCCCAATCTCTGTCAAGAGCGCCTCTTGCGCCAACTCGATGCCTTGGAAGTCCTCTGAACCCGGAACTCCCGAGATGAGGACAATCATCGCCGTCGCCGTACAGATAAAGAGCGTATCGACGAAGACGCTGAGCGATTGAATCAAGCCTTGTTTGACCGGGTGGCTGACCTCCGCGGTCGCGGCCGCATTCGGTGCCGACCCCATCCCCGCCTCGTTCGAGAACAAGCCGCGGCGAATCCCTTGCAGGACGGCCGCACCGACTGCACCGCCGAGCAGTTGTCGGAAGCCGAGAATCCCTTCTGAGAAGATGGCCGAAATTACGGCCGGGATGGCCTCTAGGTTTGTGAACACGACCCAGAGGGCGAGCAGGATATAGCCGCCGGCCATAATCGGGACGATAATCCCCGACAACGTTGAAATCGAGCGAATCCCGCCGAAGATGACGACGGCCGTCACGAGAGCCAAGACGATGCCGACCCAGAGCGTATCGACTTCGAAGACGTTATTGATTGATAAAGCAATCGTATTGGCCTGTACCGAGTTGAACGCGAAGCCAAACGCGAACGTGATTAAAATCGCAAACACGATGCCGAGCCACCGTTGACCGAGTGCCCGCTCGATATAGTAGGCGGGTCCACCGCGCCACGCCTTCCCGTCGTGCACTTTATACACTTGGGCGAGCGTGCTCTCGACGAAGGCAGAAGCCGAACCGATCAAGGCGATGAGCCACATCCAGAAAACGGCGCCCGGTCCACCGAGTGCGATGGCCGTCGAGACGCCAGCGATATTCCCTGTCCCAACCCGTGCGGCCGTTCCGATGGCGAACGCCTGGAACGATGAAACTTGCCCTTTCTCGTGTTTGATTCCTTTGACGAACAGCAACTTGAACATCTCCGGCAACATGCGGAACTGGACGAATCCCATCCGGATGGTGAAATACAACCCTCCGGCAATCAAAACGAAAATGAGTACGTACGTCCATAACAGGTCGTTCACCTGCATGACGAGCTCACGAATATCCATGCGCATCCCCTCCTTTTACGGAGTTAATACCCGCCCGATGGGCCACAGAAACGACACGGTCAACGCGAAGCCTCCTCTAGTATGCGCTCACAGAGCGCGTGCGTCGTCAAACTGTCCTCTGCCCGCACCGAGTCATTCGGTTCACCTGCGAGGAGCTTCAGGAACTCGTCGAGCATGGTCGTGAAGCCGCGACGCGTCAAATTCGACTCCCACGGATTCAGTGCCCGCTCGAGCATGCCGTCACGGGTGAAATCATACACACGCTCAACGTCGCGCGACACCCGCTTCAGACGAGGCGACATCACTTCCATCACTTCTTCCGTACAGCCGTTGTCCCGGTTCATGATGCCGATCGCTTCGACCCCTCCGGCCGTGAATTGAATCTGGAGCTGTTTCAACGTCCCGGCCTCATGGCGCGTCCGCACGGCCAAATTCTCGACAGGGGCGAGCCCTGTCAAATAGCGGAGCGTATCGACGACGTGGACGAAGTCTTCGATGATGAACTCACGCAGCGTCGCCGGTTGATACGTCCGATTCTTTTGAATCAAAATCAGATTCGGGTCGGACACTTCTTTTAAGGCAGCCGTCGCCGTCGCGAAACGGCGGTTGAACCCGGTGATGAGCTCGATGCCCTGCTCGGCAGCGAGGCGTACGAGCCGCTCCGTGTCCTCGAGCATGAACGTGACCGGCTTATCGATGAAGACGGGCACACCTTGCGCGAGCACGTAACCGACCTGGTCGGCATGGACCGATGTCGTCGAGTGAATCAACGCACCGTCCATCATCTCGAACGGGACGTCTTCGAGTGATGCATACTGACCGGCAAAACGATACTTCTCGACGAGTTGACCCGCTTTCGCCGCGTCTCTCGAGACGAGATAAACGTCGACCCCTTCTAAACCGGCATAGACCGGCAAATACGCCTTCTTCGCGACGTCCCCTAACCCAACAACGACAATCTTCATGTGTACATCTCTCCTCTTCCTAAGACTGAACAAAACCCCAAGGCGTGTGCCCGGGGTCAAAGGTTCGTTTAATGGACCGCTACAATTTCAAAACTGGTAATCGGTTTACGAATCGCATCTGACACGATTTGATACAAGTCGGCCAATTGCTCGTTATCATGTAAATCGGGCGTCCGGTCGAGAACGACCTCACACGTCCGCGTCGTCTGCTCTTTGTCCTGGAACGCATATTCGATGGTATATGTCTGCATGATACGTCTCCTCTCAAGCGATGTATACGTATGTATAGCCTGAAACGAAACGATTGAAACGCCATAACCCGCTCGACCGCCGGACCGTTCCCATCCATTGTACCACTAGTCCCAACGGAGGCGCGTCATCGAATCGTGACAATTTCTGGCTCGTTTATGACAAGCACGACCGAAACACGTCCCAATCCGATTGCTTGTCAATCGTGTCGAAGATTCCTAGAATGAACAAGTATGCCTCACACATAGGAGACTTGAAATGAAATTAAACATTACTTATTTAGCATTCCCGCTCTCGATTCTGCTATTGGCAGGTTGTACGAGCGAAGAAGCCGGGACCACCACGGTGACGGACACCCCAGAACAGTCCGCCGTCGAGACGACGGCGCCACCCGAACCGCAGACAGAGGACCGCTTCACCGGTTATGACATGATCGAAGTCGAGGGTGGAGATTTGTCAGGTGAACGCGAGAGTAATGTCGTCGTCGATATCGGATACGGCGACCGCGAATATTGGGCGTTCACGAACGAGCACGGTCAACTCGTGAAAGTGATTGCGGACGAGATTGTGCTGCAAGATGACGACCGAGAAGACGGGACGTCGGATGGGCGATACTACGCTGACGAGGCGAAAGTGTCTGGGGTCGAACACCGCGACCTCGACGAAGGGCACGTCATCGCCGATTCGCTCGGCGGCGTCTCGAACGCCTTCAACATCACGCCCCAAAACAGCACGCTCAATCGCCACGGCGACCAGGCGTATATGGAGAGCGTGATCCGGAGCGCAGGCGGCGCGACCGACTTCGAGGCGCTCATCACATATCCGGATACGAATACTCATATCCCTTCACACTATGAGTACACATACACTGTCAAAGGAAATGTCGTTACCGACTCGTTCGACAACGTCAACCCGGATGAGGTGAATGAAGAACTTGGATTGACGGAGAGCGCACCATCGGCCACCGAAGCAAGCGGTGACGTCACGCGCGTCGATACGAACGGCAACGGCCAAGTGACGATTCAAGAGGCGAAGGACGCCGGCTTCACCATGCCGATCACGAGCGTCCATTGGCTCTATCCGCATATGCGTGATAACGATGGCGACGGGATGGTTGGCGAGTGATCCAATATCTGAATCAAAAACGAGATGGTTGGCCGATGGGGCCAATCATCTCGTTTTATGTACAATGCTTGAAGCTTCATCCAGTTGGTCGTGCGTGTACGTCAACAACTCATGCCCGTTATAACGGAACGTATGGCGCCGAGGCATAGGATGGTCTAGCATCGGCTGTAAATACTGCTTCAAGTTGCTGATGATTCCCATATTGTCAGGATGAAGCACCCAGTCGATTCGCTTCCATTCCAAAATCCCTTCACGTGTCCTCTGTACCTTGTCAGCGGCTTCATGTTTCGTGACTTCCACGACGAACAGATGCATCCCGACCTGCTGTTCTCCATGCAGGATGACCTCCCCTTTATACAGAGGATGCTCAATCTTATATCCGGTCTCTTCGAATACTTCTCGACAGACCGACGCTTCAACCGTCTCGCCCGACTCGATTTTCCCACCTACGCCGTTCCATAGTCCCATCGCTGGCGACTTCTCACGATTCAACAGTAAGACTTCATTTTCTGATTTCAATAGACATAACGTATACCGATACATCGCCCTACCCCCTGCCTTGTCTCATTCAGTATGTTGTGACCCTTGCATCCGCTTCTCTTCTGACCAGTTAGCGAAAGACATCATTTGAAACGCAGCGGTCGGGTCCGTCTCAAGAAACGTGATCAGTTCGAGCGAATTCCCGTCCGGATCGTCGAAATAGATAGCGGCATGTGCGTGCGGGAAGTTCGGCAGGACTAACGGCTGTTCTGCAGGCGTCATCTTGAATGCGGTCCGTACTTCGATATCCCGTTCATTGAGCCACTTCTTCACCGTTTCAAGGCTTTCGGGGTCGATTCGAAACGCCACATGACGAATCGATGGATGGTACGGCACCTCGACGCGATCGCTCTCCCACAAACCGAGCCAACTCTCTCCTTCGATGATCCATAGAAACGCCAAGGACTCGTTTTGGAAGGCCAGCTTCATTCCGAGTTTTTCATAAAACGGAATCGACACCGTCAAATCACTTACCGGCAAGTGTGCCTCATATATACCTCTTATCATCCATTCTTCATCTCCCTATCTTTGCCATATTATGAGTATAATCCTTATATATGGAAATGTAAGTTATAATAGCTTGAATGTTGAACGGTAGAGCGATGTATAGGAAAGTGAGTGATGTAATGTGTTACAGGATGCGATTACGCAATGTTTAAAAACTTGTATGGCCCTTCACTGCCGTCCGACTCCAGGGAGGCTATTCGAACGTCTCGTCGTCACGTATTAGAAAGACAAGAAGAACGCGCAATCGATTCTTGAACAGACGGACTTAGGACGGGCCATGCCCATTTATGAGGACTGGTCCGACTATCTTGCACATACATTCATTCCGTCACCTACAAGGGCGAAAAAACCACGGCAAGCAAAAAAACTGCTCCTAGGAGCAGTTTTCGCTTGTCTTCAGTATCACAAACAAAAAGTGTGCAATGTGTGTGCAATGAAGACTTATTTCGTATCAGAAGTCGGCTCAGCTGAACGTCTCGGCGGACGTTTACCGAAGAACTGGTAGTATTGCGTCTCGATATTCCCGTTGTACAGCTTACGGCGTTTCGTCGCCGGACGGCCATACGCTTTCTCGAAATCCTCATAGCTCGTCAACATATAGACGCTATAGCCCGGATATTTGGCGAACTGCTGGCCGATCCGCTCGTACAGGTCGATAATCTCTTCTTCGGTCTGCAACCGTTCGCCGTATGGCGGGTTGCCGATGATGACACCGTACTCTTCTTTCGGCTTCAAGGCAGCCGCGTCACTATGGACGAACGTGATGGCGTCACGGACGTCGGCAAGCTCGGCGTTATCCTTGGCGAGCTTGACCATGCGTGGGTCGAGGTCGATGCCGTAGATTTTGAGCGGTTTGTCCCATTCCGCTTTCTCGTTCGCTTCATTGATTGCATCATACCAGGCTTTCTTCGGTACGCACGGCCAGTCTTGTGAACAGAACTCACGGTTGAGACCAGGCGCGATGTTACGACCGATGAGCGCCGCCTCGATGGCGAGCGTCCCTGAGCCGGTGAAAACGTCGTAGAACGGCATGTCCGGCTTCCAGTTCGTTAGCTGAATCATTGCCGCAGCCATCGTCTCTTTGAGCGGTGCCTGTGAGTGGAGCTCACGGTAACCACGACGGTGAAGCGCGTCACCTGACGTGTCGATTGTGATCGTCGCCACATCTTTCAACAAGGCGACTTCAATCGGATAGTAGGCGCCCGTCTTCGGCAGCCACTCGCCCGGCTTATCGTATCCGCGTTGCATCGCGTCGACAATCGCCTTCTCCGTGATTTTCTGACAGTCGCGGATCGAGAACAACTTCGACTTGACCGAGCGGCCGTCGACGATGAATCGAGCGTCCCACGGCATGAGATCCGTCCAAGGCAGTTCGACGACACCGTCAAACAGTTCCGTGAACGTCGTCGCTTTGAACTCGGCGACGACGAGCTTGACGCGGTCTGCCGTCCGGAGCCATAGGTTCAATCGCGGAATGTCTTCCATTTCTGCGTCGATATAGACGCGTCCGTTCTCGACCTCACACGTGTAGCCGAGGTCGCGCACTTCTTTGGCGACGAGTGCTTCGATGCCCATCGCTGCGGTGGCAATCAGTTTTCGTTTTGCCATACTATCCCTACTTTCTATAAGTGTTACTCCTAAAATGGTCATGTAAAAAGGAGCTCAAGTAGGATTGCTTGAACTCCTGGTCAATGTTAAATGAGAGACTATGCTGCCCTGTAAGCCATGTTCTGTACTCCGGTGCTCATAACGGTCTCCCTGGCACGATGGAGTGACAATCATCTATCTGCGCCGATTGGCGCCTTCCGTCCCGTTCGGTTCCAGTCAGGAAGTTCCCCTACCATAGTTTGGGTTTCTCGCTCGTGGGGTTTACCTCGTTCCACTCTGAACGTTTCCGATCAGACTCCGTCACTGTGGCACTTTCAAGAAGCTTGCACCATATCCGAGGACTTAGGTGCTTCTTCTGCCGTCAACTTGCGTTGCCTACACTTATCTTTTCGTGTAGCACGATCACTACAGCCATCACAGGCTGTGCGAGCATGGACTTTCCTCAAGACTTGCGTCCCGCGATTGCCCAGACCTCATAGTCACTTTACCCATTGTAGCGGATAACCCGTGAAATGACAACCGAGAACCTGAACTTGATTTTCACCGGCGTCAGCGCTAAAATAAGGCGTGTTCCATTGAACAAGGAGGGATTTTGATGCGTCAAGATGCAAAAAACGGTTGGATTCAACGACTGACCTATGTGATTGAAATCGATGACATTAAAGCGCTCCACCCAAACAACGGCGTGTTCGCCTTCTACCGGAATAATCGACTCGTCCGAGGATTCGAGCCGTTTGACATTAAAGCACCGAATGAACTGTCCAAACGTCCGTATCACTTCGACCATCATAACTTGGCCCACTTACAGGAACGTTTTCCTGAATCGATTCCGACGTTCGACGCGTCGACTCAGACACGTCGCGCATGGAGCGAGGATGTCCGTGTCGGTCTCTGTGAGATTATTGTCGACGGGAAACTGAGTTTTGAACATATCGACGACAACGGCAACGTCTTAGAAGCGAACATTCGTTGGAGCGGTGAAGCCATCACGAAAGCATAAATCAACACCCGGAGCCAAGCGCTGGCTCCGGGTGTTTTTCATGTCGATTCCGCCGATTTGTCCGTCTCGGCTTGGACCGGTTGCGGCGCATACTTGACCGTCACCACTTTCTCAGAGACGTCGGTCGGTTTCAAGACGACCGTGTACGCAGCTCCCGTGTCGCTCCGGACCGGGAACTTGCCCGGTACGTGAAGCGCCTCATAGACGATTTTTTTGTTCGCATCGAGTACGGTGACGACCCCTTTTCGCGTCGTCGCCAATTCGAACGTGCCTCCGTCGGACGCTTTGACCGCAACCGCCGGCTTGACGGGATTCACGTATTTGAAGGACCGACTGGCCGTACGTTTATGTTTCCCATCCGTGACGACGGCTTGGAGTTTGTACGAGCCACTCGGTAGCCAATCGCCGCCGGCATACATCGTGAACATCGAATTCCCTGCCGACAGCGTCTTCACTTTACGGGTACCTTGATATAACGTATACGTCGTTTTCAAATTCGGTTTTTTCATGACCGTCAGTTTCGCTTCTTTGACGTAACGGCTCTTGAGCGTCGACGGCACCGAGAGCGTCACGGGACGCGGTGTCGCATCGAGGAGCCGCTTCGTGTTCAGCTCCGTATAAATCTTGCCGCTCGCCCGTGGCATCTTTTGAATCAAGGCGTCCACATCGGCCGGTGTCAAAAACGGATTGACCGATTTGACGAGCGCGAGACCCGACGACACCATCGGCGCGGCCATCGACGTCCCGTCCATATAGACGAAGCCGTTATTCAGGCCGAGCGACAAAATGTTCACCCCGGGGGCGACGATTTTGACTTGAGCGGCCATATTGCTGAAACCGGCGACGCGACGGTTCGCGTCAATCGCCCCGACCGCGATGACTTCTTTCATATTGGCCGGGAACGAGACGGTCTTCTCCCCGTCGTTTCCTGCCGAGGCGACGATGATGACCCCTTTGGCCCGGGCCCGGCGAATCGAATCGGCGAGGACTTGATCGTAATCTTGCCCGCCGAGCGACAGGTTGATGATGTTCGCCCCTTTCGCCACCGCCGTATCGACCGCTTTGGCGACGGTCCAAGAATCCGTGTACTCCGAGTTTTTACCGTAGAAGACGTTATAAAAATGATAGCGTACGTTCGGAGCAAGTCCGGCCATCCCGAACTTGTTGTGACGGCCAGACATGATGCCGGCCGTATGCGTCCCATGATAATCGACGCTGTAAGGCCCTTTCATCGAATTGACGACACGAGGGACCTTGTATAGTTCTTTATGCCGACGATCGGCCGACGAATCGATTAAAGCGATCACGATGTCTGAAGCGCCGCGCGTCGTGTTCCACGCCAAATCGGTGCCTGTTTGCTTGATATAGTATTGGTTCCCGACCCTCGGCTCGGCCACGATGTAACCGTGTTTCTCCAATACAACCGGTTTCGCCGCGTCCACCGATGCAGGCATGAGCAGCGCGAGCGCCGCCACAAGCATCATTTTTTTCATCGCCTACCGCTCCATTCCAAACTTCCTAAGATGCCCCCATTATCTCAAATTACGGAATCAATTTCCCTTTTTTTCGAAAAATAGATTGTGACATTTTTTCGACGCTCACCAATAGTTCGGTTCGTCAGGCTCATCCATCTCATAGTCGACAATCTTTCCGATGGTCAAATACGTATAATAACGCGCCAGTTCCGTCCGATACGGATCGGGTGTAAATCCGTCGAGGTCCTCACCGAGCGGAGATCCATCAATCGTCTCGAACTGTTGACAGAAAAACGATTCCGTCTCTGTGTCCCAGACGATATTGTCGCCGATATATCCACTACCGAACCGAATATAGTCGATGATAGAAGGGACGATCACCTCGGCCGGGAGCCGTTCACTCATCCGGCCGACCAGTTCATAGCGGTCTCGGTCGACATAGTCGGCCTGATCGAGGGACGTACATTTCAATACTTCCTTGTTGATTTCAATCAACACGACATAATCCCCCGGTTCTATCGATAGCTTCATCTCATCACCTCATCTCAACATCCGCATAGCTCTATCATATTCAAGTATTCGCAATCAATCCACGAAATCCTGTATGCCTGTAAAATTTTCCATCTGGTTGATTCATACAACATGTCGAAATTTGTTTTTGGTATACTAAATGATATGAATGCAAGAAAGGAAGTGCAACATGGCCAAACGTCCTCTGACCCCTCGCGAGAGTGAATTGATTGCCACCGCCCTGTTCGTCGTCGGACACGTCCCATACGTCGGGCATATCGACCGGCTCGAATCAATCACGCTAAGAGATATCGCCGATGATTATTTGAGTGGAAAAAATTCCGTCACCGACGCCGTCGAGGCGCTCGATCAATACATCTTCGTCCGCCGGCATCGCTTTAAAAATGTCACACCGAACAATCTGTGGACGCTCGACGACAAGACCGAACAAGAAGCGCTCCGCTACATCGTCCGACGTCCGGAACTGAAAAAAGGCGAGACGCTCAACAAACAGAACCAACCGTTCACGGTCGGTCAGGACATCGAGTTCAAAGTCGATAAGCAACTCGACCGTGGCCAGTTCCGAATTTACATCGGCAAACTGAACGGTTACACGGTCAAAGCCCAGTCGAAAGACAAAGACAAGCTCAAGACGGTCAAAGGATGGATCACCCACCTCGACCGCAAGGACCGTCTCGTCTTCGTCAATATCTCCGAATTCGGACGTGAGCCGATCGAGTCAGAAGCCAAGGCGCGACTCGAGGCAATGAGTGCCGGACTGCTCGGCTGGTTCGCGACGGCCACGTTACCGTCCGAGGCGGAGGCACAGACGGCCAAGCAGATGATTGCCACGTTGCAGCGTCGGGACCAACCGTATTGGTTCACGTTGACCGTTGCGATGAACCATCCGAAGCCCGAGCATGTCAAGCGCTGGGGAACGGTCGTCAACCTGCTCGTCAAAGCGAGCGCGGGCGATACGACCGCGCTCGAGACGCTCGAGGCCCAAGAAGACAAGTACTTCAAAGATGCCTTCCTGCGGGCGCTCCGGGCGCTACACAAAGAACTGACCAAAGCGACATAACGGCCAGGTGACCTGACATGGGTCACCTGTTTTCGATGTCCTTCATGAGAAAGGAAGAGAGTCATGCACGTACTGATTGTTGAAGACGACCTGGCCATCCTGCATCTGATTGAAACGACGTTACAGCGGGCCGGTCACACCGTCACCACGGCCATGGACGGAAACGTCGCCGAGCGACTGTTTTTAGAGCGACCTGCAGATGCTGCCGTGATTGACATCCTGTTGCCGGGCCAAGACGGGCGAACGCTCTGTTCCCGGCTGAAACGATTGACGGATATTCCGGTCATCCTATTGACCGCCCTCGGGGAATGGGAGGAGAAACGGAGCGGTTTCGAGCACGGGGCCGACGATTACATGACGAAACCGTTCATTCCAGAAGAACTGCTCTTCCGGCTCCAAGCCGTCGCGAAACGTTACGCCAAGAATGCGGCCACGGTCGTCACTGCCGGACCGCTCAAACTCGACTTGCGTGATTATCGGCTCGAACTTCATGAGGAGACGATCCACTTGCCGAAAAAAGAGTTCGAGCTGCTCTATCAGTTGGCTGCGTTTCCAAGTCGTGTGTTCACCCGTGATGAATTGATTGAGCAAGTATGGGGCCTCGAGTTCGAAGGCGACGACCGGACGATCGACGTCCACATCAAGCGATTACGCGGTCGCCTCCGTGACGAAGGCAACATGATTCGGACGGTGCGAGGCGTCGGGTATACGCTCGAGGTGACGCCATGAAGACGTTATACACGCGAATCGTCTTGACCGTGTTTATGATTTTATTGTTGTCGGGTGCTATCGCCCTGCTCGTCAGCAACGTCGCCTACTACGTGTGGTGGCAACCGTCCTATAGCGACAAGACCGAACAGACGGCTGAGGCCGCGAAAGTGTACTTCGAGGCCCATACCGATGGTGAGACGTCCACATTTTATACACTGCTCGCTCAGACCGGCTATCAGTTGTTCGTCGTACGACCGGACGATACGATTGAACGCTATGGCGGAGCGTTCCGGGATGAGCGGCTCGACACCGACGTCATCGCCTCCGTCCGGTCCGGTGAAACCTACGACGGGATGCACACCTATCCGTTCCACTTGTTTTTGCTCGGACTGTTCGACAACGAGGTCGTCAATACGTATGGGTTTAGCATCGATGGTGAGGATGCCGTCTTCATCCGTCCCGATCTGAGTGCCCAAATCCGCGAGCTGCATTTATTCGTCGGGTTGTTCTTCGCCTTGTTGACCGGGCTCGCCTTCATCTTGATTGCCTTGTCGACGAGTCAACTCGTCCGCCCGTTGCGGACGTTGACCGCTGCGACCGATTCGGTCGCATCCGGGGGTCGGCCGAGCGACCTCCCGCTCGAGCGCAACGATGAGATTGGCACGCTCTCCCGTCGCTTCAACGATATGGTCGACTCGCTTGAAAAATCGGAAGGCGAGCGCAGACGGTTTGTCTCGAGCGTCTCCCATGAGTTCCAGACCCCGCTCACTTCCATCAAAGGCTACGCCTCGGAACTCGTCGCGACGACCGACGGTGACGCGAAAGCGCATGCCGCCATCATTCGAGACGAGGCTTCGCGCCTGTCCGATCTGACGAGACAGTTACTGCTCCTCGCCCGGCTCGACGAGGCCAACGTGTCGTTAACGACACCGGTCGATGTGCGTGCGTCCATCGAGGATGTTATCCGGCGGCACACGTTCCAACTCGACGAGAAAGGGATCGCCGTTGCCACAGAACTCGATTCGACGCTCTTCGTGACCGGTGACCCGCTATTGCTGGCACAAGTGTGGTCCAACTTGCTGACGAACGCGATTCACGCTTCTGCAGACGGTGGCCTCATCACCATCAAGGCGTATCAAGGCGAACGCCCGACCGTCTTGATTCAAGACGTTGGTGTCGGCATGGATGAAGCGACGAAGGCACGGCTGTTCGAGCGTTTCTATAAAGGCGACGCCTCACGATCCGGACGAGGCACCGGGCTCGGCCTCGCCATCGCCCGAGATATCGTCCACCTTCACGGCGGCACGTTGACGGTCGAATCTCAGCTCGGGGCGGGTACCGTCTTTTACGTCACGTTGTAGTCATGTTCATATTCCGTTCATCTTGGTCGGTTATGCTTCCTTCATCGCTATGAAGGAGGCTTTTTTTATGAACTTAGGATTAAAAGAGATGTGGCGGCAAAAACGAAAATTTTCGCTCATTTTCGTAATCACGCTACTTATCGTCTTGTTGTCGACATTGATCACCGGACTCGCGGACGGTCTGGCTTATGATAACGGGGCCACCTTGCGTGAACTCGATGTCGAGTCGTTTCAACTGGCCGATGATGCCGACGGGCAATTGACCCGCTCATTCATCGAACTGCCGACACCCGATGCGCTCACCCCGCTCGGCGTCAAATCGATGACGCTCGTCCATGGGACGAAAAAACAGGATGCCACATTATTCACACTGCCGAAAGATTCCACAATCGGGCCCGAGCTTGACCTCGCTGTCGGGGACGTGCTCGTCGACCCAAGTTTTCTCGGTGACGTCGAAATCGGAGACACGGTTCGCGATTTTGCGTCCGGGTATGCATTCACCATCGTCGGGACGACGGACGGTCGCTATAGCCACGCCCCGGTCATCTGGGCAACACAGGATACGTGGGAAGCGTTCCAGACGGCTAGCGGTCAGCCCGCCTACGTCTCGGCCTGGCTCGGGAAGGCTGACACCTCACTCGCTACGATGACGAAACAAGACGTCGTTAAGGCCGTCCCTGGGTATACGGCAGAACAAGGCACATTCACGATGATGCGCGGCTTCTTGCTGTTCATCGGCGCATTCATCTTGACCGCTTTCTTTTATATGTTGACACTCCAAAAGCTCCCGGAGCTCGGGATTTTGAAAGCAATCGGGATTCGTCCCCGTGTGATCGGCACGGCTCTCGTCATCCAGGTCATGGCCACGGTGCTCACGGCGAGCCTGCTAGCCACGGTGCTGACAGGGTTCACCGGCACGTTCGTCCCAGACGCCATCCCGTTCCGGTTCGACTTGGGCAACGTGCTCGCATATGGTGCGGTCATGGCCGCCCTCTCACTCATCGGGACATTGTTGCAGCTTTGGAAATTGCGCCGGCTTGACGCCGCCGACGCGCTAGGAGGAATTGGACAATGAAATTGACGAATATTTGCCATACGTATGACGGACAACCCATTTTGCGTGGCATCGATTTACAGGTCGAGCCCGGGGAATGTATCGGCATCATCGGACCGAGCGGTAGCGGGAAGAGCACGCTGCTCCAAATTCTTGGTTTATTGAAACGACCTGACGTTGGGCTCATCGAGCTCGAGGGACGGGAGTTGCTCGCTGCGAGTGAAGAAGAACGACGCTTGCTTCGCTTGAATGAAATCGGCTTCGTATTTCAGCAAGCCCACCTCGTTCCATATTTGACGGTTCGAGAACAACTCGAGCTCGTCCAGGCCGAAAGCGAATCTAAACAAGACCCGCTCCACCTGCTCGACGTCCTCGGTCTGAGTCATCGCCTCAATCAACTGCCGAAGCACTTGTCGGGCGGCGAACGGCAGCGCGTCGCCGTTGCCCGAGCCCTCATCAATCGGCCTCGACTCTTGTTGGCCGATGAACCGATGGCGAGCCTCGATTTCGAGAACGGGCGCCGGGTCATGGAGTTGCTCGTCGCTGAGGCGCGTAATCACGGACGTCGAGTCCTTGTCATCACTCACGATGAACGCATGCTAGACGTCTGCGACCGGGTCCTATTGCTTCAGGACGGTCAGCTTCAACCCTCGCCCCGACATTAAAAAAAGGGAAGACCGCGTCCATCGCGGCCTTCCCTTTTTGTTGTTCAAGGTTTGTCACATGGCGTGCACGCGAGCCGGCAGCTCGACCCACTCGCCCGATAGATGGCCCAAATGATGCGTCAGCCAAGCGTTGAAACCGATGACGAGCGTCAATCGACCCGCTTCATTGATGCCCGCCGAGACGACACGAATCAATCTCTCCTCGATATGTTGCGAGACGAGAGTGATGCGGGCGAGTGCGAGTACGGACCGGACGATTTCATCGGCCGACACGTCAATGGAAACGGCGATGTCCGGGACCGATAATTCGATTGCCTGCCCAGGCTGACATAAGTAGCGGTCAATTAACACGTCCAAGACGATTCCATGTTGCCGTTCCCCGCTCGTCGGAGCGCGATAGAACGTCACTCCCTCAGTCGTCGTATAATCCGTCTGTCCCATCAAACATGCCTGTAAAAATTGATACATCGCCTGTCGCTCCATCGGTTCATATCCTCCCACTTGGTGACTATTCGCTACTATCATATGTGGCAACTCTATTCGGCACAATTCGCCTTATCACATATAAGCCTTGGCGTTCCGTCATTGAAAACACACCATGACCCATATGGCGCGTGAATTGGGAACGCGTTTTCGGGTACAATAATGGGGAAAGGAGCGGTTCATATGCAGAAGAGATGGAAGGTTGGACTCGCAACATTATTCACTGGCTATTATGCCATCAGCTACTATGCGTTCAAACGCATGACACGAGGGAAACGCAAGACGCCCGAGATGCTGTTGGCCCCCTACACGAAGGAAGATCAATCCTTTTATCACGACGTGCCATTTGAGCACGTCTCGCTCCGCTCGCAAGACGGATATCGCCTCTATGGGCGTGTCTACCGAAACGAAGGCTCATCGAAGTGGATCGTCTTCGTGCATGGCTATACGGCGTCCCACAGCTTCATGGCCCCGCATTTGGCGATGTTCCATCGCCTCGGCTACAATCTGCTCGCCGTCGATTTGCGGTCCCACGGCGAATCCGAGGGCGTGTACGCCTCGTACGGCTATCATGAGAAACATGACATCGTGGATTGGGTCGACTGGTTGCGGGTTAATGAGTCCGTCTCCGAGGTCGGGCTACATGGCGTGTCGATGGGCGCCGCCTCGATTTTACAGGCCGGTCCATTGACAGATGTCGATTTTTTGATTGCCGAGTGCCCGTTCGATGACATGAGACAACTCATGCGCCATCAGTTGAACGTCTTACACCGACTGCCTGGTGATTTGTTGTTGCCGGGAATCAATTACTTCCTTTGGACGCGAGCCGGATTCCGGATGCACCAAGTCCGACCGAAACGAGCGCTCGCGGCAATCGATGTGCCGGTCTTGTTCATCCATGGGACAGAGGACGATTACGTCCCGACCTGGATGTCCGTCGAGATGAATGCGCTCAACCGCAAAAATGAGATCGCCCTCATCCACGGCGCGGAACATACGAACTGTATTTTGAAAGACCAGCCCGCGTATGAAGCGGCCGTCAGTCAGTTTCTGAATCGACGACGTGAATCGGTCCAGCAATAAGATCGAGCAAGGCATGAACGACCATCACCGGCCAGAGGATACCCATCGCCACATATAAATAACCGAGCCCCCACCCGACGAGACTGGTCGCGAGGATGCCTCGGACACCTTGATAAGCGTGGGCCAACCCGAATAACGCTCCGCCGATCAAGGCGAGCATCGGGGGCGAGACGTCCATCCACAATGTGACCGTGTAGAGCAGAACGCCACGGAAGATGAACTCTTCGGTCACTCCAGCCGTCCAAGACACGGCGCCCCACGCTCTCGCCTCCTGAATCGTCTGAGGCAACAGTAGCCGTTCAATCTCGAGCTCATAATATGGCCGTAACCGGCGCCGCAAACCCGGAGACGTTTTCACGAGCAGATAGAACGCGATCAATGCGGAGATGAGGACGCTCGTCAAAAAGAAGAACTGCCAGGCGCGCAAATCCCCCTCGGCCGGGGCGAAGCCGAGCCCGACCGCTTCAGGCGGGACCTGGAACAAAAAGATGAGGGCGAGCAACAGCAAACAGAGCCCCCACGCCGATTTGATGGTCTGATCGTACACGCGGCTTCGTCCGAGCGTTTCAATCATCGGTTTCATCAACCGGGCGTTGAACAATTGGACAATCAATAAATACACGAGAATGATGGTAAAGACGGCCTGTTCGAGCATGGATATCCACTCCTGTCCTTCCTGTTAGCTATATGCTACACTATTCGGGTATTGTCTAGAAAGCTAGGAGGCGGAATCTTGAAACGATTGATTTTGCGACTGACCGGTCTCTTGCTTGTGATCGTGCTGTGCCTCGGCGCAATCGGCTGGTTTGGTCAACATGATAAAGTGAACAACGCCCTTTACCGGGCCTATTACGGGGATCACGGCATCCCTGCTGTCCATCGTGACGTGTATGAAGATGCGGCGGCGACGTATGACGTCGATTGGCGGCTTCTTGCCGCGGTCCATCGCGTCGAGACGATTTTCTCCCATAGCTCATCGATGCGTTCATCAGTCGGGGCGATCGGTCCGTTCCAATTCATGCCGCGGACGTGGCTCGGTTGGCAGTACGACACCGACGACCAAAAAGGTGACGTGCCTGAGGACGAGGTCGATTTGACAGACCTCGCGCTGATCGAACAGTATGGCGGTCTCGGACGCGACGGTAACAACGATGGCCAGGCCGACCCGCACAGTCTCGTCGATTCGGCCCATGCAGCCGCTTATTATTTAAGCGAGCACGGTGGGACGACGGCAGATTCGACCGATTCGATTCGGAACGCCATCTTCGAATACAACCGAAGCGAGCAGTATGTCAACGATGTGATGTCGTTTTATGAGTCATATCAAACTGACGTGTCTTATTTACCGGATGACAAGGCGACGGCGACGCAACAAGTCGCCCGCTATACGATTCGCTATTTGGAATGGTTCGCCGGCTGGGTCTGACCTGGCACTATTTGAGCAAAAGTGAGGAAACATTATGAACACCCATATCGAGGAAGTGACGATTCGCGTCAAGTCGGTCTTCAATGAGGACAAGACGAAACGATATATGCGAACGTACGAATTCACAGATGTCGTCGACGGCGTCATCTGTGCCGTCATCATCTACTCACCCCGGATGAGCGATGCCTTCTTGTCTGGCACGACCACGCAGCGGGCGTATATGCTCATGCGTAACCATCTCGATCAACCGATCCGTGAGATGCGCGTCATCAGTCTCGTCCCGACACTCGCCATCAATGACAATCTGCCTTACGTCGAGTCACAGCTTGACGAGGTCAACTTTCATTACGTGGAGGAAACGCTCGACGAGGTCGAGGCGACCGGCGGAATGGTGATCGTCGGCTGGGGCTCGCCAGGACGCTTGATGCACCATGCGACCCCGTATAAGACGCTGTTCGCCGACCACGAGGCCCATATGTTCTGTATCGGCACGACGTCCAAAGGCGAGCCGCAACAGATTCGTATGGCCAACGAGAACACTGTGCTCGAGGCGTTCAATAATGAATCGGTCAAACCGAAGTTTAGAATCGTGAAAGAAACGAAACAAGACGACTCCGAGTGAGTCGTCTTGTTTCGTTTATACGCCAATCCATACGCTCACTCCGAACAATACAATCAAGAGCGACGCCAACAGAAAGTCGTACCGAGTGATGGCGACTACTTCATACGTCGCTCGTGGTTCGCCCGTGAACCCGCGTGCCTCCATCGAGAACGCGATGCGTTCCGCTTGTCGGATCGATCCGGCCAGAAGCGGGATGACTAAATTCGGAACGTGCCGAATGTGATCGAGTCGTGTCTCTAAACGAACGCCTCGCAAAGCATGCGTTTCATACAGTTGCATCAGTTCATGCTTCAAAATCGGAAAGAAACGAAAGCCGACGAAGACACTGTAAGCGATTTTAGGTGACAACTTCCCTTGTTGCATCAAGCTGTAGACGAACCGTTTGGGATCCGTCGTCAGTGTGAACAGGAGTGACAACGCGGTGAATGCTAATACCCGTAAGGAGAGCGTCGCTGCTAGTATCACATTCTCGTCGGTGACGTCGTTGCCGAACAGCGTGAACATGACCTCCCCGCTCGTCTCTTTTCCAAAGACGAGCGTCGTCCACAATGTCCCGAGCGCGGTGAATAAAAACGGAATCATGAATAGCCCCCAGCGCTTCCAGTTCACGTTAGAAAAAAGAATTTGAAGTATAAGCGTTCCGATGAATACCGCAAGCGGCGTCCATGGATTGTACATAAAGGCAAGACCGAACATGAGACACGTCACGGTCATAAATTTGATCGTCGGATTCATCTCTTGAAACGTCATCACGATTCCTCCAGCAATAAACCGTGAGCTTGTAGTAGCTCCGTCTCATTCCAGAGCGATGCATCATATGGCCCACTCAAGTAACCTTCATGCATCAAGTAATAGGTGTTCGCGATTCGGGCGAAACTAAGGTCGTGTGTCACAAACAGAACCGTCTGGCCGGCGCGGATTCGTTCAACCATCAATTCATAAAGCGCACGAAGCGATACCTCATCTTGTCCAGCAGTCGGTTCATCGAACGCGATGAGCCGTTTATTCGAGAGCATCATCACGCCGATGGCGAGCCTTCGTTTTTGACCGTGACTAAGCGAGAGTGGGTGGTCGTTACGAAACGGTCCAAGCCCGAGCCGGTTCATGATGTCCCCAATCGGACGATTATGGCCATATGCGAGTTCACGTGTCACATCACTCGTGATAAATAGATGAGCCGGAGATTGTGGGACGAGTCCCACTTCTTGATGTTCGCGGGCAAGGCTCTTGAGCCAAGTCGATTTGCCACTGCCGTTTCGACCAAGTACGGCAATGAGATCACCCTCGGCGACGGTCAGCTTGCTCGTTGCTAGGTTGAATGTTTTTCGTTTCAATTGCGGTACGTGAAATAAAATAGTATTTCCTTGTATCACTTCAACCGGAGAGAACGTATAATCCGGGCGGGCAACGAACGGTCCGTCATAGTTGATGCGTCCGTTCACGAGTTCCACTTCTCTGTCGAAGAACCCGCCCCATAGGAAGGGTCGATGCTCGATGACGACAACGTTTACCGTCTGTGCGACGTTGTCGAGCCACTGAACGAAACGGGTTGATGTCTCGGGATCAAGGTGCGCGAGCGGCTCATCGAGCAGTAGCCATTCCGGCTTCCCGATCAAAGCACAGGCGACAGCGATTTGTTGCTTTTCACCACCTGACAGGTCATGAATGACTCGGTCACGATAATCGGTCAACTGCAATTCCGCTAAAATCTTGGCCACACGCGCCATCATCTCGTCCCTCGCCACGGCAAAATTTTCGAGTGTGAAAATCAATTCCTCCTCGACCGTCTGCATGACGAACTGACTGTCAGGATCTTGAAACACCGTTCCGACACGACGATTCACCTCACCAGCTGCATACGTATCATAAGAGCGGTCAAACAAGTGTAATTTGCCTGTCACGATGCCATCGCAGTTATCCGGATACAGACGATTCAACAAAGAGAACAATGTCGATTTTCCCGACCCGCTCGCCCCCGTGATGAGTGTCCTCCCAGCCGTTAATTGAAGCGTGATATCCGTCAATACTTCGCGCTGTTTTTCCGGATAGCGGAATGACAGCTGTTCTGCCTCAACCATGCACACGTCCCTGACGCGCGATGGCATACCCTTCGAGCGCACCCGTCCGAAGCAACAAGTCGCTTAAAATCTTACCTCCCAGACCGGCAATGAGCATCCCGCTCGTCGCTCGTAACGCGAACATCGTCGCCACGTATGTCGGACTGAGGGCAGCGAGTCCACCCATGACGTACGTATACGCGAAACTAGTCGCAGCTGCACCAAATCCGGCCAGCATGAGCACCCAAAGGTCATATCGCTTGTAGCTCGTGACCGCAAACGCTGCTTCAGCACCAAGTCCTTGAATGATCCCGACTAAAATAATACGAGGTCCAATCGCGTTACCAATCATCATCTCAATCGTCGCCGCAAGCACTTCGGACAAGAATGCGGCGCCAGGTCGGCGGATGATATAAGCCGCAATAATCGAGACGATGAACCAAATCCCAAAAATCCATTCGTACGCGATCGGTCCAATCAAGCCAGCCCATAGATTCCCGACATGGACGAACGCCAAATAGACGACAGCGAACACGACCGATAAAATGGCCAACAAGACGATTTCTTTTAACTTCCACGACTTAAGCATGCTGTTGTCCCTCGTGTGACGGGCTGTTCACGCTGAACGTCACCGTCATGACGACGTGGCACGTCTTCGCACGGACCCGGTCGAACGTCGCCTCGTAAAATGAAAACACCGGTTCGATGTCGCCGTGAATGCCCGAGGCGTAATGCATCGAGTCATTGAAGACGCCACGCTCTTTCGCAAAGGCAATTTCTTCGTAGATGATGTCCATATACTTCGCGTCCCCGAGCGGATAGAGGGCGAACTGGGAAGAGACGTACTGGGTCGATACCGGACCGTTCACAGGATCAGTCGTCACGTCGAGCAGGTTGTCTCCTGCCGTGTCGCCTGGGCAGCCGACCGAGAACGTCCCGCTCATCGACATATGTTCCCCGTTCTTCGACGCATGTGACAAGACGGCTTTGGCCACGTCGAACACATGCTCACTGCGTCCCCGGATGACCGTCGAGACGTCATCGGTATGCCGCCAAACGTTTTGCAAGTTCGTCTCTTTCAATGCCCCTTTGATGACACTCACAAAATCAGATGTCATTGGGCTCAGCGTAAAGCGGAATCCGACGATCGGACTCGTACCACATTGGTTGTTCATGTTCTATTCCCCCTTATTGTATGTACACAAAAAAGCCGCATCCATGAGAATGCGGCCACTCGTCCAATGTAATAATCCATTAGAAAAAGTGCCACACTTCCTCACGCCGGTATTACCCGGATCGAGTCATAAGGGATTGGAGCCATGCTCACATCTCAGCCGAAGCACCCCTAGTGTAGTCCAATGTATGCGGTTATCTATGCAACGAGAAGTATAGACGACCGCTCCGAATTTGTAAACGGTTTATGTGAAAGTCACGATACCGTTCCCCGGAAGCGTGTCCTGCAACGTCGTCCAATCGAGCGCCATCTCCTCATCCGTCAACAGACACGCGTCGAGTCCGGCCTCGATGACCGCACGCTCCATCCGCTGCCCGATCAAGACGAGCTCCGTCTGACGGTCCCCGTACGGCTCGACGTAGTCGGCGGCGAGCTCAGGTTCTGCCGTGAACATGAGACTCCGCTCTTCCTCCGGCAGCGTCGCGAGCCAACGTCCCGCGTGTTCGAGCGTCGATGCGTACCCCGCTTGCGAGAACAGGCAGGCGATGTCGTTCCGGGAGGCGATCCATAAGAAACCTTTGGCGCGGACGACTTGATCCGGGAACGCCTCGATCCAGGCGTGGAGCCGCTCCGGATGAAACGGACGGCGGCGGCGATAGACGAACGAACTGATGCCGTATTCCTCCGTCTCTGGTGTGTGTGTCTCGGCCTCTAGTTCTTGAATCCAGCCGGCGGCGTGCATCGCCTGCTCGAAATCGAAAAGATTGACGTCCAACAGCTCCGTCAACTCCACGTTCGCGTAAACTGACGTCAACAGTTTGGCGGTTGGATTGAGCGCCTTCAACAGCCCGGCCATCTCACCGAGTTCTGTCTCGGTCACGCGGTCCGCCTTGTTCAAGACGATGATGTCCGCGAACTCGATTTGGTCGACAAGCAGGTCGACGACCTCGCGGACGTCCGTCTCATCGATGGCCTGCTTCCGTTCATGAAGCGACTCGCCCGAGTTGAAATCTTTCAAGAACCGATACGCATCGACGACCGTCACCATCGCATCGATATAGACACGGCTCGTCAAGTCGATGCCAAGGGCGTCATCGGCGTATGTAAACGTTTGAGCGACCGGAATCGGTTCTGAGATGCCAGATGACTCGATGATAATCCCGTCGAGCTCACGGTCGTTCGTGATGTCCTGTACCGCTTCGAGCAGGTCCTCACGGAGCGTGCAACAGATGCAGCCGTTCGATAGCTCGACCAATTTTTCGTCCGTCCGCGAGAAACCGTTCTGCTCGATCAATCGTTCGTCGATGTTCAACTCGCTCATGTCGTTGACGATGACCGCATATTTCTTGCCGGACCGATTGTTCAACAGATGATTCATCAACGTCGTCTTGCCGCTCCCTAAATAACCGGACAGCACCGTGATTGGAATTCGTTTCATGTATCTTCACTCCTAAATCGTAATCATTACTCTTTAGATAATGACGGGTCACCTTTGTCTTGTCAAGAAAAAACACGCCCGTTCCCGGACGTGTTCCTTTCCCTATTCTTCCAACGCCTTGCGTTCCGCCTCGGAGCGGGGATACGTGTTCGCTTGCCACTCGGCCCGATAAATCGAATCGAGTTGCGTCAGACCGACCTCATCCTCATCCTTATCGGCATCGACACTCGGGGCCTCATCCCAGCGCGGATTCAAATACGTGTGGTCGTCTTCCTGGTTCGAATCCAATAGTTTTTGAATCCCGACCCGGGCCACTGCCGCGAGTGCCAAACCGATGCCTGCACGAACGAGCAATCGCTTCACCATCTCTTTACCTCCTTATCGTCCAAACCGATAGAGCGGCATCCCTTTCACGTCTGTATCGATTTTAAAGACCGACCCCGCGTCCGGATGGGCTTTGAGTGCCTCGTCATCCATTCCTTCACGAGCCGTCGTGATGGCGAGTTGGTTCAAGTCGTCACCGACGAAACAGCACGATGTGACGTTCGGGGCCGGCACGAGCACCTCGAGCACTTTTTCACCCGTCTCCGGGTTCCAGCGCGAGACGCGGCCGCCGGCGAAGTGTGCAATCCATAAGAACCCTTCCTCATCGGACGTCATGCCGTCCGGGAATCCTTCCTCGACGGTGAAATCGATGATGGCCTCCCCTTCGCCGAGCGTACCCGTCTTCAAGTCAAAGGCGTATTTACGGACCGTCTCGGTCGGTGTATCGATATGATAGAACGTCGAATGGTCGGGTGACCATGTCAGTCCGTTCGATAATGTCAACTCGCTCAACATGACCTCGGTCGTGCCGTCGCGATTCAGGCGGTATAGTGTCGCTTGTTCCGCCTCGTCTTCAAGATGGAGCGTGCCGGCGAAGATGCGTCCGTACGGGTCGGCTTTCCCGTCATTGAAGCGGAGCTTTCCTTCCGGGTCGTCGAGTTCGACGATTTTATCGAGCTCTTTTGACGTCTCGTCCCACTCATAAATCCCGTCTTTCAAGCCGACGACGACGCCGTCCGTCACTTTCGGGACCGCGAACCCGATCTGTTGTCCCATATCGAACGACGACAATTCATCTTCCTTCTCATCGTACCACCAAAGTGTATGTCCCTCGATATCGACCCAATAGAAGCGTTTCAGTTCCGCATCCCAACACGGGCCTTCCCCAAGCGTATTTCGAACTCGAATCCATAACGCAGCGTTTACTGTCTCCATTGAATTGCCTCCACTCTCTACATTGATTTCAAGTGACTATTCCCTGAGGGGGCAATCTCTATTCAACATTTCCCAAAATAGCAACCGCTCGGAAGAAAAATATTGAACCGGGCCGGCATCCTTCTAGGGCAGAAGACAAAAAAACTCCTTGAATCATGAGATTCAAGGAGTCCCTGTCATTTTGCGCCTTCGACATTCATATGCTTGCTGCGCAACTGGCCACAGGCCGCATCGATATCAGTCCCGTGCTCGAGACGGACACCGGTATTGATGCCCCGCTTCTTCAAGACGTCATAAAACGCCATGATGTCCTCAGACGTGCTCCGCTCATACTGAATATGCTCGTTGACCGGATTGTACGGAATCAAGTTGACGTATGACTTGTCTTTAATATCGTCAATCAAGTCGGCGAGTTCCTCGGCGTGCTCCGGCAAATCGTTCACTTTCGATAAGAGAATATATTCGAACGTGATGCGTTTGTTCGTCTTCTCGACGTAATAACGGATGGCCGGCATGAGCTTGTCGAGCGGGAACGCCCGGTTGATTTTCATGATTTGCGTCCGCAACGCATCGTTCGGGGCGTGGAGTGACAGCGCCAAATTGATGCGAAGATCGAGGTCCGCGAATTTGTAAATCTTGTCGGCGAGACCGCTCGTCGACACGTTGATTTTACGCGGTGCGATGGCGAGTCCGCGTTCGTCTTTGACGACACGGAGGAAATCGACCAAGTTATCGAAGTTATCGAACGGTTCCCCGATTCCCATGACGACGATATGACTGACGCGGGCACCTTCCCCGACCTCGTCCAAATAATGTTGCACGGTCATGATCTGTTCGACGACTTCGCCGGCCGTCAAATCGCGCGTCTTCTTCAAGAGACCGCTCGCACAGAAGCTACAGCCGATGTTGCAGCCGACTTGCGTCGTCACACAGACCGAACGTCCGTATTTGTGACGCATGAGCACCGTCTCGATATAGTGTCCGTCATGCAGTTTAAGTAAAAATTTGACCGTCCCGTCGCCCGCTTCTTGTTTGACGAACAGGTCTTGCGTCGAGATGACGTATTCGGCGGCGAGCGCCTCACGTACCTCGGCCCGTACCGAGATGTCCTCGATGTGCTTGACTCGGTCGATATAGAGCGAGTCCCAGATTTGTCTAGCGTGGAAGGCGCTGTATCCCCAAGAGACGCACGCTTCCGTCAGCTGATCGAATGTCAGCCCGTATATAGATGGTTTCATTGCTATCTGTCCTTTCTTCAATCCACATACGTACCATTGTAGCGGACGTGGACGACCGGTGCAACGTTCTTATAACGGTGGGACGGGACGTGTCACGTGACGCTCGAACGCATAGGCGAGACGAATCAAGTCGCGTTCGGCATAGCTCGTCCCGGTGAATGATAGACCGAACGGGGCCCCGCTCGCCTTCAAGCGATACGGGATCGTGACGGTCGGATGGCCGGCTTTCGCCGCCATGTCATAATTGTGGTCATGCGGCAAGACGAGCGCATGAAGTTCCTGCTCGGCCAACAATCGGTCGATGCCGTCCGTCTTGGCGTGATAGACGTCGTCGAGGCGGCGCATCAAATAGGCGTCCTCAATCAAGCGACCCGATTGTTCGTTCGCTTTCTCGAACGTCTTCTGTCCGTGCGGAATCGTCTCCGGATGACTGTTGTTCCAATTAATCAAATCCGACAACGTCTCATACGGGAGCTTCGTCGAGGCGAGATACGCCTCGATTCCGAGCTTGAACTCATGATACAGGATATCCCCTTGGTCGAGCCCTGCTTTCGACGGCAGTTCGACGGTGACGACCTCGATGCCGCTCTGTTTCAGCAATGCGATTGCTTCGTCGTAGAGCACCTGCTCTTCTTCCGACAAATCGGTCTTGACGACGCCGACACGCATCCCGACTGCTTGCCGCTCATCGAGACAAGTCCGGTAAGGCGGACCGGCCGGAAGATGCGCCGTCGCTGGGTCAGCGGGATCTTCCCCGACCATCGCCTCAAGGGCGAGCACCGCATCCCGGAGTGTCCGTGCCATCGGGCCGGCCGTGTCTTGCGACCGGGAGATCGGGATGATGCCGCTGCGGCTAATCAACCCGACGGTCGGTTTGATACCAACGATTCCGTTATGGACGCTCGGGTGGATAATCGAGCCGCTCGTCTCGCTGCCGACGGCGAGCAACGTCAAGTTGGCCGCGACCGCTGACGCCGAACCTGAACTCGACCCTCCGACATCGAGCTTGTCCCCATATGGATTGAGCGTCTGGCCACCGACCCCACTCCAGCCGTTCGGCATGCCCTCGGTCAAAAAGTTGGCCCATTCGGACAAGTTCGCTTTCCCGAGGATGATGGCCCCGCTCGCGCGCAGGCTTTGGACGAGATGGGCGTCCCGGCCGGCGAAGTGATGCGCGAGGGCGACGGCCCCGGCCGTCGTCTTCATCAATCCGGCCGTCTCGACATTGTCTTTAATCAACACCGGGATGCCGAGCAACGGCAAGCGGTCACCTCGTCGAAACGCCCGGTCGGCCGCCTCGGCCTCGAACAAGGCGTCCGGGTTCACTTGAATGACCGCTCTCAGCTTATCGTTCAACTGGGCGATTCGAGTCAAATAATAGGCCGTCACGTCACGCGCCGTGAACGTTCCTTCTTTATATCCGCGATGGGCGGTCTCGATATCGAGTTCGAAACATGTGTTTGGTTCAGTCATATAGATTCCTCCTTTGGTCACTCGATGGTATTCGCTATCGCCACATGATTTCCTGTTTTCGTTCGCCAACGAATATGTAACTTGGTACACTGAAAGAAAAGGGAGGTTACTATGAACCGTTCGTACGTTCTCGTCTTATTGTCCGTCTTTGCCTTGTTCTTCTTACAGCTATATGCCGGGGACGCTCCGTATACGCTACCGCTCTCCATCGTCCTCGTCATCTTGATTCTCGGCGCCACCTTGGTCCAACTTCGACGCAAACCAAACCGTTGACGCCGCTTCAAATCTGATGGTATGATGCTCTCACCAACTACATATCGATATCTCGAGTGAACGAGAGACCTGGCTCTATGACTTCACAGCAACCTGCTTCGGCAAGGTGCTACTTCCAGCAAGGCAGTTTGCCTTGGCCGATATGACAGAGCGCTCATGTCGATGACATGGGCGCTTTTTTTTGGAAATGAACATGAGGGGGACTTATTAATGGAAAAAGCAACATTCGCAGGCGGCTGTTTTTGGTGCATGGTGACGCCGTTCGAGGAACAACCTGGCATCGAGTCAATCGTATCCGGTTATACGGGAGGTCACGTCAATGACCCGACGTATGAACAAGTGAAGACAGGGACGACGGGACACTATGAGGTCGTCGAGATCACGTTCGACCCGACGCTGTTCGCTTATGAACGACTGCTCGAACTATATTGGATTCAGACCGACCCGACCGATGACGGCGGCCAGTTCCAAGACCGCGGCAGCCAATATGCGCCGGCCATCTTCTATCATACGGAAGACCAACGCGTGAAAGCAGAACAGAGTCGCGACGCGCTCGCGGCGAGCGGACGCTTCAAACAGCCGATTGTCACGAAGATTCTACCGGCCGACACGTTCTATCCGGCCGAGGAATATCATCAAGACTTCCATAAAAAAAATCCGGCCCACTATAAAGAGGACCGGAAGAAATCTGGGCGCGACGCATTCATCGAGCAAGCCTGGTAAACAAAAGACGGGTCGTCTGACCCGTCTTTTTAGCTCTTGGCAATCCCGAGCATGAATCCGGCCACGACGATGAGCCCGATTCCCATAAAGACGAAGACCCGTTCTTTCGTCGTCTTCTCTTCTTTCAATAGATAAATCCCGCCGAGCGTCGCCACGACGACGTTCAATTGGGACAAGGCGAATGACGTCGCGATGCCGACCTCACCGCTTGACACGAACAGCCCGAAGTTCCCGATCCCCCAAGCGAGACCGGCCAAAATGTTTTTGAACGTCTTCGGGTCGAACTTCTTCACATCTTTCTCACGCAGGCTGAACAAGAGCGCCGCGACGAACATCCCGACCGACTGCGGCAAGATGGCCGTGATGCCGTCGACCTCGAAATAGTTCGTCAAGACGGCATACGTCACATAACCGATACTCGACACGAGCAGGACGAGCAAACCTTTCTTCAAGGCGCCGCTGCTATCGCCATCTTTTTGTTGTTGGTATGACGTCAGTGCCGCCCCGATGATAATCAACACGAGCGCAGAAAAGCCGAGCCACAACTCGGTCGTCGTCTTCCAATCGCCGAGCACGATGACCCCGAACAACGACGTCCCGACGAGTTGCATCCCGGTGCTGATCGGCATCGCTTTCGATACACTTAAAATTTGGAACGACTGGAACTGTAAATATTGCCCGAGTGCCCAGAACACACCAGATATGAAGCCGGTCACGATTGCGAGCGTCGTGAACTCCGGATTGAAGACGAGTGCGATGATGACCGCCATCACCATCGCCCCAATCGTCGTCCCGATTAACTGTTGAATCGGCTTGCCGCCGACTTTCGAGACGATGAGTGGGATACTCCCCCACATCAAGGCAGGTAAGAGTGCGAGTAAAATCATTTCCATAGATAACACCTGCTTTCGTAGAATAACATTACCCATGATTTTCCCACGTTTACGCCCGATTAAACTTTGTTCAAAAAAATTTAAAAATACCCATTGCCAAATGTTTTACTAGGATGATATAATAATTTTCGAACGGGGCATTAGCTCAGCTGGGAGAGCGCCACGCTGGCAGCGTGGAGGTCAGCGGTTCGAGCCCGCTATGCTCCATTATGGAAGTCACCACTCATTTGAGGGGTGACTTTTTTGCGTCTCCGCCCGGTTTAAGTCACCTGGTAGCGGGTAATGATTGTAAGACATCATTATTCTAAGGGGGACTTACTATGGATCGTGCCTCTGTCGAAGAGACCATTTTAGCCGTCATCGACTGTATGCGGGCAAGCAATCACTGTTTCTCAAAATGTTTACAAGAAGAGGATTTATTGATGGTCGCCGAGTGTATCCGGCTGACGAAAGAATGTTCGGAAGTGTGTGCGCTCGCCTTGAACGCGCTCGAGACCGATTCGGCTTTCACCAAACCGATTGCTGCACTCTGCGCCCAGGTGTGCGACACGTGCGCCGTCGAATGTGGCCGCCATTTGCATGACCATTGCCAACGTTGTTCCGAAGCGTGTCTCCGCTGTGCCGAGGCGTGTCGCAACCTCGTGGCCGCATAATCGCTTTTTAGTCTAACGATATGTTAGACTTTTTTTATACTTGTTTTATGAGAAAGGGACCGATTATGTCACATTCAATTCTTGCCATCGACGTCGAGACGGCCAACCGCGATAGTCGCAGCATCTGCTCTGTCGGCTGGAGCCTACTCGTCGACGGTGAAATCATCGAGACGAACCAACTACTCGTCAATCCAGAAGAAGACTTTGACGCAGGCAATATCCGCGTCCACGGCATCCGGCCGAGCGACGTCTGGGACGCCCCAGCCTTACCCGAGGTGCTTGAACAGCTCTATCCGACGCTGCGGGATGTCGACCTCGTCATGGCGCACAACGCCTCATTCGATATGGGCGCTTTCAAGAAAGCGATCGCCAAATATGATTTATATACGTTTCCGACGATCGAGTACGGCTGTACCGTCAAGCTGTCGCGAAAACTGTATCCTGGACTGCCGAATCACAAGCTGAACACGATGGCGGAATATTTGAACGTCCCGTTCATCCATCACGATGCGGCTGAAGATGCCCGCGTCTGCGCGTTGCTCATGCGCGACATGATGCAGAAGACCGGGATTCATGACCCGCGTGAACTGCACCGCTATACATCGGTCAAGCTCGGGAAGCTCGCCTATTGACCCATAAGCATGCCAGACAGGCCAAGACAATCGTCTTGGCCTGTCACCGTTTAAAGATCCATCTTTTTTGGACGTAATAACTGACGACGAACAAAAGGCTGTCGACGAGCACTTTAATCCACACTTCCCCGTCCCGAAACAACAGGAACAATACATAGACGAGACCGGCCGACAACGCCATCTGCACGCCGACGAGACCGAAGTATTTCGGCATCGCCCGTCTCGCTTTCGAATGGAACACGACTTTTCGGTTGACGATGTAATTGAATAAGGACGAGATGATGCGGGCCAATACCGTCGCAATCAAGACATGGGTCGTCTCGAACCACGGGTTCAATAAAAAGATGAATAAGGCATAGGCGCCGATATCTAATAAGAATGAGGCGACCGAGGATAATGAATAGGCTAAAAACATCCGATAAATCAGAATTGAGTCGATGACCGGCCGAAAATGGGACGAAGCGTTCTCGGCCACATACACGGTTTGAATCGGAATCTGTTGAATCGGGACTTGCCAACGTTTCGTGAACGTCAACATGTTCATCTCGAACTCATAGCGGTTCCCAGGCACATCCAGCAACTGTTCCGCATAGCGCAATGGAACCGCCCGTAGACCGGTTTGGGTATCTTTCAGCCGAAGTCCGCTGCCGACGAGCATGACACCACGGGTCATCTGGTTCCCGAATCGGCTCCGGAACGGAATGTGTGCGCCCGAGAAATCACGGCAACCCATGACCAGATGATGCGGCCGCTGAATACCCGCCTCATATACATGTCTTACATCTTCCGGCAGATGTTGTCCGTCCGCATCGACGGTGATGACACCATGCGTACCGGGGAATCGTTCGACGACGTGACGAATCCCCGTCTTCAACGCCGCACCCTTGCCTTGATTCCGTTCATGGACGAGAACAGTCGTCACCCACTTCCCGACCTCATCGAAGACAGTTTGGGACGTCTCGGCACTTCCATCGTTCACGACGATGACATGGACAAACCCTGTCTCTTTCAGCTCGCGGACAAGTGTGAGAAGCGCTTGATCCGGATTATAGGCCGGAATCACGACGACATACTTATCTAGACGTTCCACGGAATGCATTTGCATCGCCACCCCTCCTTCCCTCCTTCTATACCCAAGACGATGAAAAGTGATTCCTCGGTCCGCGGCAAATAAAAAACACGGTGCCTCGGAGGACACCGTGCCAGATTAACCGATGAAGATGAAGTAAGACGAAGCGAAGTAGACGAGTACGACGAGCACTGACGGCAAGACATAGCGGAACTTCGACGTCACGTCTTTACGAAGGAGCGTATACATGACCAACACCGACAAAATCGTGATGCCGATCGCCGTCACTAAGTGAGACGCAGCCACGTCGGCCAGAATCGAACCGTCTTGGTAAAACGCGTCCGACATGGCGATGATGAGCATGTTGAAGATGTTGCTTCCCAAAATCGAACCGAACGCCAAGTTGACGTTACGAAGTTTCAAGGCGACAAATACCGATACAGCCTCCGGGAGCGAGGTCGTCGCGGCAATCAAGAAGCTACCGACGAAGCTCGAACCGAGACCCGTGACGACGGCGATCTGATCGCCCAATACCGATAGTGCTGTCCCCGCCCCCATGATGACGAGTGCGGCGATGATGAAGCCGATGACCGCACGTTTGACCGTGATCGAACTCGTCGCACTCGCGCCGATTTCTTGTACGGCCTCATGTGCAGCTTCCCGCTCGACGGCAGGTTGTTGCGGGCGCTTGCCGATATAGTAAATCCCGATCCCGTACAATACCGCGATCAACAAGGCGTCAATTCCGATGCCGAGAATCGTGAAATCGATGCGCACGATCAGGGCAATCATCGTGACGAGCGTCAACATGAGACCTAGACCAGCTGTATAGAGATGATCTCGACTCGCCTCATTGAACATGCGCTTCTGACGATAGAAGAGGTCGAACATCGCCAAGATGAAGATGTTGAACAAGTTCGACCCGAGCATGTTACCGATGGCGATATCCGGGTTGTTGATCAAGACAGCCGAGACACTCGTCGTCACTTCCGGCAACGATGTCGCACCCGCCAGCAGCACTGTCCCGACGAGCATCCCGCTCATCGTCGACTTCTCACTGATGACGTCAGCGTAAGTCGAGAGTTTCATGGCGGCATACACGGTGATGGCAGCGGCCAAGATGAAATAAATAAATACCATTTGAATAAATCTCCCCTTTTCGTGAATTCAAAAAGACATTTTTATGGACGCCGAAAAAGCATCCATAAAAAGGTCTTGCGGACTTGGTAAGAAGCTCGATGGACCGAGTGCATTGCACCGTAATGACGACCCATCGACCACAGGTGTGGTCGCTACTCCCCCTCTTATGTTCACGACGAATATATCACGTTACATCTCATTTGACAATCATTTGACCTTTAAATGTGAAATGACGTCATCGACTGGCATCGCCGTCCGGTAAGACAGTTCTTCAATCGCTTGAAGCATCGGGAGCGGTAACGGTTCCCAGAGTCCTCCTTCTTTCAATTGAGCGGACAGGCCGTCAAGCTCCGGTTGATTGACGTCCGTGACGTGACGATAGCCTTCACGCATCGCCTCATGGATCTCATAGGCGGTCTGACAGAGCGTCGACGTCTCTTGGAGCCAGTCCTCTTCATGGAATCCTCGCTGAATGACGTCAAACAGTTTTCCGAGTTTGTCGAACCGCTCGTCGGCGACGCCATAAAACAATAGGTTCAGCTCTGTCTCGAACGATTCGATGAGCGTCGTCGTCTGACTGAACGGTTTGAACGCTTGGAGCAATTCGTGATAATACCACGACTGGTCGCGGAGCGGACGTCTGAAGCGATCCCATACTTGTTTACCGGCAGACTCAACGTCGAGTCGAATCGAACGAAGATTATGTATCTTGTCCGCCGCCAAGAGCGCCACTTCATCGTACTGCATCGTCTGCACGTGCTGAATCGTCATCCGTTTCCGTTCTTCCCATGAAAGGTGCTTCCCGGGTTCGGACACCGCTTCAACGAGTCGTCTCACTTCACTTCCGAACCGTTCTTCGATCTCTTCGGGGGTCGTCAACGTGTCTTCAAGCAAATCATGGAGCAAGCCGGCGGCCACGACCGGGACCGGTTGCCGGTCTTCGACGAGCAACATGGACACGGCGACGGGATGGGTTAAGTAGGGAATATTCGTTCCTTTTCGAAACTGTCCGTCGTGCCGGACGGCCGCGAATCGGAGCGCCTCTTCAATCAACTGGTGCACGGCGATTCCTCCTTCGATGGGTTCATAGAGCGTCCCCATCCTTTACCCATGCCTAGTCCCATCTACTCATTTCGCGTGTTAAAACATAGGGTAATGGTCCCGTTTTTTTCGTTTACGGCTCATAAATCATCTTCTTCGTCATCCCGCCGTCGACGACGAGGTTTTGCCCGTTGACGAAATCGTTCTGTTCATCAATCAAATAAGCGACTGCGCGGACGATATCGTCCGGTTTGCCGACCCGGCCCGACGGATGTTGCGCATGATCGATGTCACGGAGCGACTCGTCCGAGGTGTGAATCCAGCCGGGACTGATCGCATTCACCGTAATCGGACGCTCCGCGAGCGAGACCGCCATCGATTGGGTCAATGACACGATGCCACCTTTTGACGCGCCATACGCTTCCCAATCGGCTTCGTTTTGAAGCGAGCGCGTCGAGGCCAGATTGATGATGCGCCCGTATCCGGCTCCCTCGTTCAACGTCAAGAACGCTTTGGCACAAGCGAACGTTCCGACCAGGTTGACATCAATCACTTGTTTGAACGTCTCGACGTCAAGTTCGGTCATCGGTTTGACGAGTGATGAGACGCCACCATTGTTGATGAGTACATGGGCAACACCGACTTGGCGCTGAATGTCGGCGAACACGCGAGCGATCGCCTCATGGTCACCCAAATCCATCTCATGGAATGTCACGCCATCCAACTGTGGGTCGTCCCCTTTATCGAGTCCGATGACGTGATACGTGTCGCGGAAATGACGTGCCAATTCATAGCCGATGCCTTGGCTGACGCCAGTGATAATCATAATCTGTTTCATATACATCCCTCCTGGAGACTCACATACCCGGATTCGATAGAAACGAGTCCTACCCGTTCGTCCAGAGTCGTTGGTCAGACGTCGTCACGACCGTCGCACCAGCTTCGAGGGCGGCCTCGACTTCTTCAGTCGACGAAATCAATCCACCGGCGAAGACTGGGATTCCCGTCTCCGCTTTCACGGCCCTAATATATTTCGGGACGAGGCCCGGCAACACTTCAATATAGTCCGGTTGCGTCCGTTTAATGAGGCGATAGCTCCGCTCAAGCGAGCTCGAATCGATTAAAAACAGGCGTTGGACCGTTTTGACTTGTTTTTGCTTCGCTTTTAAAATGACGCTGCCTTTCGTCGAGATGATACCGTACGGACGATACGTCTGACAAATATACTCGGTCGCATATTCATCTGCCTTCAAGCCTTGAATCAAGTCAAGATGAACGAAGACGTGTTTGTCGTGGGCCTCCAATAATTGAAACACGGCATCGAGCCGGGCGACGTGCACTTCTAGCAACACACCGACACGGAACGGTCCCGTCACGAACTTCTCGAGGTCCCGCATATCGCGTAAGGCGGGTAAAATGGTTTGACCTTCTATCATATGGACACGTCCCTTTCTGTCAATCATGTCTTCATTATCTGAATAACATGAAGTGGAAATCAAGGTTTACCGATTCAATATAGCGGGAAAATAATTTTAACTTATGCACAGAGAGGAAGTAGCGATATGGTCAATGAAGTGGAAGTACGAATCGAGACACCGACACCGGAGGAACATCAGCGCCTTCGCGTCATCGCCGGGATGCCGAAACGTTCCGACTCGGGGACGGTGAAAGGACTGGCCAATACGTTATATGGCGTCTGTCTATATAAAGATGATCACATGGTCGGGATGGGCCGCGTCGTCGGCGACGGCGGAATGGTGTTCCACCTTGTCGATATCGTCGTCGACCCGGATTGTCAGGGGCTCGGGCTCGGAAAATTGATCGTGGAGCAGTTAATGGACTGGATTTTACAGGAAGCCGACGAGACGGCCATCATCAGCCTGATTGCGGATATCCCGGCCGACGGACTGTACCGTCAATTCGGCTTTGACTATTCGCGCCCGGAATCGGTCGGGATGGAATACCAATGGAATCGAGAATGATTCGTCGACGGGTACGCGTTCCCTATATAGGAGGTGACGTATGGAACTGAATATGATCGTCCTGCTCGGTCTAGCGCTAGCCGTCATCTCCGTACTCAGTCTGATCATCGAACGATTGTTCTTTCCAAGTATTCTTGCCTTTATCGCCATCGGCGTCGCCGTCGGCTTCTTCTGGGGCGGAAACGAGGTCTTTAAAATCGCCGGCGAAATCGGGATTATCCTGTTATTCTTTTTACTCGGTTTGAAGTTTCCGCTCGGAGAGTTGATGAAGCGTCTCAAGCTGGTGTGGAAGGCAGGTGTCCTGGACATCGTGCTCGCTTTTGGGGTCACGATTGGGATTGCCCTGCTGTTCGGACTCGATTTTTCCCAGTCTTTTTTAATCGGTGCCGTCTTGTTTGCGACGAGCTCGTCGATTTCCGCGCGTATGCTTGAGCGGCATGCAGATAAACATGAAGATGTGAAAGAGTTCGTCTTGACGCTTCTCATCTTTGAAGATATCTTCGCCCCGCTCATCTTGACCGTCGCCCCGTTCATCATTCAGGATGAGCCGATCGAGGTGTCTGATATCGGGAAAGTGTTCGCCGGCTTCCTCATCTTCGGTGTGTTACTCTTTATCGGATCGCGTTTCGTCAAGAAACAACCGAAAATCGCCAAACATCTGCTGCGGCAAGACGATGCGAGCATTGGCCTGATTGGCTTGATTCTCTTTTTCGCCGGAATCGGGATGGTGTTCGGACTGTCCGAGATTCTCGGGGCGTTCATCGCCGGCATCATGCTCGCAGGCATTCACGACGTCCGTCCGTTGAAACGGTTGACGGTCCCCGTCCGCGACTTGTTTTTGCCAATCTTCTTCATCTCGTTCGGGATTTCGATCAACCTGGAACAAGGCGTCATCGTCAACACGCTCTTCTTCGTATTGATCGTCTGGGGCGTATTATCGAAATGGATTGTCGGCCGCGTCGGCGGCCGCATGTACGGCCTGACAAGAGTTCAGGCCAACGAGGCCGGCTTCTCGCTAGCTCCACGCGGGGAGTTCTCGATTCTCTTCACCGCCTTATCAAACGGGGCGATCAACTTGTTCGTCGGACTATATATTTTCGTCTCGGCCATCATCGGAATCGTCTTGTTCCGCTTCTCTGAAATTTTAGCCGCTAAGACGGAAGAAAAACTGGAAAAAGTTTTACCTGATGAGAAGAAGGATGATTCAAACAAATAATATAAGATACACAGGACCGATCTTCACACGAAGATCGGTCCTTGCCGTTTAAAATGAAGAGGCTTGTTTGGCTTGTTTCTTCTTCCGCTTTTTGCGCCAGATGAAAAAGGCGATGACTCCGATTAGCAAAATACCGTAAATGACATACGAATATACATCTAAATAGCTCAAAATCGACTCCCAATTCTCGCCGACGCGGATGCCGATATAGATGAGGATCGTATTCCAAATCACCGTCCCCGCTGTACTGAGCAACAAAAATTTCAAGAACGGCATATTCGACATACCGGCCGGGATGGAAATCAAACTCCTGACGACGGGCATCAAGCGGCCGAAGAACACCATCCATCCCCCGTATTTATCGAACCAGGCGTCGGCACGGTGCACGTCGGCGATGTCGAGTCGAATCCATTTTCCGTACCGTTTCGTCCACTTCTCAATCTGCTCGACGTCTAGATACAGTCCGATGCCGTACAATAGGACCGCTCCTAGGATGGCGCCTGCCGTCGCTGCGAAGATGACGAGCGGGACGATCAAATCGGTCTTCACGGCGAAAAAACCGCCGAATAAGAGCACGACCTCCGAAGGAATCGGCGGGAACACGTTCTCAATGAAAATCATGAACGCGATGCCAAAATAACCGAACTGTTCAATGACCTGGATCATCCAGTCTCTCATTTGCTTCACCCTCCAATAGTTCCTACTATACCCGTCACGTCCGGTCAAAAACCGTCGCAACATGTTAAAATGAAGCATTAGAAGGAAAGTGAGGACATGACATGACTGAAATAACGCGTTGCCCATGGTGCGGCACCGACCCGTTGTACGTTCGTTATCACGATGAAGAATGGGGCAAGCCCGTCCATGATGATGTAAAGCATTTCGAATGTTTGACGCTCGAGAGCGCCCAGGCTGGACTCAGCTGGATCACCATCTTACGGAAACGCGAAAATTATCGGGACGCCTATGCCAATTTTGATGTCGTGACCGTCGCCTCGTTCGACGAGACGGATGTGGAACGATTGATGACCAATCCTGGTCTCGTCCGAAACCGTCGTAAAATCGAGGCATCCATCAACAACGCCAAGCGATTCATCGAGATTCAACAAGAGTTCGGGTCGTTCGATGCCTACATTTGGTCATTCGTCGACAACACGGTGATTCACAACGAGTGGGCATCGACCGACGACATCCCAGCCACGACCGAACTGTCCCACCAAGTGAGCAAAGACCTGAAGCGCCGCGGTTTCAAATTTTTGGGACCGACGACCGTCTATGCCCACCTGCAAGCGACGGGCCTCATCAACGACCATCTCACCTCTTGCTTCGCCAAATAATTTGATTATTTGGTCAATCCCTAAACAAAATCGTGCACTTCATTCATTTTTGTGACAAAATTTTGTCATGGTGCAATCCATAGATTTTGAAAGCGTTTTCATTATGAACGAGGGGGATGTTGTATGAACGGTGTATTGATTTCGATTACAGTGTATATGGCGCTCATGGTGTTACTCGGTGTCATCGCCTATCGGCGGACTGAGAGCATCGGCGACTATATGCTCGGAGGACGCGGCCTTGGTCCGGCCGTAGCGGCTTTGTCGGCCGGTGCTTCCGATATGAGTGGTTGGCTATTGATGGGCTTGCCGGGGGCGATGTTCGCGACCGGACTCTCGAGCGGATGGATCGTCATCGGGTTGACGATCGGTGCTTACTTGAACTGGTTGCTCGTCGCACCTCGTTTACGGACTTATTCTTATTTGTCAGAGGATGCCATCACGATACCAGATTTCTTTGAGAAACGTTTTAAGGATTCGCGTGGGACGCTGCGGACATTCTCTGCGGCCGTCACACTCGTCTTCTTCACGCTCTACGCCACGAGCGGGTTCGTGGCCGGCGGTCGCTTGTTTGAAGCGGTCTTTGATATCAATTTCGGGACCGGTGTCTTGATTTTGGCTTCGATTATCATTTTGTATACGTTCATTGGCGGCTTCTTAGCCGTCAGTTGGACCGACTTTGTCCAAGGACTCATCATGTTGTTCGCCCTCATCCTTGTACCGGCTATCGCCATCACGGCGACTGACGGGGTGAGCGCCGCGTTCCAAACAATCGGTGATATCGATGAGGCGCTACTTGATCCATTGACAGGACAGTCGCTTATCGGCATCGTCTCGCTCTTCGCTTGGGGTCTCGGTTATTTCGGGCAACCACACATCATCGTCCGTTTTATGGCCATCGAGAAGTTGCAAGACATCAAGAAGGCACGACGCATCGGCATCTCGTGGATGTTGTTCACCGTCGTCGGGGCCATGGCGACCGGATTGTTCGGACTCGCCTACTATACTCAGCGCGGGCTAGAAATCGACAACCCGGAAAATATATTCATCAATCTATCTGATTTGTTGTTCGTCGATCTCATCACCGGTGTGTTGCTCGCAGCCTTGCTTGCAGCCATCATGTCGACGATCTCGTCACAGCTCCTCGTCTCATCGAGTGCGGCGACGACCGATTTCTATCAGAAGTTCTTCCGCAAAGACGCCGGCGACCGCGAACTCGTCATGGTCGGACGGATTACCGTCATCCTCGTCTCGCTCATTTCGATTTGGCTCGCGTTCGGGGCGGATGACACGATTTTGAACTTGGTCGGATATGCCTGGGCCGGATTCGGCTCATCGTTCGGTCCACTCATCCTGTTCAGCCTGTTCTGGAAACGGACGACGCGTCAAGGCGCGCTGGCCGGGATGTTGACCGGTGCGTTCGTCGTCATCGTCTGGAAAAACGTTGCTGCCGATTGGTTCGGGACCTTCGGCGAGCTATATGAGATGATTCCAGCGTTCTTCTTGTCGAGCCTCGCCATTTATGTCGTCAGTTTGCTGACACCGCCACCGAGCACGACGATCACGAACGAGTTCGAGGAAATGGAACACATCTTGAAGTCAGAACGGATTTAACACTCGGAGTGCCATGCTACTATAGCCTGGCACTTTTTTCTTGTGCCCTGACAAGGACATTCTTCTTCCATGGCGAATGACTTGAGTAGACCAGTTTGGATCACACGAAAGGAAGTGACTCGTCCGTTGAAACGAGTAATCCCGTATAAACAAGCCATGTTGACCTTGCCCCTCCTCTTTCTGTTCGGCTGTGCGACCGCTGACGTCGAGACGTCTACGGAGCAAACGGAGACCCCGGCACCAGAGGCGGAGGCGGAAGCCCCGGCTCCTGTTCCTGAAGAGCCAGAACCCGTCGTGACGACGACGTCGCTCTATGCGATTGGCGATATCTTGTTGCACGACAGCGTGTATAATGCCGCCAAGCGCGGAGACGGCTATGATTTCACCGCCGCCTTCGAACCAATCGCTCCGATTTTGACCGAGGCCGACATCGCCATCGCCAACCAAGAGAGCATGATTGGGGGCAGTGAAATCGGTTTATCGAGTTATCCCGCCTTCAACAGTCCGTATGAGGTCGGCGATGCGCTCCAAGACGCTGGCGTCGACTTGGTAACGACGGCGAACAACCATACGCTCGACCGGGGTGTCACGGCCATCGAGAATTCAATCGCGCACTGGAACGAGATCGGCATGCCGTACACCGGTTCATTCTTATCGGAGGCGGACAAGTCCGAGCTTCGGACGCTGACCGAGAATGACATCTCATTTGCCTTTCTCGCCTATACGTACGGGACGAATGGAGTCGTTCCGAAACAACCGTATCACGTCAATTACATTGATCTCGAGGCGATGACCCCTGAAATCGAAGCGGCCGAGCAAGCGGCCGATATCACGGTCGTCTCGCTTCATTTCGGGAACGAATACGAGACGGTCCCGAACGAGGCGCAACAGACGCTCGTCCAACAACTGTCCGACCTCGGGGTCGATCTCATCATCGGCCACCATCCACACGTCCTCCAACCGGTCGCCTGGGTGGATGGCGCCGAAGGCAATCGGACGTTCGTCGCCTACTCGCTCGGCAACTTCCTGTCCGGCCAACAAGGGGACGACCGGAATACAGGTGGCATCGTCGGCATCGATGTCGTCAAGACGGTCGAGGCGGATGAGACGACGTTCGAACTCGCCAACCCGATGTTCTATCCGACGTTCACCCGCCGCACAAGTGCCGACGGTCCGTTCGAGGTCGTCCCGTTACAGTCGGCCAAGCCGGAGCTGTTCGAGGCCACGAGCCAACATATGTCGCAGTGGATGCCAGAGCTCGAAATCGTCCAATGAAGGATCACTTTCACAAGTGATTCTTTTTTTTTCGCCAAAAAGGTTGCTTTACGGCGAAGCATACGTTAGAGTAATTCGTATATTTATAAATACAGATGAATAATTATGTATAAGGGGTGTAAGGAAATGAAACAAAAACTCGTATTAGCTTATTCAGGTGGACTTGATACTTCGGTCGCAATCAAATGGTTGGATGAACAAGGGTATGACGTCATCGCCTGCTGTTTGAACGTCGGCGAAGGAAAAGACTTGGAACGCATTCAACAGAAGGCACTTAAAGTCGGGGCCGTCAAATCGGTCGTCATCGATGCGGTCGATGAATTCGTCAACGATTTCGCCCGTTACTCGATGCAGGCACATACGATGTATGAAGGCGTCTATCCGCTCGTCTCTGCCCTATCGCGCCCGCTCATCTCGAAGAAGCTAGTCGAGGTCGCACAAGCCGAAGGTGCCATCGCCGTCGCTCACGGATGCACGGGGAAAGGGAACGACCAAGTCCGGTTCGAAGTGTCGATCCATGCGCTCGACCCGTCGCTTGAAATCATCGCCCCGGTCCGGGAGTGGAAATGGTCGCGGGAAGAAGAAATCGCCTATGCGGCCGAGCACGGTATCCCAATCCCGATCGTCCAAGAAGAACCGTTCTCGATCGACCAAAACATTTGGGGCCGGGCTGTCGAATGCGGCATCCTCGAAGACCCTTGGGCCGCTCCACCAGCGAGCGCCTATGAATTGACGGCGCAACTCGAAGACACACCGAACGAACCGACCTATGTCGAAATCGAATTCAACGCCGGTGTACCGGTCGCCATCAATGGACAAGCGGCGACGTTCACAGCCATTCTTGAGCAGTTGAACATCGTCGCCGGGGCCCACGGCATCGGGAAAATCGACCATATCGAGAACCGGGTCGTCGGCATCAAATCGCGGGAAGTGTACGAGGCACCGGGCGCGATGACGCTCATCACCGCACACCAGGCGCTCGAGGCGCTCACACTCGTCCGGGAAGTCGCCCATTTTAAACCGATCGTCGAACAGAAGTTGACAGAGACGATTTATAACGGTCTCTGGTACTCACCATTGACGAAAGCACTCCTCGCCTTCATCGATGAGACGCAACAGACGGTGACCGGTACGGTCCGGATGAAACTATTCAAAGGACAGGCCATCGTCGACGGACGGAAGTCACCGATCTCGCTCTATGACGAGCACCTCGCAACATACACGTCAGCCGACACGTTCGACCAGCAAGCGGCCGTCGGCTTCATCAAACTTTGGGGGCTGCCGACGAAAGTGCAAGCGGAAGTGCTCGCAGAGAAAGGAACGATGGTGCATGAGTAAACTATGGGGCGGCCGGTTCGAACAGACGGCCAGTGAATGGGTCGACGAGTTCGGTGCCTCGATTCATTTCGACGCCCAGCTCGTGTTAGAAGATATCGAAGGGAGCATCGCCCACGTGACGATGCTCGGGGAGCAACATATTTTGACAGCAGATGAAGTCGCGCAAATCGTCGCTGGTCTGAAGACGCTAGCCAAGAAGGCACAAGCGAGCGAATTGACGTTCAACGTCTTCCATGAAGATATTCATATGAACCTCGAGGCGTTGTTGCATGAAGAGATCGGGCCCGTCGCTGGAAAGATGCACACGGCCCGTAGCCGGAACGACCAGGTCGCGACCGATATGCACCTCTATTTGAAGCGCCGCGTCCTCGAGACAATCGAAGGGATTGAAGCCGTGCAGACGGCACTCTATGACCACGCCGCTCAAAACGTTGAGTCGATTATGCCGGGCTATACGCACTTGCAACGGGCCCAGCCGGTGTCGCTCGCCCATCACTTGCTCGCTTACTTCTGGATGCTCGAGCGCGACAAGGAACGTTTCAGTGACAGCTTGAAACGGATCGACATGAGCCCGCTCGGTGCCGGGGCTCTCGCCGGGACGACGTTCCCGATCGACCGCCATCGTTCGGCCGAGTTGCTTGGCTTCGTCAACGTGTATCCGAACAGCCTGGACGCCGTCAGCGACCGTGATTTCATCTTGGAATTTTTATCGAACGCGTCGCTCCTCATGATGCACTTGTCACGGTTCTGCGAGGAGTTGATTCTTTGGAGCAGTGAAGAGTATCGGTTCATCACGATCTCTGACGTATTCTCAACGGGATCTAGCATGATGCCTCAGAAGAAGAACCCGGACATGGCCGAACTCGTCCGCGGGAAGTCGGGACGGGTCGTCGGCAATCTGATGGGGCTGCTAACCATCATGAAAGGCTTGCCGCTCGCCTATAACAAAGACCTGCAAGAAGACAAGGAAGGCATGTTTGACACCGTCAAGACGCTTCAAGGGAGCCTCAGCATCATGGCCGGCATGATTCAAGACATGACGTTCCACACGGACACGATGAAACAAGCGACCGAGCGCGATTTTTCGAACGCAACCGAGCTCGCCGACTATTTGACGGCAAAAGGTATGCCGTTCCGGGAGGCGCATGAAGTGACGGGGACACTCGTCCGCTACTGTATCGATCATCGTCTGTATTTGGCGGAGCTGCCGATTGAGACGTATCATGCCCACTCTGGATTGATTGAACAGGACGTGTACGAGGCACTCTCACCGGTGACGGCCGTCAAACGTCGCAACAGCTACGGCGGAACAGGGTTCGACTCCGTCCGTACGCAATTGAGCGAAGCAAAAGCCAAGTTACCGACCAACGTGTAACGAATAAATCAAAACAAGCGTCCGTTCCGCGAGGAATGGACGCTTGTTCATGTTGATGACTCCGTTGATTACAATTGTTCACCATTCGATGCAATCACTTGCTTATACCAATCAAATGACTTTTTCTTCTTTCGCTCGAGCGTGCCGTTGCCATAGTCGTCTTGATCGACATAGATAAAGCCGTAACGTTTTGACATCTCCGACGTACTTGCGCTGATGAGATCGATGCATCCCCAGCTCGTATACCCGATCAAGTCGACACCTTCTTCAATCGCTTGTCCCATTTGCTCGATATGGGCCCGCAAATATTCGATCCGGTAGTCATCGTTGATTGTACCGTCTGCTTCGACGACATCGTATGCGCCCAATCCATTCTCGACGATGAACAACGGCATCTGATAACGGTCATACATCTTCTTCAAGGTGATGCGTAACCCTTTCGGATCAATCTGCCATCCCCAATCGGACGCCTCCAAATAAGGATTCTTGATGCCACTGAAGAAGTTTCCTTTTTGTTTCGCCTTCTCAGGGGCACCGCTGGCGACCATCGACATATAATAGCTGAAGGAGATGAAGTCGACGGTGTGCTGTGACAAAATCTCTTCATCTCCTGGCAGCACTTCAATCGAGATATCATGTTTGTCGAAATAGCTTAACATGAAGCTCGGATAATATCCGCGCGCTTGCACGTCGGTAAAGAACAAGTTCTTTTGATCTTCTTCGAGCGCAGCTAACACATCGTCTGGATTACTCGTTTCCGGGTACACTTCCATTCGGGCGAGCATACAGCCGATTTGAGAATTTGGAATGATCTCATGACATGCGCGCACGGCACGAGCACTCGCCACGAATTGATGATGAAGCGCTTGGTACACAGTCGCCTCCACATTCTCAACGCGATCGACTAAAATCCCACTCCCGATGTATGCTGACATCGTCGAGACGTTAATCTCATTGAACGTCAGCCAATACTTTACTTTATCCTTGTAACGAGTGAAGACGGTCTCTGCGTAATGGACAAACAAGTCAACGAGCCGACGGTCCGCCCAGCCGTTATATTTTTTGACGAGTGTGAGCGGCAATTCATAATGCGACAATGTCACAAGCGGCTCGATCCCGTACTTGAGCAGTTCATCAAAGACACGATCATAAAACGCTAGCCCTTCTTCGTTTGGTTCGAGCTCATCCCCGTTCGGGAAAATCCGAGGCCATGAAATCGACATCCGGAACGTCTTAAAACCCATCTCGGCGAAGAGAGCGATGTCTTCTTCATAGCGATGATAAAAATCGATTCCGCGACGTTTTGGGAAATTCGCCCCATCGTCAGCCGCTAACAGTCGCTCGAGTTCGGCTTCACTCTTCACGTCCATCTCGATTTCAGCTGTACGCGCTTCTTTAGGGACGAATGTCACCATATCGAAAATGGATAGACCTTTCCCTCCTTCTTTGTAAGCTCCTTCTAATTGATTGGCCGCCGTTGCGCCACCCCATAAAAAGCCTTCTGGAAATCGATGTGTACTCATATGTAATACTCCTCTCTTCATTGAACACTTTTTAAATACGGTCTAGCAGTCCATGTTCGAACCTGTAACCGTTTGCATTTCTGCTTGCTTGTAGTGTACTCATTCCCATTCGGATTTTTTTGTACTTATTTATCATTTTTAGTAGATTTATAATACAATTTGCAGATACACCTAATCGATAGGAGAGATGATTTGATGGATGTGAATCAGAGAGACACGAATCAGGATTACACGTATTGGTGCCGGTTGTTGCATCAGACTACCCATTTGTCCGTGTTATTTTACAATGACCGATTATCGTTACAGATGGCGTATCCAGAAACATCATTCATTCCCCCTTCTTTACGTCAACTTCTAGAGCGGTTAACTCTCTTAAATGAGCCTTCTAACATACCGGTTTGGCGTCGTCTCAATTCGAACGAACAGGTCGTGACGTTGGTCATCACCGACAACGAGCAGCCGATTGGCCTTTTCATTCTCGGTCCGTGTCTGGATTCGGCAGAAGTGGAACCGAACAGTTTTACGAATGGCTTGCCTGTTTTTTCGCGACAAGACCTACTGCATGTAGCCGTGCTCGCGACCTCGATTTTGACTACGAGACGACTCTCTACGTCCGATGTCGTCCTAGACGAGGATTCGTCCAAGCGTCGCACGACAACCGAGGATACGAAAACCTATGAACGAGAGCTGTTTAAAAACAGACAAGACATTGCATTCCACGCGACGTATCAATCGGAACGGATGACGTTACGGTGTGTCAAGGAAGGTCAGAAGGAAGAGTTACTTCAGCGACTGGCATCACCCGACCGAGATGGACGAATCGGGGTGCTCTCCAAACAGAGCACTTTGCGAAATGAAAAAAACCTCCATATTTCTACCATCACGTTAGCGACACGTTATGCGATTGAAGGAGGACTTCATCCGGAAACGGCATATACGATGAGCGATCACTATATCCAAGGGGCCGAAGAACTTCGAACGATTGAAGCTGTACAACGTTACACCAAGGAGGCGTTATGTGAATTCACGGATCAAGTCAACAAATCAAAACAGCTTCGACATAGCGCCCCAATCATCAAATGCCAGTCGTACGTCTTTAAACATCTGTATGACGCCATCACCTTACAAGACGTTGCTCGATTCGTGAATCTTCATCCCAACTATTTGTCGTCCCTGTTTAAGAAAGAAGTCGGGCTTTCGTTCACAGAGTATGTGTTGCGAGAAAAAATAGCGGAAGCCAAAAAACTGTTAAAGTACACCGATTCCTCTCTTTCTGAAATTTACACATGGCTTAATTTCCACGACCAGAGCCATTTCACAAAAGTCTTTAAAACCTACACGGGCACGACTCCCAAACAATTCAAGCAACACGAGCACATGCCAACGATGTGAATTTGAATCTCCAACATATGGAATTAGTTTCACGCTCAACGTTAAAAGTGTCCGTAGGCGTAAAAACATCCTCAATACGCCGAGGTTTGGAGTGTCTGCCTAAAGCTGAATTTGTAGCCTCAAGCTGAATTTGTAGCCTCAAGCTGTATACGACCAGGTACTTAGTTTAGTACTTGCCAACTTCTCACGATGATGTTAACCTAACTTTAGTCAACGTTAACAGAAAAGGAGTTTACATAGTGAAAATTCATGATATGACACAAATTGCTATCGGTGCCGCGCTGCTCGCTAGCATCGGTTCGATTGCCATCCCAATCGGTCCGGTTCCAATTACCCTACAAATGCTCGGTATCATGACGGTCGCTTCCGTCCTAGGTGCCAAAAAAGGCGGGCTCGCCGTCGTCGTCTATCTCTTGCTCGGCTTAATCGGCCTTCCAGTACTCAGCGGTTCGGGCGGACTTGCCCCGTTCGTCGGTCCGACGGTCGGATACTTGCTCGCCTTCCCAATCGCGGCCTTTTTGATTGGCTGGTCATCGGAACGGCATCGTTCGTTCCCTGCCCTCATCGGCTACAACGTCTTATTTGGACTCGGTCTTGTCTATTTGCTCGGCAGTCTTGGGTTGCAAGCCGTGTTTGGCATGACGTTCATCGATGCGCTCAAAGTGAACATTCCGTTCATCATCGGCGACTTAATCAAAGCAGTGTTGGCGGCAGCTATCGCTTATAAAGTGTCCACCAACCCTCAAATGCGCAAAACCCTCGCCTCTTGAAGGTTCAAACGTTTCAGCGGAAAGTATAGGTGGAACGTATATAGTATGGAAGGGGGTGTCCTTATGAGCGATTCGACGTTTAAAAAACGTTTGGCTAAAGCGACCCATCGCTTTCCGAAAGGACAACGACGCGGGAAAGACGAGACGCGGCACGAGAAGCGCGATATCGAGGCGTTCGAACGACGTCTGCGGGAAGCGAAAAGTAAAGTCGGAGAGATTCAAGAAAACATTGACCATATTGCCAGACGTTAAAACCTCGTCCTCGGATGGGGTTTTTTACTGTGCTGAACTGGTTAAGAATGCTTGGTACGTCGCATCGATCGAATAGCCTTAGTATATCCCCACAAACAAACCCCCGTCCGTAGACGAGGGTTTGGGATCACTTCGAACGCGGTCGGATGAACAGCGCGACGATGAACGAGAGCGCGAGCACGACGAGCAGTCCGAGCGAGAGATCGTTATAACCGAGCAAATTGAGGGCGACACTGATGGCGACGGCGACATAGAAGCCACCGAGCGCCTTTTTGACGAGTTGCGAACTGAACCGCTGCAACTGTTTCGCCCCAATCGGTGAACCAATCATCGCACCGGCGATGAGCGCCAAGCCGTGCCAATAGTTCGCATCGGCTCCGGCGACGGCATAGTTGATCACGCCCGAGACGACGATGAGGAACGCCGCGGCGATACTCGTCCCGACGGCCCGTTTCATCTCGGTGTTGAGTAACTTAACTTGAAGTGGCGTCAATACGAACCCACCGCTAACACCCATAAGTGACGAGATGAATCCACCGAACAACCCGATGAACCCGAGGCGTGGGACCGACTCCGAACCGACGCTACCCTCTTCGTGCTGTTTCGACCGGAAGAACGAGACGGCGAAATACGTCAACAGTGCGATATAGGCGAGCGAGATGACCGGCTTCGCGCCGTCGAGTGTCTCTAGATAAAATACGAGCGGCGTCGCCACCCACGTCCCGACGACCCCGAACGCGCCAATCAAGAGGGCGTGTTTCGGATTGACGTTCTTTAATTTGATGTGGGAGATCGTACCGGCCGTCGTTGACCCGAGCGTGAGCATGAGACTGAGGGCGATGGCCGCGCTCGCCTCGTATCCGAAGACGAGCAAGAGCGGTGTGAGTAAAATCCCGCCCCCGATGCCGAAGAATCCGCTCAAAATTCCGATGAGCGTTCCGAGCAAAAGAAACGATAGTAATGCTGTGACGTCCATGAACAAACCTTCTTTCTTTCCTTTTCATAACTAATCATAACAAAAAAGGAGCGCATGTTGCGCCCCTCACTTACAACACACGCTCTAAAAATTCGAATACCGTCCGGCGATATTCGGTTTGGAACGAGCGATGCGACTGCACGTGCCCATCATTCTCGGTCACCCACAGTTCGACATCCTCGCCGGCTTTGGCCAATTGCTCGCTCTCGCTTACGGGAATGGCATCGTCACCTTGACTATGAATCAATAACACCGGTGCCTCGATTTGAGCCATATCGTCAATCGGTTTGACCACATCCGCGTCGAGCCCCGTGAACCAAGGCGTCACCGTCATGATGACCGGTGTGAACGGGAAGTTCGGTAAATCGCTCCATACCGGCAGATTCGTCTCGAGATAGCCGCGGAGGTCACTGAACGGGCTATCGGCGATGACGGCGGCGACATCGGTCTCGTCAGCCGTCGCGAGTGCCGTCGCGGCACCCATCGAAACCCCATATAAGACGATGGGCCCGTCCGAGCGCTCTTTCGCGTACGCGATGGCGGCAGCAAGGTCAGATTGCTCCTTCGCCCCGACCGTCACGCGATCCCCTTCTGAAATTCCGGAGCCGCGAAAGTCGAACGTCAAAAACTGATACCCTTGCTCATGGAATTCCGGAATCAATTCTTTGAGCGGCAAATCGGATTGTTCACGGTTCTTCCCGTAGCCATGCGCAAAGACAATCGTCGCACGCGGCGTCGGGTGCGGGATCCACCAGCCGTATAAATCCTGTTGATCCTCTGATTCGATCGTGATGTTCTCATACTTGACGCCTAGCGTCTTCGGGGTGAACGTCAACGTCTCCCGTTCAGGTGACGTCAATTGATCTCCAATGTGGGCCGAGATGCCCACGACGGCAAGAAACGCGACGAGAACCAACACCCCGACGGCGATTCCCATATATTTGACCCAGCGATTCATCGCAGTGCCCCTCTCCTAAGTATAGTTCGCATCAGCCGTCTCACCGGAGCCAGCTCCGTAAGGCGACGAGCGCATGTTGTACCGGCTCCCACGTCTCAGACGGGATGACGTAACATGTCGCTTCGTGAATCGTGAACGTCTTGACGTCCGCACGTTTGACGATATTCTCGCCAATGGCACCGAACGGGGCACTGTTGACGTCGGTATGCTCGAACGTCTTCCACACCCGTTGACCGTTCTCCACTAACGCACATTCGAACGGCTTCACCGGACCCTCAATCCCGTATTCGGCATAATGCCATAACGTTGTCGCATCGAGCGGCGAACCGAGATGTAATATTTTCGCATCGCGGTCAATCATCCGTTCAATCGGCGATCCTGGCCCGAAGCCGACGTCGAGCGTATGTCCGGCCACGATGTGTTCGGCGTCCCGTCCCCACGCGGCGACCGACCACATCGGGTGATCGCTCCGGAACACTTCCGGATACGAGCGGAACAGCTCTGGGACACGACCCATCCCTCGGGTCGTTGTTTTCGCCGGGTCATACGCTGGCATCTCATCACGGATGGTCTGCCACCATTCGACCGGGACCGGTGGGGCTTCCCATTCAGCGGGGTTTGAATTATCCCCGCTCTGGGTCGCCATCATGATGAGCCCGTCTGGTCCGACCGCTTCTTGGAGCGCCTCGATGACCGTCTGGGGCCCGCCGCACACCCAGCCAAGTTTTGATAGCGACGTGTGGACGAATAGTGCGTCCCCTCGTCGAATGCCCGCCTCTTGCAGATGGGCCACTAACGTTGTTTTCGTTTCCATATGTTTCATCGGTCTCACTCCACGATGAGCTGGATCGTTGACCCGCTCCTTGATTTCTTGACTTCAATCCGGGCATCGACCCGGTCTTTCAATTCCTGGACGTGGCTGATGACCCCGACGAGCCGGCCGCTCGATTGCAGCGACATGAGCAATTCAATCGCTTGATCGAGCGATTCGGCGTCGAGCGTCCCGAAGCCTTCATCGATCAGCATCGTCTCGAGACTGACCCCGCCACTCAACTGTTGGACGACCTCGGCCAATCCGAGGGCGAGCGAGAGCGATGCCTTGAACCCTTCGCCGCCCGATAAGTTTTGGACCCGGCGTGACTGGCCGGTATAGGCGTCAAAGACTAATAATTCGAGACCGGACTTGGCATTTCCTTTCGCCGTCTCAATTTTTCGCTCTAATTGGAACTGTCCGCTCGTCATTTGATCGAGGTGGACGTTGGCCGCATGGAGAATTTGATCGAAGAACGCCGTCTGCACGTACGTCTCGAACGTCAATTTTTGCGGATTCAGGCCACGTCCGGTGTCGGCGATCAATTTGACCGTCTCCAGATTCCGTTGATCCTCATCCGTCTTCTCCCGTAACGCGTTCCATTCGGCGACGATGTGACGATGGCGTTTCAATTGCCCGTCCGCCGTCACGAGTTGTTCGGACAGCGTTTCGAACGAACGGCCCTCTTCGTGCAACTTCTCCTGGAGCCGTTCAAGGTCTGGTCGCGGGCGGTCCCCGATTTTCTCGTTCAGCGCCTTGACGGCGTGTTCGAGCCGGACACCTTCCTCAAGCTCAGTCGCTTGGCGCTCGCGTAGTTCGGGCAGCTGCTCGACGCGCAAGCGATACTCCTTGAACACAGCTTCAGTCAACTCAAGCTTCTCGAGAGCGGCCTCCAGTTCAGCCGTCGCGTCGGAAAGACGAGCATGTTCGAATTCGAGTTGTTCGCCAAGGAGACGGAGTCGCTCCGCTTCCCCCCACTTCAATCGATTCAATTCTTCAAGCCGACGTTCATACGTCTCCACGTTTCGTTCGATGTGAGCGAGTCGCGTCGCGAGCTGATTCCGCTCGGTCTGCAACATCTCTAACGTCGTCCCATCCGGTTGACGCATCGACTGAAGCTTCTCTTGGACGGTTTGGAGCTGTTCGAACAACTTCTGTCGTTCTTCAGCCTGCACACGCTTCGCCGTCTCGAGTTGCTTCAATTCGGTTGTGGTCGACCGCAGGAGACGCTCCATCCGTTGTCGTTCTTCGGCTTCTTGACGCAACTGACGGATGCGGGCGTCTTGGTGTTGCATCGCAGTGTCAGCCGCACCATCGAGCTTCAACTCAAGTCGAGCCAGATCGCGTTCACGGATCAGTTCATCGAGTTGGCGTTTGAGCGCCCGATAATCCGCCCGAGCTTCATGGAGGTCGGCCTCAATCCGTTTCAGTGTCTCGATGGCTGAGCGATGACCGGCTTGGTCGATGGACGTCCCCGTTCGCTCGACGTGTCCGTGGGTCAATGAACCGCAGACCGGACAAGGTTCCCCCGCTTCGAGATGCTCGCGTAGCGTGTCGGCCATGAGCGCATGCTCGGCCTCGACGAATTGGTCGACCTGTTTCGTCTGGGCGGTGAATTGTCGTTGGACTTCCTTCCCGTTGCGTTCACAGGCACCGAGTCGTTCCGTGACCTCTGCCACTTTCGACTCGAGTCGAACCTGATGTTGGAGCTGACTATACAGTCGTTCGGCCTCGACGAGTTGGTCTGGGGCCGGTGCGTGTTCCAGTTTAGCCGCAAGTTCGCCTTCGGTCGCTTGGAGCTCCTGGAGACGCGCTTCTTCTGAGAACAGACTGAGCGGCTCCAACCGGCGTTTCAAGTCATCCCGACGTCTAGTGGCCCGGTGCCATTCATCGACATAGGGCAACATCTCGTCAATCGCATTGACGCGACTTGTGGCTTGGTCTGCCTCCTGGCGCATGGTCGTGATGGCCTCTGCTTCTGACTTCAACTCCTCCAACTGTCTCGTGTAGCCTTCGTCTCGTTGACGGGATACATCGCGTTCACGGGTCAACCGTTCGATATCATGACGCACCGTTTCGGTACGTTGATAGAGCGGGCTGACGCTCGCCACTTGTTCAAGTCGCAAGATGAGCGCCTGGCGTTCTTCGCGTGCTTGTGCCGCTTGGCGGAATGCTTGGAGCGCGGTCGCGCGCACGTCCCGCTCATCCATCAACTCGGCGAGCGCGGTCGCCTGATTCACTTCTCGGCGCAGCGCCTCGAGCCGATCCTCACCAGTCCGGCGCTGAGTCTGTAACGTGTCCCGCGCCGCCAAGAGTCGCTCCTCCCGGGCGTCGAGCCACGTCACGATTTCAGGCAAGTTGCGGGTCGACATGTCCTCGACGGACTCGTCTTCGAGTTCCAACAGTTTTAAACGCGTCGTCTCGACCGCCCATTCGACTCGTTTGCGGTACTTGCCGTAACGTTCGATCCAATCCTCCTGAAAGGCGCGGTACGCCTCCGTCTTGAAGATTGATTGCAGAATCTGTTGCTTCTTCGTCGAATCGGAATCGAGGAGCTGACGGAACTGGTTCTGCGGCAACAGCAAGATTTGACTGAACTGCTCATAGCTCAGCTGCAACAACGATTCAATCGTCTGCTCGACGTCGTTCACTTTCGTCGCCAACGGTTTCCATGTTTCTTTCCATTCATAGAGCACCGCCTCGTGCGGAATCGGCGTCTTGTTTTTCGGGTGCGGCTGTTGTGGTTGGCGGACGATCCGATACCGTTCGTCGCGAATCGTGAACGTGAAGTCGATTTCAGTCTTCCGTTCCGGGTCCGCATATTGGCTTCGGAAATCGCTGGCGTTCCGGAGCGCCCCGCTGGCCCGGCCATAGAGTGCGAACGTCATCGCGTCAAAAATGGTCGTCTTTCCGGCACCGGTCCGGCCGCTGATGACGAACATCGAACGTCCTTCAAGCTGCGTAAAATCGATTTGTTCCGTCTCGGCGTAAGGACCAAAGGCGGTGATGGTCAATTGTTCCGGTCTCAAATCGATTCCTCCCCTTCTAAGAAGCGTTGCACCGTCGCATCGGCATCGCGGCCGTGGACGGCTTTAAAGAAGTCCATATATACATCCTCGACCGATTGCCGTTCGAGCTTCTCACGTTCGAAGCGGGACGTCTGGTCTTGGCGACGCAACAACTCGAGTTCGAGGTGTAAGATGTTCGGATAGACGGTCCGCAACTTCGCCATCGGGTCGAATAACGCACGTTCATCGGTCAAGACGATTTTCAAATAGTCGTCGACGGCCTCATCTTGATAAAACGACGGGTCGAGTAGCTCGTTCAGCGTCCCGGTCAAAATGCGCAAATCGCGTCGCGCTTTTAGCGGGCGCCGACGGCGTGTCCATGTCCCGTCCCATTCGATGACGTCGATCGATTTCACATGGGACGCCTCGGAGAACGAATATTTCATAAGCGAGCCGCTGTACGCGACCCGGTCGTCGCGGATGGCGTCACGGTTATGCAAGTGTCCGAGTGCCGTATAGCCGAACGGCGCGTATAATCCTTTGGCGACTTGCCCTGCCGTCCCGACGGACAGCTGCCGTTCGGAATCGGTCTCGAGTCCACCGGCGACGAAACTGTGGCCGACGGCGACCGCGCGTGCCTCAATCGCCCCGTATGAGTCAATGACTGCGGCGAGTGCGTCATGATGGGTCCGAATCGACTCGTCGCCGAACGCATAACGGATGCGCGCCGGCTCAAGGAACGGCATCAAATAAAATGGGATGTCGTTCACGACAATCGGCCCTGTGCCCGGGTCAACCTTCCCGACGATATGGAGACCGACTTTCGTCAACAGTTTGGAGCTGTATTGGAGCCGCTCGGCCGAATCATGATTGCCGGCGATGGCGAGCACGGGGATGCCCCGCTCGAGGACGAGCGCGCGCCACATCTCATCGAGCAGATCGACGGCCTCAACGGGCGGCACGGCCCGATCATATAAATCACCGGCGACGACGATGGCATCAGGCTTCTCCTCGTCGACGATGTGTAAAAAAGACTCAAATAAAATGATTTGTTGTTCTTCTGTCATATGGCGGCCGTGGACGATTTTACCTAAATGCCAATCGGCCGTATGTATCCATTTCATGCGACTTCACCTCTGATTCCATTCTAGCATTATTCCGGTGTACGATTCGACGTCTTGACACTTGTTTTCGAAACAGCGAAAGTTAATAGGAAAGGGGGACGTATCATGGAGTCCACATCTACATGGCAAGCCTTTCTGCGCTTGTTCCGTGTCGCTCAACCACCGAAAGGTCTGTTAATCGGTGCCGTATTGATTTCATTGCTTCAAGCGATGGCTTCACTCGCCATTCCGCTCATCTTGCAACGCGTCGTCGACAATTGGAGCGAGGCCGCGCTCGACGCCCGCCTCGTCGCCATCTTCGTGACGGCGTTTCTCATCCAAGTCGTCTCGAGTGCGATTTCGATTTATTGGCTACATATCGTCGGACAACGGGTCGTCGCCAATTTGCGGACGACGTTATGGGAGCATCTCGTCGCCCTCCCGATCCCGTTCTATGACGGCGTCAAATCAGGGGATCTCGTCTCACGGTTAAATAACGACACGACGACGTTGCAGCAGCTCTTGTCCGAACAGAGCGTCCGTCTCTTGACGTCGTTCGTCTCGGTCATCGGCGCCGTCGGCATCTTGTTCACGCTCGATTGGCAGATGACGCTCGTCATCTTGTTCTCCGTGCCGACGACACTTCTTATCGTCATCCCGCTCGGGCGTAAACTTCGGAAAATCGCCAAGGCGACGCAACATGAGCTCGGTGACTTGTCCGGGTTTTTCGCTGAACTGCTCGGAGAGATCCGGCTCGTCAAATCACAGGCGACCGAATCCGTCGAGGTCGCAGAAGGAAAACGACGCATTGAGCGTCTCTTCGGCCTCGGTGTGCGCGAGGGACGGATTCAAGCGATTTTGATTCCGCTCCTGAACGTCACGTTGACGGCGATGCTGATCGCCATTCTCGGCTTCGGGGCTTATCGCGTCTCGACCGGTGCCTTATCGACCGGTTCGTTGCTCGCGTTCATGCTGTACTTGTTCCAAATCATCACGCCGCTCATCACGATGACGGAGTTTATCACTCGGCTCCAAAAAGCACGCGGGGCCACCGAACGAATCTCGGAACTGCTCGCCATCGAGCCGGAACCGTACACGGATGAGCCGTCGACGATTCGACAGTCGTCGCTCTCGTTCGAGGGCCTGACGTTCCGCTATGGCGAGCAACCCGTGATTGACGACGTGTCCCTCACTGTCCCGTTCGGTGCCACGACAGCCATCGTCGGACGCAGCGGTGCCGGCAAGACGACACTGTTCGCCCTCGTCGAGCAGTTCTACCTTCCGTCGAGCGGACACATCCATTACGGGGACCGGGACATCTCAACCTACGGCCGCAACGAATGGCGGCAAGTCATCGGCTACGTCGCCCAAGATTCGCCCGTCTTATCCGGGACGGTGCGGCAAAATATCTTATACGGCTTGACCCGGACCGCGACCGAGGATGAGATTCGTCACGCCTGTGATATGGCCAACGCCTGGTCGTTCATCGAGGCGATGCCGGACGGGCTCGATACGGAAATCGGCGAGCGCGGCGTCCGGCTATCTGGTGGACAGCGCCAACGGCTCGCCATCGCTCGGGCGCTGTTACGTGACCCGCAAATCTTATTGCTCGACGAGGCGACATCAAGCCTTGACTCGGAATCCGAGCGTGTCGTCCAAGAAGCGCTCGACCGTCTCATGACAGGACGGACGACACTCGTCATCGCCCATCGGCTCTCGACCGTCCAACATGCCGATCAAATCGTCGTGCTCGAGGACGGTGGCATCAGCGGGCTTGGGACACATCAAGATTTGCTTCGGGAAAACGTGCTCTATGAACGACTCGTGAAACAACAACTTTTAGGAGGCAATCAACTATGAAGACAGTCGGATTTATCGGACTCGGTGTGATGGGTCAATCGATGGTCAGAAACTTAATGAAGGCGGGATTCGAAGTCCAAGCGTATACGCGGACGAAAGAGAAAGCGGCTGATTTATTGGCGGAAGGTGTCCGTTGGTGTGATTCGGTCGAAGCCGTCTGTCAAAACGCCGATGCCGTCATCACCATCGTCGGCTATCCGTCTGACGTCGAGAGTCTTTATTTCGGGGACGGTATGATTTTGCAATCGGCTGAGCCAGGAACGCTCGTCATTGATATGACGACGTCTTCGCCACTCCTGGCCGAACGGATCGCTGATGCCGCAATCGACTGCAGCTTGCTCCCGCTCGACGCACCGGTCACGGGCGGTGACGTCGGTGCCAAGAACGGGACGTTGTCGATTCTCGTCGGCGGCGGCGAATACGCCTTCACGAAGGCGCGACCGCTGTTCGAGGCGATGGGCCAATCGATTGAACGGATGGGGTATGCCGGAAGCGGCCAATATGGGAAACTCGCCAATCAGATCGCAATCGCCGGCATCATGATGGGCAACGCCGAAATGCTCGCCTTCACGAAACGGGCCGGGCTCAATCCCGATCAATTGCGCCAGACGATTCGGGGCGGTGCCGCGGGCAGCTGGACGCTCGAGAACCTTGTTCCCCGGATGATTGTCGAGGACTATGCTCCTGGTTTCTTCATCAAGCATTTCCTGAAGGACATGAAACTTGCCCTCGAGAGCGCCGAACAGTTGAACATTAAACTGCCGAGCCTCGAGTTGGCGTATAAACTGTACTCCATCCTCGAAGAGAACGGCTACGGCGAGAACGGGACGCAGGCGCTCATCGAATACTACATGCATCAGGACGTTTGAATCGTCCCGCTCGTGGAATTAGTAGTACAGAAGGGAGCGATTACAGATGCCATGGAATATGAAAGACTATCCGGAATCACTGAAGAACTTCGACCCGCTCGTCAAAAAGAAAGCCATCGATATCGCCAACGCCTTGCTCGCCCAAGGTTACTCCGATCAAAAGGCGATTCCAATCGCCACGGAACAAGCGAAGAAATGGCATGAACATGCCTCAAAAGAAGAGAAATCTGAGTTTCGTGACGCTCCTGACCCACAAAAGTCGGATCGGCACGGAACATAAAAACAACCGGTCGGCTCATGAGCCGACCGGTTGTTCGTTTGCGTCTGTCGCTGCCTTGATTTCAACATATAACCCGGCGAGCGCCGTGTTGATATAAGGCTGTACGAAAATATAGGCCAATCCGCCCGTGAACAAGACGAGCACATACCAGCCGATGAAACTCGCATACAAGCGCAGCATCGTCCGTTTATGGCCGCGCATGAGACGCCGACTTTCTCGCATCGCCTGAAACGCAGACAGTTCCGGTTGGTCTCGTAGCACGAACGGGACAATCCGATACGTCAAATAGAACCAGACGCCCGGGACGATCAAGAACAACATGAGCACGTTCAACCCGAGATAAAAGACGGCATAATACGTGACCGCCCGGACGTAATCTTTGAGCGAACCAAATGCATCGAACAAGAGCCCGAATGAAGGTTTCTCGGCTTTGGCGATATCGAGGAACACCCAGTTGCGGCCAAGTTCGAGCGGGGCGAGCAAGACGGTCGCACCGTACAGCAGACCGATTGACACGAACAGGATGCTCGGGTCGGTCGATTCCAAATCGAGCTGCGTCGTGATGACCGCCTGAACGAGCATCGTCGCCACGACCGCAAGCAGCGAGATGCCCCAGTTGCCGGACAACATCCGAAGGGCAAATTGTTTATAGACTGATGATTGCATGACTTCACCTACAGTATCGTTTTCTTCATTATAGCAAAAAAACAGTCAGCCGACTGTTTTTAGCGTGCCATCTGTTGTTTGATTGCCTTGAACTTGTGCTCATCCAAGCGGCCCTCGGTCCGTACCCCGCTTCCGACATGGACGAAATCAACGCCTAGCCGGTCGATCAGTTGCGCCACATTGTCGGCCGTGATGCCGGCACCCGGGAGGATGTTCATCTCCGCCACCTCATGCATCGCACTTAATCGGTCTATGCCTTCAAGTGCCGTCGCTTGTCCTCCGGACGTCAAGACGTGGTCAACTTCTGGGAAGTCGTTTAGCACCGTGATCGCGTCCATCAAGTCGACCGCGTCATCGATGGCCCGATGGAACGTGAGCACCATCTCGCCTTTATGTTTAATCACTTCTCCGAGCAGCGCCTCATCGATACGCCCTTCGCTCGTCAAGGCTCCGAAGACGATGCCATCGGCCCCGAGTTCACGGCAAAGACCGATATCCGCCAAAATCGTCTCTGCATCTTCCTCGTTATAGACGAACGAGTCCGCATGGGGCCGAATCATGACGTGGACAGGAATGGTAGCCTGTTCGAGCACGTTACGAATCGTCCCGAAACTCGGTGTCGTCCCGCCGGCCGGCAAATCGGCAATCAATTCGAGCCGATCCGCCCCGAACCGCTCCGCCGTTTTGGCTTCGGTCAATGTCGTCACAATCACTTCAATCATGAAATCCCTCCTCCTTATGGTGCGAAGCGCCACTCGACCTCATGCTCCGCCAAGGCGCGCTTCCAATCCGTCGGTTCCGGAAAATCAGAGATGATGGTCGTCACCTTTGAAAAGTCGGAGACCCGATAGCGTTTTTGTTGATTGAACTGGGTATGGTCGGCGAGCAAATAACATTGACGCGATTGATCGAGGACCGCCTGCGTCACGGTCGAGAGACCATGGGCATCACACGTCAATCCGAGTGAGGCATCGACGCCCTCGACGGACAGGAAGGCCATATCGAACACATACGCCTTCAGTTGCTGCAGGACGTGCTCGCCGACGGTGACGAGATGTTTGGGATCAATCGTCCCACCGAGCAATTGGATATCGCCAGTAAACACGCCCTTGGCGCGTTGCTCAAAGAGCGCCTTGGCGACCATGAGCGACGGAGTGACGACGGTCAAATTTCGTCCGCGAAGTCTGGCCGCGACTTGTTCTGGGGCGACGCCGTGTCCGATATACAGCAACATGTCATCCTCGACGAGCTGAAACGCCGTATAGGCGATGCGACGAATCCCGTCCATGTTCGAGATCATCATCGGTTGGAACGAGACGCTCTGATGGAGCACCGCCCCGCCATACACCCGCTTGATGCGATGCTCTTTCTCAAGCTCTTCTAAGTAGCGGCGAATCGACTCCCCCGAGACGTTCAACCGTTCGATCAACTCGCTCGTCTTCACTTTTCCTTCCCGCTCAATCCATTCAACAATCTTTTGTTTACGTTCTTCTCCAATTAAAGACACTTCCCTGCCTCCTCCGCAAATATCGCTTCCTTTTTCAGTGTAGCGAACGGATGTAAATTTAACGTAAACAGAAAGTAAAGAACGGGCAAATCCAACACTTTTTTCGAACTTTTCGGCAAAAATCAACGGAAATCCACAAAAAGACAGCCTCATCATGAGGGTTGAGGTTTCAACTTCTCGTTTTTTACATGAAAAAAATGACCATCCTTCTCTGTATATCGAGCAGGATGGTCATCGATCGTTACTTTCGCTTTTGGAACAGCGGCACTTTCGGTTCCGTGCCGGCACGGATTCGTTGCCAGTTCGAGCGGTGCTTGATAATGATGAACAAGGCGAGCGGGACGATGACGATGAGCGGCAACCAGTCTTTGGCGATGATGCCATAGGCGACGACGGTCACGAGTCCGACGACAGAGGCGGCCATCGACGAGAGCGACACCATCTTTGAAATAAGCAACGTCACGATGAACGTGCCGACGACGACGACGAAAAACCATGGGAACGCAGCAAGCAGGATCCCCGCGCTCGTCGCCACCGATTTTCCGCCCTTGAATTTGGCGAAGATGGGATAAGAGTGGCCGATGATGGCCGGAATCCCGGCGAGGAGCAGACTCATTTCGCTCCCGAATAGGAGCGGCAATAAAGCCGCGACCAAGCCTTTCCCCATATCCCCTAGTAGGACGATCGTACCCGCTTTCTTCCCAAGCACGCGAAACGTGTTCGTCGTGCCCAAGTTCCCGCTCCCGTGCTCGCGGACATCGACTTTATAGCCGAGCTTACCGACGAGGAGGGCGAACGGGATTGAACCAAGTAGATAGCTGATGATGATAATGATGATTTCTGTCAAATAAGGCATCGCGATTCCCCTTAATTCATGGATTGCTCGAGATAGCGTTCAAACGGGACGTTCGTCTTATGAACGTTCGTCGCATGCTCCACCCCGATGTAGCGTAAGTGCCACGGTTCAAACATATAACCCGTCTCCGCCTCATAGGCGCGTTGATAGCGGACGATGAACCCATACGTATGGGCATTGTCGGCCAACCACTTGCCTTCTTTCGTCTGCTCAAGGCTCTGTGTCAATTGATACCCGACCGAGGCGCTCGAGACGTCGATGGCGAGTCCCGTCTGATGTTCTGAATGACCCGGCGGCGCCGAATACTTCATCGCTTGTTCTTTTCCGTCTTTGGCGACATAGGCGTTGAACAATTGCACTTGATAGTCGTATGAACGGAACGCGCTCGTCCCTTTCAAATCGATTCCGGCCGCTTTCGCACCGGCCATCAATTTTTCGATTGCCTGTGCCGCTTCTTTACGGAGCATTCTCCGCTCCCCGGACGCCGTGTCGACAAAATCGATATTCGCCGTCACGAGGTCGGTCGGTTTGTAACCGGCCGGCAAGGCGATTTGTTTATTGACGAGGATGAGCGTATCGAGTTTCACGTTCGCCGTCCCGTTTTGTTCGAGCGGCTGGCTCGGCGTTTGGACCGGTTCTTCTACAGGCGGTGCTTCCACAACAGGTACTTCTTCGACCTCAGGTTCGTCTGCTGCCGGTTCTTCCGCAGGCTCGTCTTCTGCCGGGGGCTCGGCTTCAGGTGCCGGAGCTTCTGCAACCACTTCGTCTTCTGTATCCTTCGGCGTATCGGCCGGAGTTTCTGATTGTTGTTCGGTGTCGGCCGGTTTGTTCTCGGCTTCTTCCGTTTTGCTTTGGTCGCTTGTGGTACAGCCCACCAATGTGAGCGTCAAGGCGCAGCATACCATCAACAGAGATGGTTTTCGCATGCGATCTTCCCCTTTCTTTGTACAAAAAATACCGTCAAGATATGATACCATACTGACGGTACAAAAGAACCACTGTTATGTGACGGGACTCATGACACGCATATACATGTCATGCCATTCTGGAAACTCGCGGTCGAGACGGACCGGCTTGAAGTCGCCCTGTTTGACGACGACGTGGGTCGTCTTCGCCGAACCGACGAGATGTCCGTCTTGATCGGTCAACTCATAGCCATAGACGGTCCGGATTTTGGAATAGCTGTCGACCCATACCCGTACGTGGACCGTATCGCCGAACGTGACGCTCTTCTTATAGTCGACCGAGACGTTCGTCACCGGAGAGACGAAGCCCGCCTGTTCCATGTCTTTATATTCGACCCCGAGCTCGCGCAATAATTCAGTACGAGCGATTTCGAGATACACTAAATAGTTCGCATGATAGACGATGCCCATCATGTCGGTCTCTTGGTAGCGGACCGGAATCTGAATCATATGCATTAAATCGTCCTCGCTTTCAAGGTCATTATATTATAACTTGGTCTTAATATCTACTACTAAAATATGATTCAAGTCGTCAGTTTCAGCCTGTCCTTCAATCAAACGGTATGACTGTCTCGCAATGGCTTCATCAATCAACGACAGCGCCGTCCTCGCGTTTGGCCGGTCGATACCAGACAATCGCTCTTTAAGCGCTTGCTCCACCGTCTCGTCATACGTATAGCCAAATTTCTCGGCATACGTCTTGGCAATCTCGACGAGTTGGTCGGTCGAGTAATCCTCGAACTGGATGGTGCGCTTAATCCGACTACTCAGTCCAGGATTCGACTCGATCAATCGCCGCATCGGCGCCTCGTATCCCGCCATGACGACGACGAGGTTGTCCCCGTGCTTCGGCATCTCGTCGACGAGCGTATCGATTGCTTCACGACCGTAATCGTTTGGTCCGCCGTTCAAACTATAAGCCTCGTCAATCAACAACACTCCGCCGAGCGCATCGCGGATGGCCGCTTTCGTCTTCTGGGCGGTCTGGCCGACATAGCCACTGACGAGATCGGCCCGACTGACGACTTTCAAGTGTCCCCGTTTCAAATAACCGGTTTTCTTCAACAGTTGGGCATACAGGTGAGCGAACGTCGTCTTCCCTGTTCCGCTGTTGCCGACGAGTGCGGCATGAAGTTGGACCGGAGCCGTCTTCAATCCAAGTTCGCGGCGCCGTTTTTGAATCGTGACGAGCGCCTCGATTTCACGCAGTTGCCGTTTCGCCTCTTCCATCCCGACCAAGTCGTCGAGCGTCGGGGCTGACGTGTCCTCGGTCGCATCCATCTCGAAATCGAGCTCCGTCAACAAGGCCATCTCGTCGAGCGGAGCATCGGCACCGAAGCGGGACCCTTTTTTGAACATGGCGTCGAGCAAAATGTTATGCACCGTGCGCGCGTTCCCGAACGTGGCGTCGACCCGTTCCCGGTCAATCCGCGCAATCAAGGCGCGCTTCGCCTCGACCGTCAGGACGTAATTGTTCTCCGCGGCCACTTTCTCGCCGATGGCGACGAGTTCGTCATCACTGTAGTTCGGCAACTCGTAATGGTTTGATTCCGGGAAACGCGAACGTAGTCCCGGATTGGCCAATAGAAAGTGACGCATCTCTTCCGGATAACCGGCGAGGATGACAACGAATTTTCCAGCGTACTCACCACTCGTCATCGCGGCGACGAGCGTATCGATGGCTGCCTGTCCATAGTCACTCCCGCTCGCATCCTGACGTTTGAGCGCATACGCCTCGTCGATGAACAGGACTCCGCCCTCGGCTTCTTTCACTTTGTTCATGACTTGCTCTTCCGTCTGTCCGACGAACGCGCCGACGAGACTCGACCGATCCGCCTCGACGACGTCGGGACGAGCGAGTAGACCGAGCTCAAAATATATATCGGCCATGAGACGCGCGAGCGTCGTCTTACCGGTGCCTGGGTTTCCCGTGAACACGAGATGGAGCGAAGGTTGGTGTTTGGACGAGAAGCCTGCCTTCTCCCGTTCTTTTTGGAACAAGAGGAAGCGGTACCACGCTTTGACACGTTGCTTCACGTCCGTGAGCCCGATCATCGCCTCGAGTGATTCAATCGCGCTCGACCGAACTTGTTCCGTCTGTTCCGGCAAATGTTCGACGATCATGGCGAGTCGCTGTTTGACGAGCCCGACCCGCTCACCGAAACGGTGGAACGCCTCACGGCTGAAGTAATTGCCTTGCATCGATGCCAAGAGCGAGGCCGTGTCATCTTCGAGTGCGGCCACTTCTTGCATCGCCTCGATGACGACAAGGAATAACCGCTCGAGCTGTCCTTTGAATTCCGAGTCCCGAAGGTCGGATTTGGCACGGTCAATCTCGTCGTGAAGCTGTTCAAGTTGCTCGAGCAGTTCCGACGTCTTCGCTTCGTATTCGGTTAAAATTTGGACTTTCATCGACGCGTAATCCGCCTCACGTAATTTCGGCCATTCGACGTGCAAATGTTGTTTATGACGTCGCAACACTTCGTATAATTGACTGACGCGGAGAGCTGGCGGTAATGCGTTGAGCGACTCCAATTCCTTGACCCAACGATGTAATAACGGGTCGATGGTCTGGCGCGCTTCGAACCGTTTCGTTGCGAGGAGCGTCAAGGTGCGAATCAACTCTTGACGGTGGCCGGTCGCGCGCGACCAATGGGCGTAAGACAATAGCGCCGCTTCCTCGATGCGTCCACCCGCTTCCCACGCTGTCAAGTCCGATTGCACTTGATCCAAGGTGATCTGTTTCATAGTATTCTCCTTTTTAGACGACAAAGGAGCCGACGTTTTAGTCTGCTCCTCGCCGGATTATCGTGATTCAAAAGAAGTCATCCGAATCGAATGGAACAACTTCCCGTTGTTTCGTGATTCGGCAGCGAGCAAGATTCGCTCGTTCGCGTCGACGTAATACGTGACCGCTTCTTCATTGTCGTCTTCACTGAATATCGATGGGTACTTTTCGACCCATTCTGCCGGGACAGCTTCAGGTGACTCTTTCTTGACGAACGCTTGCGCGGTCCGTCCGATGATATCGACATCACCTTCGCTCGAACCGAGCGTCCCATCGTCGAGCCATTTACGAATCTGTTCATTCGTCGCGCGCGACAAGAATGGGTGCGGAGCCACGGCACCGGAGCTCGTCTCTTGACTGTTTGTCTCCTCGCCGTCCGGGTTGAACTCACGATAAACGGTTCCGTCCCACTCGGCCCGGGCACCAACGTTAGGGCCCTCCACGACCTCGGACACGAAGTGACCGTCCTCATCGTATGTCACTTCATATTCACGAACTTCCAACGTCTCGCCGTTTTCAGGCAATTTTTTCTCTTCATAGCCGATTACGACGGATGTATAAAACGGTTCGGCCCGGTTGACACGGCCCTCGTCGTCATTCAAGTTCATGATCGAGTAAAAGTTATAGGCGAGCAGGGCGCCGACAATGAGGATTCCCGCAAAAATCACCCAACTCAATCGCTTTTTAACATGTTGTTTCATAGAATGCCCTCCCAATCTTCTTCACTTACTATCCTACACTAGCGAGAGGGTCCTGCAAAACATTTACAACCAAAAAAGGGCCTCGACCGAGACCCTTTCCTTTTATCCGAGCTTATCTTCTTCTTCCTGCTTATACGCTTCGATATACTTGTCCCGTTCGTCCGGTTCATCAGACAAATCTTTGAACAAGGCGACAATCATCAAAATTAACACGAAGATGAACGGGAAAGCGACCAGGATGGCGACCGCTTGTAGCGCTCCGAGTCCACCGACGTATAAGAGCACAGCGGCAATCGATGACTGAATGAGACCCCAGATGAGCTTGATCCGCATCGGCGGCACAAGTTTTCCGTTCGTCGACAACATGCCGAGCACGTATGTCGCCGAGTCCGCTGACGTGATGAAGAAGACAGAGACTAAGAAAATGGCGACGACACTAAGGATCGTGCCAAAGCCACCAAACGTCTCGAACAAGGCGAACAGACCGACTTCCGTGCCGATTTCGTTGACCGTTGCAATCAAGTTTGCCCCACCGTTCAAATCAGCCCAGATGGCCGCACCGCCAAAGACGGAGAACCAGAGCAGACCGAACGAGGTCGGCACGAGTAGAATTCCGATGATGAATTCACGAATCGTACGTCCTTTTGAGACACGAGCGATGAACGTCCCTACGAACGGGGACCATGAAATCCACCAAGCCCAATAGAAAATCGTCCATCCGTTGATCCATTCGCGTTCCACCGGCTCAAACGCGGCCGTCCGGAAACTCATCGACGGTAACTGTTGCAAATATGTCCCGATCGTCTGTGTGAACAGATCGAGGATGAATGCACTCGGTCCGACCATGAGCGTTGCGATCAAGAGGACGATGGCGAGAAAGATGTTCGTATTACTTAAGATACGAATCCCTTTCTCAAGCCCCGTCGAGGCACTGATCATATAGAGTACCGTCACGACGGCAATGATAATCAATTGGGTCGAGAACGCGTTCGGTACGTTCGGAATCAAGAAGTGAATCCCGCCAGCAATTTGCTGGGCCCCGAAGCCGAGCGAAGTCGCCACACCAAACGCGGTCGCGATGATGGCCAACACATCGACCGTCCGTTTGACCGGTATTTCGTAGCGGTCTTTGACGAGTGAGCCGATGGTCTCCCCGATCGTCGCCGGACGCCCTTTCCGGAACGTTGAGTAAGCAATGGCGAGCGCGATCATCGCGTAAATCGCCCATGGGTGCAAGCCCCAGTGGAAAAACGAATATTGCATCGCCGTTCGGGCATCGCCCTCAGGTGTGCCCGAATCGAATGGCGGCGCGTGAAAATGTGAAAGCGGTTCGGCTGCCCCCCAGAAGACGAGTCCGATCCCCATCCCGGCACTGAACAACATGGCGAACCATGACAGATACCCGAATTCCGGACGATCCGTATCTTTCCCGAGTCGAATTGACCCGAACCTCGAGAAGATTAAAAAGATGGCGACGAGTAGAATTCCGGTCGCACTGAGTAAATAAAACCAGCCAAAGCCGTTCGAGAGCCAGCCCTGCAGTTTCGTCGTCACGTTCAAGAGACTGCCGTTACCGAGGACGCTCTCTGGGATGACACCCCAGATCGTGAATAAGACCGTAATGATGGCTGAAACGAGAAAAACGGTCGTCACTTGGCTTTTCCTTTCCATAATCTCACTCCTATTCAATTTTCTTATTTTCATATACGTTTTCCACCGTAACATAGTTTGTAAACCAGACTCAACCCCGCGACGTGCTCGGACGACCATGTCAAAAAAAGTGACGATGGCGTGTCGTCACTCTGGCGGTTTCGGTTCCAAGGACACGATTAACGTCTCGTCAACGACGTAATAGGGCCGTTTCGGCAGTACTTTCAAGTAGCCGCCTTCACGTAATCGAGTCAAATCCAATTGCAGTGTCTGTTGAAATTTTCGAAACGGTATTTTTTTTTCTTGTTCAAAGTATAAATCGAGCGCCCGTTGTACTTGATCCATCTCATAGACCAATTCCCGTTCGTCCTCAGGGACGATATGAAACGTCTCTTTTGACATATAGAACCGCTGTCTCGGTTTACCGGGCAAGTGTTTTTTCAGTCGAGCCAAATCGATTTCTTGCGTTTCGTCGAGCAAGACCGTGCGATTGACGCCTTTCGGTAACGTCTGTTCATATTCATGGATGGCTTCTCGCAACTGCGGAAGCGTGAGGTCGAACTCTTCCTCCGGCACTTCCTCTTTTTGCGTCAGCCGTTGCCACCAGTTTTTACCTGATTTCGTCTGTCGTTCCATACACTCCCCCCTCTCCCCATTCTCTTCCCGATATGAGTCATCCTCTCACCTTTTATTCGCATATTCACAAAAAAAACCTTCCTTTTTGCAAAGGAAGGCTATGTTGCTTATTTCAATTTGTTGCGGAGAACCATCTGCAAGATGCCACCGTGACGGTAATAATCGATCTCGACTTCTGAATCGAAGCGCGCGATGACTTTGAACTCGGTCACTGTGCCGTTCTCGTGTGTTGCTTTGACGTTCAGGATATCACGTGGGCGGACTGACTCGTCGACTTGGATGTCGATTGCTTCTTCGCCTGTGAGTCCGAGTGAGTCAGCTGACTCCCCGTCCATGAACTGAAGTGGCAATACGCCCATCATGACGAGGTTCGAGCGGTGAATCCGTTCGAAGCTTTGCGCGATGACAGCACGGATGCCGAGCAAATTCGTCCCTTTGGCTGCCCAGTCACGTGACGAGCCCATACCGTAGTCGTTTCCAGCGAAGACGACAAGGCCTGTGCCTTGCTCTTTGTACTTCATGGCTGCATCGTACATCGGCATGATTTCGCCAGTCGGCCAGTACGTCGTGAAGCCGCCTTCAGTGCCAGGTGCGACTTGGTTACGGATACGGATGTTCGCGAACGTACCGCGCATCATGACTTCGTGGTTCCCGCGGCGTGAGCCATACGAGTTGAAGTCGAGCGGTGCGACACCTTTCGATTGAAGGTATTGGCCGGCTGGTGTCGTTTTCGAGAATGCTCCAGCTGGTGAGATGTGATCGGTCGTGACCGAATCAGCAAACTTCCCGATGACGCGGAGTCCGTTCAACGCATGTACTTCTCCCGCTTCTGGCTCGAGGTTTTCGAAGAACGGTGGGTTTTGGATATACGTCGAATCGTCCGAGAAGTCATACAAGTTGCCTTCTGGCACGTCGAGGGCATTCCAACGCTCATTCCCTGTGAACACCGTGTCGTACTCTTTCCGGAACGCTTCTGGTGAGACGACATCTTGAACGACCATCTTAATTTCATCGTTTGATGGCCAGATGTCTTTGAAGAAGACCTCGTTGCCATCTTTGTCCGTTCCGAACGACTCGTTCATGATGTCGAAGTTGACTGATCCGGCGAGCGCGTAAGCGACGACGAGTGGCGGTGACGCCAAGAAGTTCGCTTTGACGAGCGGATGGACTCGGCCTTCGAAGTTACGGTTCCCCGAGAGGACCGATGAGACGAGCAAATCGTTCGATGTGATCGCTTCTTCGACTTCGCGGTCGAGTGGACCCGAGTTTCCGATACATGTCGTACATCCGTACCCAACGGTGTTGAAACCGAGTTGGTCGAGGTATGGCGTGAGACCGGCTTTGTCAAGGTAGTCGGTAACGACTTTCGAGCCCGGTGCGAGCGACGTCTTCACGAATTTTGGAACCGTGAGACCGCGTTCGACGGCTTTCTTCGCGACGAGACCTGCTCCGACCATGACGTATGGGTTTGATGTGTTCGTACAGCTTGTGATGGCTGCAATCGCCACGTCACCCGTGCGCATGTCGACAGAGCCGTCTGCGTAGTTGATAGCTGCTTTCTTCTCAAGCTCGGATTTTTCGAGACCGAAGCCGCTGTGCCCTGCTGGTGCCGTCACGCTATCGACGAACGCTGTCTGAAGGTCTGATAAGTTGATACGGTCTTGCGGACGTTTCGGTCCTGCAAGCGACGGTTGTACTTTCGACAAGTCGAGCGTGAGCGTCTTCGTGAACGACGGGTCCGCTTGATCTGGTGTGTAGAACAAGTCATTCGCTTTCGAGTAGGCTTCGACGAGGTCGATCAATTCTTCTGGGCGACCTGTCGTGCGCATATAGTTGAGCGTCTCTGTATCGACTGGGAAGAAGCCACAAGTCGCACCATACTCAGGCGCCATGTTGGCAATCGTTGCCCGGTCTGAGAGCGGCATCGTGTGAAGCGATGGACCGAAGAACTCGACGAACTTGCCGACGACTTTCTCGTTACGGAGCATCTCTGTGACGACGAGCGCGACGTCTGTCGCCGTGACACCCGGATTGACTTCACCGATGATTTTGACGCCGACGACGTCTGGTACCGGGAAGTAAGACGGTTGTCCGAGCATGCTCGCCTCGGCTTCGATTCCACCGACACCCCAACCGAGGACGCCGAGACCGTTGATCATCGTCGTGTGCGAGTCCGTTCCGACGAGCGAGTCTGGATAGGCGACATTGCCCGTTCCGTCATTCTTCTCGAGGACGACCGACGCCAAGTACTCCAAGTTGACTTGGTGAACGATTCCTGTCGCAGGCGGAACGGCGCGATAGTTGTCGAACGCCGTCTGGGCCCAACGCAAGAACTTGTAGCGCTCTTCGTTACGCTCGAACTCGATGTCCATGTTTTTCATGAGTGCGCCGGCAAAACCGTACGCATCGACTTGGACCGAGTGGTCGACGACGAGGTCAACCGGGATTTCAGGATTGATTTTGTTCGGGTCTCCACCAAGATCAGCCATCGCCTTGCGAAGTGAGGCGAGGTCAACGACCGTCGGTACACCCGTAAAGTCCTGAAGAACGACACGAGCCGGTTTGAACGGAACATCGATGTCTTTCGAAACTTCGGCAGTACCCCATTTAGCCAAGTTCTCGACATGTTCTTTCGTGATGGCACGGCCATCCTGTTGGCGAAGCACAGATTCGAGCAATACGCGAATCGAGTACGGAAGTCGACTAAGTTCCGTCACCCCTTCTTCTTCAAGCTTTTTAAGCCGGTAATAATCGTACGCTTGTCCATTGACCTCGAACTGCGTCCGAGATTTGAAAGCGTCTAATACGTTCGTCTGTTCCATACGATATCCCCCTTTTTGAAAGCGGCGATGCCGGCACGTGCCGTAATCGCTTACTTATCACATGTTTATCATAATACAACTATAGCGTGACGTAAAATACATTCCGTCACAAATTAGTCATAAGTAAAACTTATCAATAGCGTCAGACTCACTGAAACATGAAAAGACGGCCCTTGGACAAGAGCCGTCTTCAATCATTATTCTGCGCCAATCTCGACGTTGACGTCGAGAGCGTCGACGAGCGTGAGCTCATCTTCATACCGTTCTTTGAAGCGATCGAACGTGAACTCGTTGGCGAACAAGAACACAGGACGCTCCCAACGATCCGTCACGAGCATGTTGCGTGAGTCCTGGAAGGGCTTGAGCGCCTTCAATTCCTTGTCCTTCACCCAACGTGCGACGCTGTACGAGACCGGCTCCATACGGATGTCGACGCCGTATTCGTTGTTCAAGCGATACTCGAACACTTCGAATTGGAGTTGACCGACCGCACCGAGATAAATCTCGTTGTATTCGTTGCGATACACTTGAATTGCTCCCTCTTGGGCGAGCTGCTCCACACCTTTGTGGAAATGCTTCGACTTGAGCGAGTTGATTGGCGAGACGCGCATGAACAGTTCAGGCGGGAACGTCGGCAACGCCTCAAACGCGATTTTCTGTTTCGACGTCGTGATCGTGTCGCCGATTTGGTATGTCCCCGAATCGTAAATCCCGATCACGTCTCCAGCGAACGCCTGATCGACCGTTTCCCGGTCGTTGGCCATGAGCTGCGTCGATTGACTCAATTTGATTTTCTTCCCTGTCCGCGTGAGTGTGACGTCCATGCCGCGCTCGAACACGCCCGAACAGATGCGGACGAAGGCGATGCGGTCACGGTGGGCCGGGTTCATGTTCGCTTGAATCTTGAAGACGAAGCCGCTGAAGTCTTCTGACGTCGGGTCGATTGGACCGACATTCGACTTACGGGCCTCAGGGGCCGGTGACATGGCGAGATAGTGGTTCAAGAACGATGTCACGCCGAAGTCGACGAGGGCCGTCCCGAAAAAGACCGGAGTCAATTTCCCGTGCTGAATCGCATCGACTTCGATTTCATTGCCGGCACCGTCGAGAAGATCGATTTCATCTCGAAGGTTCGTCAAGTTCTCTTCCGTTAAATAATCGGCGAGAATCGGGTCATTGACGCCGTCCTCGTTCAACGTGAGCGTCCCTTTCTCACCCCGGAACAAGTGGACTTCGTTCTTCAGGCGGTCGTACACCCCTTCGAACTGCATCCCGCTCCCGATCGGCCACGTGACGGCGACCGAAGGCATCCCGAGCACTTCTTCGAGCTCTTCCATGAGTTCGAGCGGGTCTTTCGCTTGGCGGTCCAATTTGTTCATGAACGTGAAGATTGGAATCCCCCGCATCCGACAGACTTGGAACAATTTCTTCGTCTGCGTCTCAATCCCTTTGGCCGCATCGATGACCATGACGGCGCTATCGACCGACGTCAACACACGGTACGTGTCTTCCCCGAAATCGTTGTGTCCGGGCGTGTCCATGATTGAGACGACCTTATCTTGATAGACGAACTGCATGACCGACGAGGTGACCGAGATCCCACGTTGTTTCTCGATTTCCATCCAGTCCGACTTGGCATGCTTGGAATTTTTGCGGGCTTTGACCGTCCCCGCCTCCCGGATGGCGCCTCCGTGGAGGAGCAACTTCTCCGTCAGCGTCGTCTTACCTGCATCCGGGTGCGAGATGATGCCGAAAATACGACGCTTCTCAACTTCTTGTTTTAATTGATTCATGTATGGCTCTTTCCTTTCTGGACAATACGATTTATACGATGTCTTGCTCACTGCAACGCTATCTATTCTAACGAAACCGGCCCGTTTCGTCCATCTTTATAGTAGGGAACGGATAGCTGTAGCTTTTGTATCGCGCCCCTTTTTTGTATACTTAGCTTGAATGATCGTGAAATGACAGAACGGGGGAAAGACGATGCCAGAAAACTTGATGATGTATTTCATTGTCTTCTGGGGATTCGTGATGATCGGGTTAATGTCGATCGGCGGTTACTTTATGTTCCGTAAATTTTTGAAACGAATGCCAAAAGAAGACGGACGCTCACTCCTCGACATCGAGGATGACTACATCGACAAGACACGCCACTTATGGACGCCGGAGACGCGAACGTTGCTCGACCGCCTCGTCACGCCGGTACCAGAGCTGTTCCGCGACGTCGCCATCCGCAAGATCGCCGGTAAGATCGGACAATTCGCCCTCGAGACCCGAGCACGTGAAATGACGACCGAGCTCGTCGTCAAAGGCTATATCGCCGCAACTCCGAAGCGGGACCATAAGTTCTTAAAGAAGGCACTTGAAGAAGAGCAAATCGACTGGAAAGTGTATCAACATTACTTCCAACAATGAGACGAGACGTCAGGACATGTGCCTGGCGTCTTTTTGTTCACCCCTTGATGTCGACTCATCGTAGCCGACTGATTATGTCTCCTGCTTACGAAATTGTGCCATACGACTAATAGGTCAAAAGTACCCTTTTCACGAGTGATAACTATCTAAAGATAATGTTCATAATATAGACAATATTGGAAACGCTTACATTAAAGTGGTATGACCAATATTAGTATAACAATTTCGTTTTCTGCAATAAAAAATGGATAGCTTTTCCTTTATTTACATTTCTATAATGTACGTATCTTGATGCCGAAGGAGGTTTTTATATGCATGATGTCACACATGTCACGCAAACCGACAGTACCCGCTCCGCCGAAGCGATTGTCGAGAGCCAGACGTTTCACAAACTGATGCGAGAAAAGAATCGGTTCATTGTTCCATCCATCATCTTCTCCCTTATCTTCTACTTCACGTTGCCAATCTCGACAAGTTACTTCACCTTTTTGAATATCCCGGTCGCCGGAGACATCACATGGGCCTGGGTGCTCGCCTTCGCCCAATTCTTTATGACCTGGACGTTCTGTGTGATGTACAGCCGCCGGGCCCGTCGGTTTGACGAACTCGTCACCGCCATCAAACAAGAGGAGGACGACCGATGAACTGGACCGCTATTTTATTATTCCTCGCGATTGTCGGGCTCACGCTCGTCATCACGTTCTTCGCCGCTCGTAAAACGAAGACCGCGAGCGACTTTTATACGGCCGATGGAGGGTTGACCGGTTTCCAAAATGGGCTCGCCATCGCCGGGGACTATATGTCGGCAGCTTCTTTCCTCGGGATTGCCGGGATGATTGCCCTCGCCGGATTTGACGGTTTCTTCTATTCAATCGGTTTCTTGGTGGCTTATCTCGTCGTGCTCTATCTCGTCGCCGAGCCGCTCCGTAACCTTGGCAAGTATACGATGGCCGATATGATTGCGGCTCGATTCAACAAACCGCGCGTGCGCGGTGTCGCCGCCATGAACGCCATCGTCATCTCGATTTTCTATATGATCGCCCAGCTCGTCGGGGCCGGCGCGCTCATCGAGTTATTGCTCGGCATCCCATACACGACGAGTGTCGTCGTCGTCGGGATTTTGATGACGGTGTACGTCGTCTTCGGAGGGATGACCGCGACGTCATGGGTACAGATCACGAAAGCTGTGCTATTGATGATCGGGACCGCCATCATCTCGTTTCTCGTGTTCGCTCGCTTTGACTTCTCTGTCTTCACCATGTTCTCGGAAGTGAGCAAGGCGACGCCGCTCGGCGACAGTTTCTTGGACCCGGGCAACAAGTTCAAGCTTCCGCTCGACACGATCTCGCTAAACTTGGCGCTCGTCCTCGGGACGGCCGGTCTGCCCCACATCCTCATCCGTTTCTTCACGGTCAAGGATGCGCCGACGGCACGCCAATCCGTCGTCTATGCGACATGGGTCATCGGTGCGTTCTACATATTGACGATTTTCCTCGGATTCGGGGCGGCCGCATTCGTCGGCTCGGATGCCATCATCGCCGCCAACCCGGCCGGCAACATGGCCGCACCGCTTCTGGCCCAAGTGCTCGGCGGCGACTTGTTGTTCGCCTTTGTCGCGGCAATCGCATTTGCCACGATCCTTGCCGTCGTCGCCGGCCTCGTCCTTTCGGCCGCCTCGGCATTCGCGCACGACTTCTATGGACATATCGTCCGTAAGGGGGAAGCGACTGAGAAAGAACAAGTCACGGCTGCCCGCATCGCTTCGATCGCTGTCGCCCTCGTCTCGATGGGACTCGCGTTTTTCGCACAGTCGATGAACGTCGCTTTCCTCGTCTCGCTCGCTTTCGCCGTGGCCGCCAGTGCGAACTTGCCGGTCATCTTGTTCACGATTTACTGGAGACGGTTCAACACCGGAGGAGCCGTGTTCGGCATGATTGTCGGCTTGTTCTCGTCACTCTTCCTCGTCGCCATCAGCCCGAACGTATGGGCGCCGGACGGTTCCGCCATCTTTATCGGTGAGGCTCTGTTCCCGCTCACGAATCCGGGCATCGTGTCGATCCCGCTCGGTTTCCTCGCCGCTATCGTCGGGACGTACGTGACGAAGTCAGATGAAGTCGCCGGAAACTTCGAACGGATTCTCGTCAAGGCCAACACCGGAATCGATGCCGAGACCGAGGCAGCCATGACCAAAAAATCTTCTTAATCGACAAAACGGCGTCCCTCGCAAGGGACGCCGTTTATGATGCTACGATTTGTTTGTACTTTTGATACATGGCGATGCGCCATGGGACAATCATGCCCCAGGCGATCAAGTAGAACAGGCCGCCCGTCGCGAATATGTTGACCTCGTCGCCAAGGAACGCCTTCATGACCGTCCGGATGGCCAATAAGACAAACACGACGATGAAGAACGCTTTCGAACGGGACAAGTACACCTCTCCGTCACGTTTCTCGAAATTCGACGTCTTGATGAGGAACACGCTGAAAATCAATCCCACGATCAGCGCCTCTCCGACCTCGAGCCAAGTCAGCCGAAACGCCGGGACGAGAAATTGTAACATGCCCGTCGACATCGCCAGCGGCGGAATCAAAATCTTTTTCGCATTCGTCGGACGTGCTGACGCTTTGACGCGAACGAAGCTCGCAATCAAGCCCATCATCAGTGCGACGAGGGTCGATCCCCAAAATATCGACATTCGGTCAACCCCTTTAAAATCCGGTGAATCCTACTAATTCGCTCATCCAAGCAGCGAAGCGGTTCATGCCATCAAAATATAATACGACGCCGAAAGCCATCATCAAATAGCCTCCGAATCTTGCTACCTTGGCGCTATTGCGTGCCAAGTACTTGATTTTGCCGACAAAACCGGCCATAACGAGGAATGGGATGGCAAAGCCGATGACGTATGCCAACATATAGCCCATTCCCTGACTCGGGTTCGACGCCGCGAGGGCGATGACGCCAGCAAGAATCGGTCCGGTACAAGGTGTCCACCCTGCTGCGAATCCGATTCCGATGAGTGCCGTCCCAAAATAGCCGCTCTTGCGCTCTCCTAATGCGAGTTTTTTTTCGCGCATCATAAAACGTGGTTGCCAGAGACCTGCCAAGAAGACACCAAATACGAAGATAAGGATGGCACCGAACATGCGCAAACTATCTTTGTATTGAATGAACACGTCGGCAATCAGCGAGGTCGACAAACCGAGCACGAGAAAGACGATAGAGAAACCGAAGAGGAATGAGAACGTATGAAACCATGCCGTGCGCTGCCGCAGTCCTTCGCTCTTCAAATCAGAGACAGAGACCCCAGTGATATACGATAAAAAGACTGGATACAACGGTAGCGTGCACGGAGACAAAAATGACAAGACGCCCGCCCCAAATGCGAGCCAAAGGGTAACTTCCATGCGATCTTCCACCTTTCAGCCCCATTATAGCGAAAACCTTTTCAAAATGCTCGCATCTTTTTCTGCAACGATTGTTTGATTGAAATTGTAATCTTTGAAATGGAAATGAAACTTGTAAACAGTAGTGTTAGATGCTAAGATTTGGATATTCTTAAGTAACACTTTTGACTTTATAATGATGGGGGAAACACCGTGGCGGTCATCACAGCTGAAAACTTACATTATGCCATTGAACAGAAACGCGATGAACTGTACGAAATCGCTTCACAGCACAGTTGGACGTCTCCTGAAGTGATTCACGTCAGCCAAGAGTTAGACAAGCTGATCACACGTCACGTCCTGGCTATACATGCTTCAGAACACCTAAATTTTTAAATGAACGGCTCTCCGCATTACATTTGTGGAGAGCCTTTTCCATGGAAAAAAAGACGCCGGTATTGGCGTCTTTTTTTGTAATTTATGACATCAGATGTTGGCCTGATTGAAGTTCATACATCTTTTTGTAGAGCCCGTCTTGTTTCAATAACGATTGATGATTACCTCGTTCGACGATTTCACCTCGATGGAGGACGAGAATCAAGTCGGCATCTTGAATTGTCGAGAGCCGGTGTGCGATGGCAATCGTCGTCCGACCACGTCTCATCCGCTCGAGGGCGAGCTGAACGCGCTCCTCGGTCTCGGTATCAATCGAACTCGTCGCCTCATCCAAAATCAAGATTTTCGGATCCCGGGCGACCGTCCGGGCGAACGCGAGCAATTGCCGTTCCCCGCTCGAGAACGTCGCCCCCCGTTCACCGACCGTATGCCCGTAGCCGGCCTCGAGTTTCTCGACGAACGTATGGGCTTGGACGAACTCAGCTGCTTCCCGAACTTTGTCCGAGTCGATTGTCGGGTTAAATAGTTTTAAGTTGTCCTCGATCGTCCCCGTGAACAAGAACGGGTCTTGGAGCACAAGGCCGACTTTGGCTCGAAGCTCGGCTTCCTCGAACTGCTCGATCGGATGCCCATCAATCGTGATTTGTCCTGATTGATACGGATAGAACCGGGTCAACAAGTTGATGATTGAACTCTTCCCGCTCCCGGTATGACCGACGAGTGCGACTGTCTCTCCCGGCTTAGCGACGAACGAGATATGTTTCAATACGTCGACTTCTCCGTCATAGCTGAACGTGACGTTTTCGAAGCGTACTTCTCCGGAGCCAATTTCAGCCGTTCCCTCTAAGCTCTTTCCTGGGGCCGGTTCATCCGTGTCCAAGACTTTGAAAACTCGGTCCGCCGAAACGACCGCCTGTTGAAATTCGCTCAAGCGTTGCATGATATCGAGCACGGGACGGAAGATTCGTTCGATATAGCTGATAAAGGCGTAGACGACCCCGACTTGTACTTGCTCGGTCGTTGACAAGACGCCGTAATAGCCGAGCAGCCCGATGATGGAGAAGGCGAGCAACAATTCGATAATCGGTCGCAACAACATACTGTCGAGCTTCAAGTTCCGATAACGTGCTTCTTGGTGGGCCTCGTTCGTCTCTTCGAATTGGCGGACAAGCCGCTCTTCTTGACGAAACTGTTGAACGATTCCCATCCCGTTAATCGACTCATTCAACTGTCCGTTCAATTGTGACAGCAGATCACGCACTTGCGCGAAGTACTTTGTCGAGTAGCGACGATACACCCAGATGATGAGCCAGAACAACGGCACGAGCACAAGCCCCATCGTTGCGAGCGTCGGTTCGAGGATGTAAAGGAACACGTATGTCCCGAGCAGCTGCACGGCCGATTGGACGAACGTACTCATCACCCCGACGTACAGCTCCTTGACCGCCTCGGTGTCGTTCGTAATCCGCGAGACGAGTACGCCTGCTGGCGTCCGGTCGAAATAGGCGAGCCGCATGCCCATGACGTGACGGAAAATATCCATCCGAATGTTTTGAACGATTTTTAAGGCGATTTTTTGGAATGAAATCGACTGTAAATAGTCGAAGATGATCGCCGACACATGCAAGACCAAATAAACGACGAGCAATGTGACGACCCAGTTCGTCGGATAGACGCCTGGCGTCACGAACTCATCAATAAAGACCTTGATTAAAAACGGTCCCGCGAGCTTCGCACCGGTGGCGAGCAACAAAAAGACGAAAGCGAGACTGAGTGGGCGTGAGTAACGATTCGTATACGCCAATAGACGTTTGATGACCGCCCATTCCTGAACGTCATGCTTCATGGTGGCCACCCCCTTCTACGATTGCTTCGAGCTGTTGACGATCATACGTATCTTTGTACCATCCCGGTTCGCGAATCAAGTCCTGATGCCGGCCCCGTTGGATGATACGACCGTCTTCGAGAACGAGAATCTCGTCGGCGTGCTCGACCGCAGACAGTCGGTGCGCGACAATCAACCGAGATTGATCGGGATTCCCGGCCCGGAAATGCTCGATGATCGCTTCTTCCGTCTTCGCATCGACGGCGGAGAGAGCATCGTCTAGAATCAATACGTCTGCCTCGATCATGAGGGCACGTGCAATCGAGATGCGTTGTTTTTGGCCGCCCGATAGCGTCACGCCCCGTTCGCCTACAAGCGTGGCATAACCTTCTGGTAACCGCATGATGTCATCATGCACTTCGGCGATTTTAGCTGCTTCCATAATCTCGTCAAGTTTTGCTTCCGGTTTACCGAACGCGATATTGTTTGCAATCGAGTCGCTGAACAAGAAGTGGTCTTGCGGGACGACGGCGACCTTGTCGAGCAGAAGTGACTTTTTCACCTGTCGGATATTGATACCCCCGATTTTAATCGTGCCGTCATGGACGTCATACTCCCGCGTCAATAACCGAACGATTGTCGTTTTACCGGAGCCTGTCCGTCCGACAATCCCGAGCGTGCGACCGCGTTCGATTCGGAACGACACGTCTTGTAAGACGGGTGTCTCGTCATAGCGGAAGGCATGAATGTCCGCCTCAATCTCCGAATGGGCAAGTTTCGTCGCCGCCATCGGGTCATCTTGAATCTCAGGTTTGACGGCGAGCATTCGCTCGATTCGGTCATAAGACGCACGACCGCGTTCGACGATATTGAACAGCCAGCCGAACGCAAGCATCGGCCAAGTGAGCAAACTGAGATACGCCGTGAAACTGACGATTTGACCGATTGTCAGCTCGCCTTGTTCAATCAAATAGGCACCATAGCCAATCGATAGGATATACGAGAGGCCGACGATTCCGAAGATGGTCGGGTCGTATAGGGCATCGATTTTGGCGACGCGGACGTTCTTCGCCATGACCTCGTCGGATAACTTCTCGAACGAGTCGACGTCGCGGCCGACTTCCCCGGCCGATTTCAATACCCGGACACCGCTGACGCTCTCTTGGACTTTGTCATTCAGTTCGGAGAACGCCGCCTGAGCGACCCCGAACCGATTATGTAATAGTTTGCCGTATCGTGTCGTTAACGCGACCATGATCGGCAGCGGCAACAGCGCTACGACCGTCAACTTCCAACTAATCGTCGTCACCATCGTGATGATGACGAACGTCCCCATGGTAATGCTGTCGACGAGCGTCAAAATCCCCGCACCCGCCGTCGTCGAGACGGCTTGGACATCGTTCGTCGCATGGGCCATCAAATCCCCGACCCGCGACTTCTTATAAAAACGTTGATCTAAATCGGTGAAATGGCGATAGAGCTGACTCCGCAACATCCGACCGAGCCGAATTGAAGCCCCAAAGATGAAGTACCGCCAGAAGAAGCGGGCCACATAGTTTCCGATGCCGACGGCCGCGAGCCCGCCGAGCAACATCCACAATAAATCTGTTTCGAGCGATTCTCGGTTGATCTCATCGACGATTCGGCCGATGATGCGTGGCGGCACGAGTTCGAGCGCCGCAACGAACATGAGTAGGACGATACCGAGCGCATACGTCCGCCATTCGAGCTTGAAGAACCAAGCCAATTGTTTGAATACACGAATCTGAAACACCCCCTATGTTGTCTTGAATTCAGACTATTCTTTTAGATTAGCGAAAGTTTGTTCGATTGTCTAACAAAAAATGGATACAAAAAGCACTTTGCGGGCGCAAAGTGCTTCGGTCGATCCGGTTTATTTCTTTTCGTTCTTCATTTGAACGTTCATGGCGCGCATCACTTGGTTGACTTTCTTCTGTGACGGCTTTTGACCCATTTGCATCATCAATGTACGAATCATATCTTCGTTGATCGGTGGGTTCTGTTCGAGGTAGTTCATCATGTATTTACGAGCGATAAAGAAACCGATCGCAATACCCCCGATTAGTGCTGCCACGATCAGAAGAATCCAGAATAATGTACTCAAGGCTTAACCTCCTCTACCATATGAAACATCGTTTTTTACTATACACTATATTACGCTAATTCGCTAGTCGTCTGTAAAAAAAGTGGTGACCCAAAACTCCGGGCCACCACTGATAGTAAGCGATTAAAGTGATTTGACAGCAGCGACGACGTTGTCGACCGACATGCCATATTCTTTCATGAGGAGATCCCCAGGGGCAGAGGCACCGAACTTGTCGATTCCGAGTACTTTACCGCCGAATCCGACGTATTTGTACCAGCCGAGTGTCGCGCCCGCTTCAAGTGAGACACGCTTCGTGATTGACGAAGGAAGGACCGATTCTTTGTATTCTGCTGACTGTGCTTCGAACAATTCCCACGAAGGCATCGAGACGACAGCCGCGTTCACGCCGTCAGCCGCGAGTGCTTCGCGAGCTTCGACGAGGACGTGTACTTCAGAACCTGTACCGAGAAGGAGGACGTCCGCCTCGCTCGAGTTACCGGCGACGACGTAGCCACCTTTAGCCGCTTCTTCAATCGACGTGCCTTCGAGTTCTGGCAACGCTTGACGCGTCAAGACGAGAAGTGACGGTGATGATTTCGTTGTGATTGCTTGCTTCCAAGCCGCAATCGTCTCTTTTCCGTCAGCCGGACGGAGAACAGACAAGTTTGGCATCGCACGGAAGCTCATCAAGTGCTCGACCGGTTCGTGTGTCGGGCCGTCTTCGCCGACCGCGATTGAATCGTGTGTCAAGACGAACGTCGATGGGATTCCCATGAGGGCCGCGAGTCGTACCGCTGGACGCAAATAGTCTGAGAAGACGAAGAATGTCGCGCCGTAAGGAAGGACACCACCGTGGAGTGCCATACCGTTGACGGCAGCTGCCATTGCGAATTCACGGACGCCGAACCAGATGTTGCGGCCTGCTGGATCTTCATCGAAGTCTGCAGCACCTTTAATCATCGTGTTGTTCGAGCCTGCGAGGTCAGCCGAACCACCGAAGAGTGTCGGCACCGCTTTAGCGATTGCGTTCAATACTTCACCGCTCGTTTGACGTGTCGCTTTCTTCGAACCGATTTCGAACGTCGGCAACTCGCTGTCCCAACCTTCTGGGAGCTCATTGTTCACTGCACGCTCGAACTGTGCACCGAGTTCAGGGTGTGACGACTTGTAAGCCGCGACGAGTTCGTTCCAGTCCGCTTCCGCTTTGGCACCTGGCTCAACGACTTTCTCGTTGAACAAGTCGTAAACTTCGGTCGGTACGTAGAAGTTTTCGCCTTCCCACTTATAGAACTGCTTCGTGAGCTCGATTTCAGCTTCGCCGAGCGGCGCGCCGTGTGAGGCCGATTTCCCTGACTTGTTCGGTGAACCGAAACCGATGACCGTCTTCACTTCGATGAGGGTCGGTTTCGACGTTTCCGCCTTCGCTTCGTCGATTGCTTTCGCGATTGTATCGATGTCCGTGCCATCTTCAACGCGAATCACTTGCCAGCCGTAAGCGTTGAAACGATCTTCGACGCTTTCTGAGAACGACTTGTGAAGGTCGCCATCGAGTGAGATGTCGTTTGAATCATAAAGGACGACGAGCTTTCCGAGTTTCAAGTGACCAGCGAGTGAGGCAGCTTCTGCCGACACGCCTTCCATCAAGTCACCGTCTCCGCAAATCCCGTATGTGAAGTGGTCAACCACTTTGAACTCATCACGGTTGTAAGTCGCTTCCAAATGTTTTTCAGCCATCGCCATACCGACTGCCATGGCAATCCCTTGGCCGAGCGGTCCAGTCGTCGCGTCGACACCAGCCGTGTGACGGTACTCTGGGTGTCCAGGCGTCTTCGAATCCATTTGACGGAACGATTTGAGATCGTCGAGTGAAAGGTCGTAACCAGATAAGTGAAGAAGCGAGTACAAGAGCATCGAACCGTGTCCCGCTGAAAGAACGAACCGATCGCGGTTGAACCAGTTCGGGTTTTTCGGGTTGTGACGCATCTTATCCGTCCAAAGTGTGAACGCCATCGGAGCCGCACCCATCGGCATCCCCGGGTGACCAGAGTTCGCTTTTTGGACCGCATCAATCGAGAGCGTCCGAATCGAGTTAATCGCTAATAATTCTTTAGTAGTTGTTTCCACTAATTTCATCCTCTCTGTTGTTACAAAGTTTCTACCCGTCATATTTTAGCATACTCATTCGTGTGTCACAACTAATTAATTAGTATAACACATTAGATGGAATCGTTTACTTCCTTTCGTCCAAAATCAGTCCATTAAGTCCTCCTGATCGCCGTTCGCGTATAACAAACATGCACACCCTATATGAAATAGGATGTGCATTCGTGGTCACTCCGAGCGATGTCGTTTCTGCTCGTCTTTCAATTTTTCAGGCGTTACGTCGTTCCCGTCCGGATCGACGACCTTCATCCCCATCATTTGCGATTTGAATGATTGGCGGAACGCTTGCAAATATTGTTGGCGCAGCGCTTGCTGCTCGTCCATCTCTTCTGATGACAGTCCATCTGTCTTGGCTTTGTTGGCGAGAAAATTGATTCGCTCCAACTGTTCAGGTGCTAGCATCAGGCTCGCCCCCTCTCTACTGAATTTGTTCTTCTACTGTACAAAATCAGCGAGCAGGAATCAAGTTTCTGGCACTGATACGTGCTCCAAATAACGACGGTTCACGGTCGCTTTCGACACCTCATAGCCAAAACCACGTAGCGTGGCGGCAATTTCAGCGAACGTCAGTCCGCGCTCGCGCAGTTGGACGATCTCTTCGATCGGCACTTCGATTCGGCTCCGACCGCCTTGATCGTGATGTTGGATGTTGCGGTGCGGGTTGAACCCGTTCGCGACCGCCCGACGCATGCCGCGTGAGATTTTCGCATTATGGATTTTACGCTGGTATTCCTCGACGACACTGACGATTTCAAGCACCATCTTCTCGGCATCCGAGACGACGTATTCATCGGACGATTGCATCGTCAACAAGCGGACGTTATGTTTCATGAGCGTATGCAAGATGGCGATTTTCGCGTTCCCTCGTCCGAGGCGGCTGTCATCGCTCACGAGCACGGCATCGAGATTAGATGTCGAGACGTGCTCCAACAAATCGAGCAACCCCGTCCGATTGACCTCATACCCACTCTCTTGCTCACTGATCACATCGACGATTTCAGCGTCAAGACGTTTCGCCATCCGCGTCAGTTCGTCCGCTTGGCGACCGAGTGACGTCTCTTGCGTGGACTTGTTCGTCGACACGCGACAATAAATGACGACTCGCATCCCGTCACTTCCTTTCTTTCCATTCGCCCTCTACGATACACAGGTTCGGGGGCTGTTCGCAATCAGAAAAGATTATTCGGCGGCGAACCACGTCGTCTTGTCGTCTTCTTTCTCAGCGCGTTCAGCGAGAAGCTGTGCCTCGAGCGACTCGGCCTCCGTCAAGGCGACTTCTTCTTCGATGCTATGCTCGATTACTGGTTCGGTCGCGACGACTTCGACATCGTGGCGCATTTCCCCGACCATATAAAACGCGAACATTCCAAGTGCCAACATGCCGACTAAAATGATTCCATTGATTGTGTCTCTCATAACGATTACCTCCTAGGAATAAGAATACACGTTCTCGAGAACGTCTGTTCGTTTATCTGTTCTCATCATAAAACAAGAACTTCTGTTCGGTCAAGTAGAAAAAAACGAACGAATGTTTGTGCGCTCATGTGTTCTTGTGTTAAACTAAACCCATAAAGAATAGGATGCGTTCGCAGGTTATTCGACATAATCGAGGTGAAATCCATTGAAAAAAATGTCAGCAAGACAACAACAGATTCTTGATTTTATAAAAGCCGAGGTCCGGGCGAAAGGGTATCCACCTTCCGTTCGTGAAATCGGAGAGGCAGTCGGACTCGCATCGAGCTCGACCGTCCACGGCCACTTAGACCGTCTAGAGAAGCGTGGATTGATTCGACGTGACAAGACGAAGCCACGTGCCATCGAAATTTTAGATGAAGAGATGTCAGTCGTGGAAGACCATGATGCCGTCATGTACGTGCCGGTCATCGGAAAAGTCACGGCCGGTACGCCGATCACGGCGATCGAGAATGTGGAAGAGCACTTCCCGCTCCCGGCCCACGTCGTCGGTTCCGACAACGTCTACATGCTCTCGGTATCGGGAGACTCGATGATTAACGCCGGCATCTTGGACGGGGACCGTGTCCTCGTCCGCCAACAGAACACGGCCGACAATGGAGAGATTGTCGTCGCCATGACGGATGAAGGCGAAGCGACGGTGAAGCGGATTTATAAAGAAGCTTCGAAAGTCCGTCTTCAACCAGAGAACGACGAGCTCGAAGCGATGTATTTCGATAACGTGTCGATTTTAGGGAAGGTCATCGGTGTATACCGCACGATTCACTAATGGCTAGTGGCAAGACACATACCCGTACGAATCTCGTGGCAATCGGTGCTCTTGCGATTGCCACGCCTTTTATTGACATCGATGTTCCGACCATGTTCCTATTCGGCGCCCTAATCGGGACGTTCTGGCTCTCCCCGGACCTTGACTTAAAGTCGGACGCCTATTATCGATGGGGACCACTCCGAGGCTTTTGGCTCCCTTACGTGAAGATTATGCCCCATCGGTCGTTATTCTCGCATTTGCCGCTCTTGAGCGATCTGATCCGGGTCATCTATCTTGGCTTCCCGCTCACGCTCGTGCTCACGTTCACGCCGTATGAGGAAGCTGCCAGATCATGGCTCGACCTAAACGGGGCCGCATGTTTCTTCGGACTCGTCTTCGCGACGACGTTACATACGACGCTCGATTATGCGTCCACGTTCTTCAAACGTGCCTTTTAAGCCAAACATTTATGCCATACACCTAAAAGGGCAACCCGTCTAGTAGAGACTGGGTTGCCCTTTTTGAACTGTTTATTATATAGAAGCTCAATAACTTTTATGCAACATGACATGATGTTCTGCCACTTCTCGTCCATTGACCAGCAAAACGACACGATGCTCTCCTGAATAATGCCGACGAGTCGTCAAATCTGCCCAATTGTGCATCCTGTTCGCTACAAGTCGCGCACCCCCGGGGACGATTTTGTTCGCTAGCAGAAAAGCTTTACGACTCGCTTTCCCGTTCGCTTTTATGAAATCGATGGCGTATTCGACCCGAATATAGGCGGCATCGCCTGGACGAATCGACACATCGTATTGAATCTCGCACGCCTCCCCTATGCTGAGCACGTTCGGATGTATCGAAATCGATGCGTTGACGGTCAAATCCGTTTCTTGCGTATAACCGAACAGCGTTAAGGCGTCAGGATGTGCGGATTTGATCAATGTTCGGCACGCATGTCTGATGACCCAATCGGTATGAGGATGTTCGCCTTGCCATCGACGCGAGACTTCGAGCACGGCTTCCGGGTGATCTTTCGAGATATCGTTGAGATTGTTGGCGACACTTTTCCTTACATATAATGATGGGTCTTCTTTCAATAACTCTAAAACCGCAAACACGGGAGCCGGATTTTCTCTGAACATCGGTAATGACTCCGCCCACGGAAGACGAGGACGACAGCCTTCACTTGCCAATCTTCGCACATGCTCATTCGGATGCTTGGCCCATGCCATCATGCGATCCATTACTCGCGTCGAATCACGAAGCAGAAAAGGTCTGATTGCGAATTCAGAAGACGATTTCTGCGTGAAGAGTTCGAGTGCTGACATCGAGCGTTCCCAATGTTCTTCCGCCTGTCCATACACTTCTACGAAGTCGGGAAAGAATAAATATGGAAAGCCGACACAATCGTCTGCAATTTCAACCAATACATCTATAGCTGACTCGTAGTTTTGAGGTAAGTACTCCCCGAGCTTTGTCGAAATACGGCGCATACGCCCTTTCAGCGCTAACGCTTCCCATGACTCATCTACAATCGATGCGACAAATGCTTGTATATCAAACGATGGGTACACGGATTGAATCCGTCGCCCAAATTCTAATAAAAACCCCTCATCATACACGTCTTTTAATGGCGTTGCCATTGCTTGGCCCCCTCTATCTGCTTCGATTACGCTCATATTTTCAATAACCGCTTTTCATTATATTGATTAATTAGAATGAATGACACAAAAAGAGCTCTGAATGAGCACTTCTTGCGAAGACTCATTCAGAGCTCTGGTTTTTAAAGGGGATATCCCTTATTAGTCGACTTAGTAGAGCGTCATGTACTGATCGCGTTCCCACTCCGTCACTTGCGTGCGGAACATATCCCACTCGATTTCTTTCAACTCGAGGAAGTGCTCACCGATATGCTCGCCAAGCGATTCCATGACGACTTTGTCAGTACGGAGTACTTCGAGCGCGTCGAAGAGCGTAGCCGGAAGATCGTCAATCCCGTTAGCAACACGTTCTGGCTTGTCCATGACGTAGATGTTGCTGTCGATTGGCTTCGGTGCTGTCATGTCTTTCTCAATTCCATCGAGACCTGCAGCCAATAGTGTGGCCAAAGCGAGGTACGGGTTTGCTGCCGGGTCGACCGAACGTACTTCGATTCGAGTCGAGAGACCACGGGCCGCTGGTACACGAACGAGTGGTGAACGGTTGCGCGCGCTCCATGCTACGTAGCAAGGTGCTTCATAACCAGGAACGAGACGCTTGTACGAGTTAACAGTCGGGTTACAAACAGCCGTGAATGCACGGGCATGCTCGAGAATCCCTGCCGTGAAGGCGCGAGCCGTGTCAGAGAGTTCCATTTCGCCGTTCGGATCGTAGAAGACGTTCGTGTCACCTTTGAAGAGCGACATGTTGGCGTGCATCCCTGAACCGTTGACACCGAAGAGTGGCTTCGGCATGAACGTCGCGTGAAGACCATATTTCGCTGCAATCGTCTTGACGACGAGTTTGAACGTTTGGATGTTATCAGCCGTCGTGACCGCATCTGCGTATTTGAAGTCAATCTCGTGCTGACCTGGTGCGACTTCGTGGTGTGATGCTTCGATTTCGAAGCCCATGTTTTCGAGCTCGATGACGATCTCTTTACGGCAGTTCTCGCCGAGGTCGACCGGTGCCAAGTCGAAGTAACCGCCTTGGTCGTTAAGTTCGAGTGTCGGTTGGCCGTTCAAGTCTTTCTTGAAGAGGAAGAACTCAGGCTCTGGTCCGACGTTGAATGCTGTGAAACCGAGCTTCTGCATGCGCTCGAGGTTACGCTTCAAATTGCCGCGCGGGTCACCGCTGAACGGTTTTCCGTCCGGAGTATAAATATCACAAATCAAGCGAGCGACTTTACCGCTGCCGTCTGTCCACGGGAAGACAACCCATGTGTCAAGGTCTGGATAGAGGTTCATGTCTGATTCCTCGATGCGTACGAACCCTTCGATTGAAGAACCATCGAACATCATCTTGTTATCAAGTGCTTTGTCCAATTGGCTGATCGGAACCTCGACGTTTTTAATCGTACCGAGGATATCCGTGAATTGAAGACGAATAAAGCGTACGTCCTCTTCTTGTGCGATGCGTTTGATGTCTTCTTTCGTGAACGTTTTTCTGGCCATGGTGAAATGTCCCCTCTCACATTGTGTAATGGTTAGTGTACTGGCGTCATCGATAAAAACGTGACAGCTCACCTTGAATGAGCGACGTCTTATTGAAACGGCCAGCTTCTTGAAGCTGTGTTTTCAATAATTTGTGTAACTCTTGTTCAGAGATCTTCGGTGCTTCATCGACCGGCGCCTTTAGTGATTCCGCGTCTTTAGCGTCGCTGTTATCGAGCATATGACGAATCGCCGCCAAGTTGAAGCCTTGATCGATAAAATCCTTGATCGTGAGTAGACGTTCGACATCATTAAAGGAATAGAGCCGTCGTTTCGATTCCGTCCGACTAGGCGAAATCAGACCCTGTTCTTCATAGTACCGAATCTGCCTACCTGTCAGCTGGGTCAAATCTTGAACGATTCCAATCGGAAACAACGGGTTGGAGCGACGAAATTGATCGGCCATCTCTTACCCCTCCTTTTCTGTCTCACACTGTGAGAATAATACATGACAACTTACCTGTCAATAGATGTTAAGAAAGTTAACATGACATTTCGGTTACAACTTCTGTGAGATATTGTCACGGTCAAATGTGACGAGCTCTTTCGTCCGCAATTGGCTCAAGGCAAGCATGAGCGCGACCTTGACGTGGGCGTAAGTTAATCCGCCTTGAACGTAGGCCGTGTAAGGCGCGCGGAGCGGACCGTCGGCCGACAATTCAATCGACGAGCCTTGAATGAACGTCCCAGCTGCCATGATAACGTCATCCTCATACCCCGGCATATAGGCCGGTACCGGTAACGCATGCGCATTGACCGGCGACGCCATCTGGATGCTCTGACAGAACGCAATCATCTTGTCGCGGTCGCGGAACGTCACCGATTGAATCAAATCGGTCCGGGGCGTCGTATAATGCGGATCGGTCTCGAAACCGAGCAATCCGAGCAGGCTCGCCGTCAAGTGCGCCCCTTTCAAGGCTTGGGCGACTGTGTGCGGCGCCATATAAAACCCTTGATACATCTCTTGGAGCGAATAGAGTGACGGACCGGCCTCGCTTCCGATGCCAGGTGTCGTCATGCGGAACGAGCAGCGTTCGACGAGTTCTTTGGTCCCAGCGATATAGCCACCCGTCTTCGCCAAGCCGCCTCCCGGGTTTTTGATGAGTGAGCCGGCCATGAGATCAGCCCCGACGTGGGTCGGTTCAATCGTCTCGACGAACTCACCGTAACAGTTGTCGACGAAGACGAAGACGTGCGGGTGTGCCGCTTTGATTTTCGCGATTGCCTCCCCGATTTCTTGGACCGGAATGCTGCGTCGGTTGGCGTAACCTTTCGAGCGCTGGATGCCAACGAGCTTCGTCTCAGGGCGAATCCGTGCGATGACGGTCTCGACATCGATCTGGTCGTCTTTCAACTCGACCGTGTCGTAGCCGACACCAAGTTCTTTGAGCGACCCACGGCCGTCTCCCCGAATCCCGACAATCTCTTCGAGCGTGTCGTACGGCTTGCCGGTAATATAAAGCAGTTCATCCCCTGGCAACAACACACCGAACAAGGCGATCCCGATGGCGTGCGTCCCAGAGATGATTTGCGGGCGGCACAGGGCGAGGTCCGCCCCGAACACGTCAGCATAAATCGATTCGAGCGTGTCGCGTCCGATATCGTCATAGCCGTACCCGGTCGTCGGATTGAAATGAAAATCCGACACTTTATGCTTCTTAAACGACTCGAGGACACGGTATTGGTTGAACTCCGCTGTCGCCTCGATCGTTTCAAAATATGGTTTTACCCGCGCTTCCGCCTCGGTCACGAACGGGGCCAATTCATCATAATACGCAATCTTTTCTTGCCACATCATTGTTTCACACCTCAAATTGTTTCAGCGTCGCATATAGACGCGTGTCTTCTCTCATATATCCAACGAGTTCGACCGAACCGTCATCGAGGAACTTCTCCTCGAGACGATACATCGAATCTTTGGCCGGATGGTAATGCTCGAACGAGCGGACCGGCAAGATGACGTGTACTTTCGTCAACACATCCGCAATCTTATCTTCGATCGCGCCGATGAGCGTCTCGATATCGTTCGAGTCGAGCGCCGAGATGACGAGCGGTCCGCCGACGAAGTCTTCGGTCAACCGGTCTTTCTTATTGTATACCTCGAGCTGCGGCAACTCACTCGCGCCGAGTTCCGTTAAGACCGAGTTGGTCGTGTCGATCTGGTTCATGTAGTGCGGGTTTGACGAATCGATGACGTGCAAGACGAGGTCAGCCCCGAGCACTTCCTCGAGCGTCGAGCGGAACGCGGCGACGAGTTTCGTCGGCAAGTCGCGAATAAATCCGACCGTATCCGTGATGAGCACTTTCCCGCCGCGCGGCAATTCGAGCTCACGCGTGAGCGGATCGAGCGTCGCGAACAATTCGTCCTGTTCGTACGTATCGGCGTCCGTCAAGCGGTTGAAAATCGTTGATTTTCCGGCGTTCGTATATCCGACGAGCGCGACTTGGAACACACGGTTCTCTTTCCGACGTTCGCGGTAACGGTCACGGTGCGCGACGGTGCCTTCGAGATTTTTCTTAATCTCATCGATGCGGCGCTTGATGTGCCGGCGGTCCGACTCGAGTTTCGTTTCACCCGGTCCCCGTGTCCCGATTCCGCCACCGAGACGTGACAGTTGCGTGCCTTGTCCGATTAAACGCGGGAGCAGGTAGTTCATTTGGGCGAGTTCGACTTGGAGTTTCCCTTCTTTCGATTGGGCCCGTCCGGCAAAGATGTCTAGAATCAATTGCGTCCGGTCAATCAGTTTCATCTCGTCCGGGTCGTTCAGCGAGATGCGGATGTTCTTTGACTGGGCTGGCGACAGCTCGGCGTTGAAGATGACGATGTCCGGCTCGAACTGTTCGATGAGCACCGCGAGCTCCTCGACTTTCCCTTTCCCGATGAACGTGCGGCGGTCGACTTGTTGCCGTTTCTGATCGAGACGGGCGACGACCTCACCTCGTGCCGTATCGACCAATTCGACGAGTTCCCCCATCGATTGTTCATATGTCCAATCGTCGACAGTCGGTAATTGACATCCGACGATAATGACTTTCTCTCGTTGCATAAAAATCCCTCATTCCTATAAGTCTCATCCTCCATCTTACCACGAAACGGCGAATGGAGAACGTCCGTTTGTGGTACGATATGAGGAGAAGGAGGAACGTCCATGACGAAACGTAGAAAAGAGTATCCATTGCCTGAATATATCGAGGCGTACTTGTTCCATCTCGGCGCGAGCGGCCGTCAACCGTCGACGCTGAAACGCTATCGATACGACTTGATCGATGTGCACAAATACTTTCATGACCATAACGTCGAGCTCGATGCCCCGGAGGCGTGGCTCGCCGTCCCGCTCGAATCGTGGAAGACGTTCGTCAACGACTTCCTCATCGAAGAGAAGCAATACCAACAGGCGACGGTCGCCCGAATCGTCACCGTCATCAATAGCCTGACCGTCTTCTTGAATCCGCTCCGGAAAAAGATGCTCGCCTATGCCCAACCGGCTCATACGCTCACCGTCGACCAGATTGCCTTGCCGACCGAGTTCAGCAAGCTCGTCCGGACGATCCGTTCGACAAGCGGGCTGAGTGAGAACCAGCTTCAGGCGCATCCGTATCTCGTCAATCGGAACGAGCTAATCGTCACGTTGTTCTATAAATATGGACTCCGGGTGCACCATATCATCCGTCTTCGGATGAACGACCTGCATCTCGCGAGCCATGAATTCGACGTCTATGACCGGCTCGGCAACCGGTTCACGTTGAAACTCAGTCAAGAGGACCAGACACTCCTTATGAACTATTTGGCTGACATCCCGACGCCGGTCCGTCCGCGTTGGTACTCGGACGATCCCGTCTTCGTCTCGTTCGACTTCTCCCGGATGACGTTCCGTTGGGTGTATGCGAAGAACCAGCCGAAACAGCTGACGATCGTCATGATTACGAAGATGATGCGCCAATTGAATGAACGCAGCGGTCTCAGCCGTTCGGTCACACCGTCGATGCTCCGGAACGCCCACGTCTTGAAGACGTATGCGACCGACATGACGTCACTTGAACGGATGAACGTGACGTGTATGCATAAAGAGTCATCGCTCCGGCGCTATGAGCAGGCGTATGCGGAGTTCGGCGCAACGCTCTATGAATCAGGGGGCGTCACCCCGTAACCCGTCGTCATCTTTGCAGGTGACGGCTTTTTTTACTTGATGATCCGAAAGGTGGGCGTACCGTGTTTTTTCAAAAAATCCAATCTGCTCTCATCAGTCTATTCATTATTCCTTTCGTGTTGCCGCTCTTCTTTCCCTACGCGCTCGATTTGTCATATGGACCGAGCGTGGCCGTCTATTTGCTCTATGCGATCCCCATCGTGTTCATCTACGGGACGTTCACCTCTATACTGTCCGAGTATATAAGCCAAAAGACGCCATTCCGTTCGAAACGGGTGACGTCTTTCGTGTTCCATCTGATTGCTGGCTGGTTGTTCGTGGTCCCATATGGACTGTTATTCGATCCATCCATCTTCGAGACAGGTATATTCAACCTCGCATCGTTACTTGGCGTGTCGAGCGCCTTCATTTTCTATGCGGTCGACCAACTGCTTGGCCATCATTTCAAAACGCTGTAGTCAGTGGGCCCACTCATTTCGCAACAAGCCGTATACGACGTGGTCGACGTAGCGGTCATATAGCCACTCCGCGTTGCGAAGCACCCCTTCTTCGAGGAAACCGAACCGTTCCGGCAAGGCCCGGCTCTTCACATTCCCGGTTGCGACCCGAATCTCGATTTTATCGAGTTTCAAGTCACGGAACCCGTAATCGATGACCGTCTCGAGCGCTTGACTCATAACGCCTTTGCCTTGAAACTCTTGGCCGAGCCAATAGCCGACCGTCCCACACTTGATGCCTCGGTCGATGTCGTTGAAGCCGATCGTCCCGGCGAGCTCACCCCGATACACGATCGCAAACGACTTCGGATAGCCGCCCGTCTCCATCAATCCTTTAATCCGCCCTTCGATATTTTGCCGCGAATCGTCGACCGTCTCCGTATAATCTAGCCAACCGAGCCACTCGCGAAGGTATGGCTTCGACGCCATCGTCAATTGGAACAACGCCTCTGCGTCATCAATGGTGAACATTCGTAGTTGAAGCTGGTCGTTGATGTCATAGCGTAACATGTCGTTTCCCCCGTTTACTTTCCAATTATTGTACTCTTAATGATTTTATCGTAAACTATTTGTAAATAATTTGAAAGCGGTGAAAGTATGTAATTCGACATCATGTCATCCACCCAAAATTGAATAGTTCTGGAGGAGAGTCATGATGAAGTCGTTTTACCTGCTGCTGGTCAGTCAATGGCTGGCCAATATTGGTGACGTGCTTTATATCGTCGCCTTGATCGCTTTGTTATATCAACAGACCGGTTCCGCCCTGGCTGCGGCCAGTTTCCCGATTGCCGTCACGATCGGCATGACCGTGAGCGGTCTGTTCTTTGCCCGCGTCTTATCTCGGTTCACCCTCGGTCAGACGCTGCTCGTCACGCAACTGTTGAAGACGACCTTGCTCGGGGCCGTCATTTGGTCGGAGTCGATTCTCGTCCTCGGCCTCGTCGTGCTCATCGCCTTCTTGGATGGGTTCGCCCGTCCGGTCCAAGCGTCGTTCATCCCCCGGCTGACGACGAATCGCCAACAAGCGAACAGTCTCGTCCAAGGGTCGAATCAGTTCATCCAGCTGGCGATGTGGCCGCTCGGTACGATGGTCGTCGCTTCGTTTTCAAGCGCGATTGCCTTGACCGTCGCGTTGATGTTATTCATGCTCTCGACGCTCGTCACGCTTCGCTTCGTCCGTTCACTCGACCGCGACGTGACGGTAGAAGATGGTGAATCAGACATTTCCCTTAGAGACAGCCTCGCCATCGTGCGAACAGTACCTCATGCTCGATTAATCACGGTATTCGTCACGTTCGAGTCTTTCGTCAGCACGCTCTGGATTTCGGCGCTTTTGCTCGTCTATCTGGAACGACACCTCTACATCGATACGGGCTGGTGGGGGACGATGAACGCGAGCTACTTGATCAGCATGATTCTGGCCAGTGCATACTTGTATCGCGCTCAACGAAGCAGTTCGCTTGGAATCAGCTCCCTGCTGTCGGTCGGGGCGGCCTTGTTGTTCGGCGTGACGTCTCATATCGCATTCGCGCTCATCGCGCTCGCAGTTCAAGGATACGCCACCCAACTCCGTATCATCCAAACGAACACGGTGCTCCAAGAAACGTCACCTGCCTCGCAACTTCCGTACGTCTATAGCGTCCAACAGACGGCTTATACCCTCGCCTTCAGCATCGGCAGCCTGACGTTTGGAATGCTCGCGGACGGATTGCCGATCGCCATCGTCTATTTGATTGGCGCAGGTCTGACCGTCCCGCTCATCTGGCTAGGTCGACAAATCGATTTGACGGAAGATGTGATTCAATCTGCATAATAAGACGGCGCCTTCTCGCTTTGAGAGGGCGCCTGTTTTTAAACTTATTTCGGTTGCTTCAGATTCATTCTGCATCGCGTATACTAAAAGAAAACGCTGATTAGGAGGAAGCTAAATATGAATACGTTATCAAATCATGAAAAAGACGAGATATTGCAAACTCTGCATGTTCGATTTAATGACCATCCGGAACGGCATCCTGATTTCACTTGGCACGACGTCTTGACGCGTCTTCAAGCAAACGACCAGAAACTCGGCGTGCTTGCCGAGATGGAACGGACCAGCGGTGAGCCAGATGTCATTCGACTTCCGAATGGTGCCTTAGCTTTTTGCGACTGCTCACCTGAAAGCCCGAGTGGCCGACGCAGCCTCTGCTATGACGATGCGGCGTTAGCGGCACGAAAAAAAAACAAACCGGATGGGAGTGCCGTCGCATCAGCTGAGAAGATGGGAATCGAGCTACTCGACGAAGCAACGTATCGCCATCTGCAGACGCTCGGCACGTTCGACTTGAAGACGTCGAGCTGGATTGCCACCCCGGAATCGATTCGTCAAAAAGGCGGCGCCTTATTCTGCGACCGGCGCTACGACCAGATCTTCGTCTATCATAATGGTGCCGATTCGTATTATGCGGCCCGAGGATTCCGCGGAATGTTCATCCTTTAAGCAGGGCCACGTGCCTTGCTTTTTTATGTGAAGAGCCAATTGAAGACGATGGGGACATACTTGACGAAAAATAGACTCACCGGGACGATGGCAAATGCTCTAAACACCCACATATACCATCCGTTATATTTTCGAGTGAAAAAGATCAACGCACTATATGTGACTGCATTCCCAGTAACATCTGGTTCTTCCATCCCTTGCGCAATAATTTCTTTCCATCCTGGAAGTAGACCCGGCGCAAACGAGGCCGCAAAGTCCGGCGTGATATCGTACTTCAACCGCACATACCAGGCGATTATATACACCGATATGAAAAGCAGTGACCACAGCGTCAGAGCAATATTAAGTAACAGCCCTTTCCAACTCTCACTCCGAAAATAAAACACACCAATTAAAATCAACACGCTAAAGATGACGTTGATAATGAATGGGGGTGAAATCGTCAGGATAGAAAATGTTTCGGCGGACATGATTGTTCCGACCGCTAAATTCGTGTTTTGCTCCATCACCACGTTCTCACTTCATTCACGTGCGGTAATAGCTGATCATACAATTCAACGTATAGTCCCATCCCCATCCCCATGCCAATCCCGAGGAGCAACAGAAGTGCTCCTATGTGCTTTGTCGTCATGCAGACGATGATGACATGAAGCACGAGCGTACCAATAATGCTGTCCACAGTCGTACTATCCCCTGATACAATTCGTTTCGGCTTGATCAGCAAATACATGCCGGCGGTTGATAAAATGATACCTAGACAGACGCTTAAAAATAGAACAGTCGCTAACATCTTTCTTTTAAACACCTTTATGTATGAAAATACGGTTTGTGAAATAATAAATATCTAAAAACTATGAGTTACCTGTTCAAATTTTAGAGCCTGCCTTCCTATATGTCTACCAAAAATTTCAAATGAATGAACGAATGGGCATGATTGTTTATCTCACGACCACATCGCCCCAATAAAAAAACTGCAGACGATTTGTCTGCAGTTCAATCTTACGCGTGGAGTGTGACGTTCAGTTCTTCCGCGACCGCCTTGAAGGCAGCGAGCGCACGTTCGAGGTCGTCACGGGTATGTTCCGCCGTCACGATCGTCCGAATCCGAGCCTTGCCTTTCTCGACCGTCGGGAAAGCGATGCTCTGTGCGAACACGCCGTGGTCTTTCAATTTGTCCGAGAACGTGTGCGCGAGCGTCTCTTCGCCGAGCATGACCGGTGTGATCGGCGTCGTCGCATGGCCGATATTGAAGCCGAGATCACGAAGACCCGTCTTGAAGAACTCGGTGTTCGCCCAAAGCTTATCGAACAGCTCTTCCTCCTCTTTCATGACACGGATCGCCTCACGGTTCGCCGCGACGACCGCTGGCGGGTGTGACGTCGAGAACAAGAACGGACGTCCCTTTTGAATCAAGAAGTCACGGATGTCGTTCGAGCAGGCGACGTAGCCGCCGAGGACACCAATCGCTTTCGACAACGTCCCGACTTGTAGCGCGACCCGGCCGTCGAGCCCGAAGTGGTTGACCGTACCGCGGCCGTTTTTGCCCAGCACGCCCGAGGCGTGGGCATCGTCGACCATGACCGCCGCGTCATACTTCTCGGCGAGCTCGACGATTTCTGGGAGCGGCGCGATGTTGCCGTCCATCGAGAAGACGCCGTCCGTGACGACGAGACGCGTCCGATAATCTTGCGTCTCTTTCAACGCCGCCTCTAAATCGGCGAGGTCGGTGTGCTTATAGATGCGGCGGGCCGCTTTCGTCAACCGGATGCCGTCGATAATCGAGGCGTGGTTGAGCGCGTCACTGATGACGACGTCTTCCGGACCGAGCAGTGCCGACAAGACGCCGAGGTTCGTCGCGAAGCCCGACTGGAACACGAGCGCCGCTTCCGTATGTTTGAATTCGGCGAGCTCGCGTTCGAACGCCTCGTGCATCTCGAACGTCCCGGCGATTGTCCGGACCGAACCTGTGCCGGCCCCGAACTGTTCGACCGCTTCAATCGCCGCTTGTTTCAAGCGCGGATGGTTGGCGAGTCCGAGATAGTTGTTCGAAGACAACTGGACGAGCGACTTGCCGTCGATCGTGACTTCGTTCGCTTGCGCCGACTCGAGCGGCACGAGCGAGCGGAACGTGCCCGCTTGTTTCATTTCATTGACTGCTTCTGTAATATGTTCAAATGCCATATCGATTCCCCCTGTTATGGTATTAAGACGACCTTTCCACATTTCCCGGCACGCATAAGCTCGAAACCTTGCTCGAACTCCTCAAGCTTGAACACGTGCGTGATAATCGGTTCTACGTTCAGCTGACCTGTCGCGAGTAGCGTCGACACTTGACCCCACGTCTCATACATCTTACGTCCGGTGATGCCCTGAACGCGCACCCCTTTGAAGACGACGTCACGCGTCAAGTCGATGGCGACCGGCTTGGCTGGGAGTGACAACACATTGACGTCCCCGCCGGCCGTGACCATCTTGAACGCCTGGTCGATGGCGACCGGATGCCCGCTCATCTCACAGACGACATCGATACCGTCCCCGTCCGTCTGATCCATGATCAGCTCGAGCGGATTTTGCTCGAGGCTATTGATGACGACGTCCGCCCCCATGTCTTCGGCGAGCTTCAACCGGTACGGGTTGACATCAATCGCATAGACGCGGCTCGCGCCCGCCGCCTTGGCGACGCCGACGGCCATGAGCCCGATTGGCCCACACCCGACGATGGCGACCGACTTGGCCGACACGTCACTCGCGAGCACTGTATGGACGGCGTTTCCGAGCGGCTCTTGAATCGAGGCGAGCTTGGCCGGCATCGACTCTGGATTGACCCACAAGTTCTCTTCGGGCATGACGACGTATTCAGCGAAACAGCCTTGCGTGTCGACACCGATGATTTTCGTGTTCTTACAGATGTGATACTGCCCGCGCAAACACTGTTTACATTGGTGACAGACGATATGCGTCTCGGCCGATACGGTCTGTCCGATTTGGATGCGTTTCGTTCCTTCCCCGAGCGCCACGACTTCCCCCGCGAACTCGTGACCGAACACGTATGGCGGTTTGACCCGGCTCTTTGCCCAGTCGTCCCACTCATAAATGTGGACATCGGTCCCGCAAATCGATGTCGCTTTCACTTTGATTAACACTTCCCCGGCTCCTGGTGTCGGGATTGGCACTTCGACCAATTGGGCCCCGAATCCGGCCGTATGTTTTTGAATCGCTTTCATCACAGGTGTCGTTGCTTCCTTCTCTGTCGTAGACACGAGCTGTTCCATTGAAAACGTCCCCCTCTTCATCTCTTAATCGAACTTCACGTTCTCTTTCATCTTGTCATAAAATGACGAACCTGAGAAGATAGAACGTCGATTTTCCAGACAAAAAAGAGAAGCCATCCGCGCCGATGGCTTCTCTTACAAGAATAGGACCTATGTCCCGACCGCAAGCTCATCTTGGTTCGATGATGAGCTTGATTGCCGTTCGTTCTTCTCCGTCAATCATAATATCGGTGAACGCCGGGATGCAAATCAAATCCAGCCCGCTCGGCGCGACGAAACCACGCGCGATCGCGACCGCTTTGATGGATTGATTGAGCGCTCCAGCGCCGATTGCTTGAATCTCACACGTTCCTTTTTCACGAAGTACGCCAGCGAGTGCACCCGCCACGGAGTTAGGATTCGATTTTGCCGAAACTTTGAGTACGTCCATTCTTGTTTCCCCCTCGGGTAGGTTGTTCAATCAAACCATACGGTCTGATCATCTAGGTGTATGCGTTCGATTTTCGTGGCTCGTTTCGATTGGTCATCGATTGTGATTAAAACTCCATTTAGTTGTTCCCGTCCCTCGGCAACTTCAAACCGGACCGGGAGCTGGGTGATGAATTTTCTTAAGACGACCTCGGCATCCATGCCGAGCACCCCGTCGAGCGGACCCGTCATCCCGACGTCGGTGATGTACGCCGTACCGTTTTGTAGGATGCGGTTGTCAGCCGTCTGGACGTGCGTATGGGTGCCGACGACGGCTTGGACGCGCCCGTCAAGGTGATACCCCATCGCAATCTTCTCACTCGTCGCCTCGGCGTGCATGTCAACGAAAATCGCGTCGACCTCGCCCCGAATCTCTTCGACGAGGGCGTCGACGGTACGGAACGGACAGTCGAGCGACGGCAAGAACACCGTGCCCATCGCGTTGATGACGGCGAGCTTCTTCCCGCCTTGTTTCAACACCATCATCCCGACACCCGGCGTGCCGTCAGGATAGTTGGCCGGACGGACGATGCGGTCAGCATCATCGATCCAGTCAAAGATGTCACGGTTGTCCCAAGTATGATTCCCCATCGTCACGCCATGGAACCCAAGCTCAAGAAATTGTTGGTATATTTTTTTTGTGATACCGCGCCCGTTGGCTGCGTTTTCACCGTTGACGAGCATGAACGTCGGGCTATATTTGCTTTTTAAGCGTCCAATTTGGGCGCTCAAGATGTCGCGACCTGGTTTTCCGACCACGTCGCCGATAAATAAGATTTTCATAGTCTTGTCCTCCTCCAATAGAAAAAGCGGAGAATGTCTCCGCTCTTGTTACTTCGCATAATCGACGGCACGCGTTTCGCGAATGACCGTCACTTTGATTTGGCCTGGATAGTCAAGCTCATCTTCGATCCGTTTACAGATGTCGCGGGCCATCTTGTTCGCCACGACGTCATCGACGACGTCTGGGCGGACGATGATCCGGACTTCACGTCCCGCTTGGATGGCATATGACTTCTCGACTCCTTCGAACGACTCACAGATCGCTTCGAGGCGCTCAAGGCGTCGGATATAGCTTTCGAGCGTCTCTTGACGGGCTCCTGGACGTGCCGCTGACAAGGCGTCAGCCGCTGCGACGAGGACCGCAATCGTCGACGTCGCTTCGACGTCCCCATGGTGCGAGGCAATCGAGTTGATGACGACTGGATGCTCTTTGTACTTCGTGGCGAGTTCGACACCAATCTCGACGTGGCTGCCTTCGACTTCATGGTCGATGGCTTTCCCGATATCGTGGAGGAGACCCGCTCGTTTGGCGAGCGTGACGTCTTCCCCGAGCTCGGCGGCCATCATGCCGGCGAGGTGGGCCACTTCGACCGAGTGGGCGAGCACGTTTTGACCGTAACTCGTCCGGTAACGCATTCGACCGAGCGTCTTGACGAGGTCCGGGTGGACGCCGTGGATGCCGGCTGAGAATGTCGCTTCTTCCCCGTATTCACGGATGCGCTCATCGACTTCACGACGTGATTTCTCGACCATCTCTTCAATGCGGGCCGGATGGATCCGACCGTCTTGAACGAGTTTTTCGAGCGTCATCTTGGCGATTTCACGACGGACCGGGTCAAATCCAGATAGGATGACCGCTTCCGGCGTGTCATCGATGATGAGGTCGATGCCGGTGAGTGTCTCGAGCGTGCGGATGTTACGTCCTTCACGTCCGATAATCCGCCCTTTCATCTCATCACTCGGCAAGTTGACGACTGACACGGTCGTCTCGGCGACGTGTTCGGCCGCATAACGTTGCATCGTGAGAGACAAGAGGTGTTTCGCTTTTTTATCAGCTTCTAATTTTGCTTTTTGCTCGATTTCTTTTTGAAGGAGAGCAGCATCGTGAAGCGCTTCCTGCTTCGCTTCGTCCATGATGATGGTCCGTGCTTCTTCTTTCGACAAGGCTGCCACGCGTACTAGTTCTTGGCGTGCCTCCTCATATAATTCCTCCACTTTGCTCTCGAGCGTTTCCGCTTCACGCTTCCGTTTCGCGAGTGCAGCCTCACGTTCATCCAGGGCGTCTTCTTTCCGTTCAAGCATGTCTGCTTTCCGGTCGAGAAGCTCTTCCTTTTGGACGAAACGATTTTCTTTCACTTTCTGCTCTTCACGTCGTTCGCGCAATTCTTGTTCGGTTTCATTGCGAAGTTGAATCATCTCTTCTTTTACTTCAAGCCGTGCTTCTTTTTGCATCGCTTCCGATTGTTGTCGCGCTTGCTCTACAATCTTGGTCGCTTCCGTCTCGGCACCTTGAATCTTCGCTTCGGCGATCGATTTACGCACAAAAAAACCTGCAACAAAAGCTATCGGCAAAAGGAGGATCAGAATAAGCTCTAATAGCCATTCCATCATGTTCACCTCCCTTTCGCAAGGTTATTTTATTTTTTCATGAATGAAAACGCGAGCGAGCCCGCGTATAGCTTTATTGTACTTATTTACCTGTTAGAATGCAATGCACGGACAGGATAGAACTACCAATTCATCAAAAAAATTATACTAAAAAAATCTCGCCTGAACCATGTCAGGCGAGAAACGTTACTTACTCTTCGTCTAAAAGTGAGAGGACGTCATCGTTGTCAGCTTCGACTGTGACCGTCTTTTCACCGTTGAGACCGTAGTGGTCGCGAATCCGTTCTTCGACCGATGCGGCCACCGACGGGTTCTCTTTCATATACTGCTTCGCGTTCTCACGGCCTTGACCGAGACGCTCCTCGTTGTACGAGTACCACGCGCCGCTCTTTTGAACGATATCGAGGTCGGCCCCGATGTCGATGAGCTCGCCTTCACGCGAGATTCCTTCGCCGTACATGATATCGACTTCTGCCGTCTTGAACGGTGGCGCGATCTTGTTTTTGACGACTTTGATTTTCGTCCGGTTCCCGACCATGTCTTGACCTTGTTTGAGCGTTTCAGCACGACGGACTTCGAGACGGACCGACGAATAGAACTTGAGGGCACGACCACCAGGTGTCGTTTCCGGGTTACCGAACATGATTCCGATTTTCTCACGGATTTGGTTGATGAAGATGACGATTGTCTTCGACTTGTTCGTCGCACCAGACAATTTACGGAGCGCTTGGCTCATGAGGCGGGCTTGAAGACCGACGTGTGAGTCTCCCATCTCCCCTTCAATCTCGGCTTTCGGAACGAGTGCCGCAACCGAGTCGACGACGAGGATATCGACCGCACCAGAGCGGACGAGGGCTTCCGCGATCTCAAGGGCTTGTTCCCCTGTATCCGGTTGTGATAAGAGCAACTCATCGATGTTGACGCCCAAGTTTTGTGCGTATTTCGGGTCGAGCGCGTGCTCGGCGTCGACGAAGGCAGCTTGTCCGCCGCGCTTTTGAACTTCAGCGATAGCATGAAGCGCCACCGTCGTCTTACCTGACGATTCAGGTCCGTACACTTCGATGACACGACCACGTGGATAACCACCTGCACCGAGGGCGATGTCGAGGGCGATTGAGCCTGACGGGGTCACCGAAACTTGCTGATCTGTATTTTCACCGAGGCGCATGATTGAGCCTTTACCGAATTGTTTCTCAATTTGGCGTAATGCCATTTCTAACGCTTGTTTACGATCACTCATAGATTAATGAGCCTCCTTTGATTGATACTTTCATTATAAGCGAAGCGAAGACGATACACAAGTTTTTTGCGAACGTTTATTCGCCTTTTTTCATTTGTTGCAGGAGCGCCCACATTCCGTCTTTCGTAGCCCGGGCTTGAATGACATGCCGCTCTTGATGCGGGTAATCACGTTCAATCACGTCAATCCCGTCCGGTGACCGGATGCCGATGAACACTTTTCCGACCGGCTGACCCGAATTTGACGTCGGACCGGCCTCGCCGGTGAACGCCAGCCCATAATCCGTTCCGGTCTGACGCGTCAGACCGAGGATCATTTCAAAGGCGACTTCTTTTGAGACGACCGAGTGTGAATCAATTGTATCAAGGGACACCCCTAAAAACCTATTTTTTAGCTCGTCGGAGTACGTGACGACCCCGCCCTTGAACACCGAGGATGCTCCTGGAACGGCCGTGAGCATCGCTTGGGCTTGACCGCCCGTGAGCGACTCGGCAATCGACAGCGTCGCCTTGCGCGCTTGTAACTCGTGAATCAGCCGTGCGGCGAGCGTATCCTCGTCTGAACCGAAGTAATAGTGACCGACCCGCGCCAAAATATCCTGTTTGACCCGTTCAATCATCTCCCGCGCCACGGTCTCAGTATCGGCGCGGGCGCTGATGCGCAGTCGTGCCTCGCCCGACTCGGCGTATGGGGCGACCGTCGGGTTCGACCCGGTCATCAAATCGACGACGGCCGCGTCGAGCGCCGACTCACCGATTTCATAAAAGCGCAACGATTCAGAGACGATGGTCATCCCGCCGAATTTTTCTGGGAACGTGGCGTCGACGATCGCTTTCATCTCCCACGGGACACCCGGTAACAACAGCCATGTCGGTTCGTCCTCGATCCACATCCCGGGCGCGAGACCGACCGGGTTGGTGAGCACTTCGGCCCCGGTTAAGACGTCTGCTTGCCGCGCGTCCCCTTCGTTCGGCTCGCGTCCGCGCGAGGCGACGAAACGATGGATCGTCTCGAGCGATGCCTCGTCACGGATGAGTGGACGACCGAGCACCTCGGCGAGTGTCGTCTTCGTGATATCATCCGCCGTCGGCCCAAGGCCGCCAGTGACGATGACGAATTCACTTCGTGATCGCGCTTGTTCGAATGTCGCTCGCAAACGTTCCTGATTATCTCCGACGACTACATGATACAGCACGGACAACCCATATTTCGACAGCTGTTCTGATAAGTAACGGGCGTTCGTGTTCGTGATTTCCCCTAAGAGCAGTTCAGAGCCTACCGCAATGATTTCGGTGCGTTTCATCCAAATTCCTCCTCCCAATAAAAAAACGAGCTGTTCGGCCAAGCTGAACAACTCGTCTATGCCGATGGTTACATCGACTTTACAATGATCTTATAGTTTTGTGCGAAATATTCGGCCCCTGAGTAAATCGTCAAGACGAGCGCGAGCCACATGGCCCATTCGCCGAACGGGATGCCGACATAGCTGAAAATCGGGTTGCCGAACAGCAGGAAGATGATGGCAAAGAGTTGGACCCATGTCTTCGCTTTGCCCGACTTCCCGGCCGCGACGACGATTCCTTCATCGGCCGCCACGAGACGAAGTCCCGTCACCGCGAACTCACGCGAGAGAATGACGACGACGACCCATGCCGCGACGAGATCCATCTCGACGAGCAGGACAAGTGCCGCCGTGACGAGTAGTTTGTCAGCGAGCGGATCCATGAATTTCCCAAAGTTGGTGACCAAGTTGTGCTTCCGGGCGAGATGCCCGTCAAGCCAGTCAGTGATAGCGGCAATCGTAAAGATGACCGCGGCGATGAATTGATGGAGCGGTACGTCCGCCCCGAGGAAAGCGATGTCTCCCCAATCAAAATCTACGGCGAGTAAGACGACGAACACGGGGATGAGCAACACCCGTAACATCGTCAAACGGTTAGGTAGGTTCATCGAGAACTCCTCCTCTAGAAGGAGAGTCAACTTATTCTGCGTCGACTCTCTTTACAAATATATTTTGTGTGACCGGCGAGTCGGCTAATTCAAGCTCCCGGCCATTGACAACAATTTTCTCGACCCCACCGATCAAGCCGATTCGGATGCGAAGCGTATCCGTCTCCGCGTCCTCGATGACAATCGGGTTTTGTTTCGATTGGTTCGGATATTCCGGAGCGAGGAACGCTCCCTCGAGTGAGGTGTCCCGAACACCGACATATGTCGCCGGCGACTCTTTCACATGAATCTCCGTCGTCAGTTTATCGGCCGTCGCGATCTCATATGTGAGGTCTGCCCCGTTCGTCGACGCGACCGCAATCGGTCCCGTCTCTTCTGTCGGTTCTTCTTCGACCGGTTCTTCAGCCGGTGGTTCTTCTTCGACCGGCTCTTCTTCCGGCACGTCCTTGTTTTGATCAATGGTTACACCCGAGTTCGTCTGTTCAGTCGGTGACGCGTTTTGGTCGCCGAAATCAAGGTTTCGGACGACGTAATAGACGGCCGTCATCAACAGGAACGCGACGAGCACGAGCATGACTTTCGGTACCCAACGCGAGACACGGCTCGACGTCTCGGACGCTTTCGAATAGGTTTGCTTTCGCGATAATTGAACGGTCGGTTGCGGCTCGATTTTCGGCAAGTCTTTCGCATACGTCTCGTACAGTTCATCGACATCAAGTCCTAACGATTCCGCATACGTTTTAATGAACGCCCGTGCATAGAACGAGCCAGGGAGATTTTTGTAATCACCTTCCTCGATCGCGATGATATAGCGTTTTTGAATCTTCGTCGTCTGCTGGATTTGGTCGAGCGTCAAACCGCTCGCCTCACGCCTTTGTTTCAAAAAAGTCCCTAGTTCTGTCACAGGGGTCCACACCTTCCATTCAAGTAGTTATTCAAACCATTCTGCCTCACGATGTGTCTCTTGAGGAATGATAATCTCCTCATCTTGTGAGTTCCTCAGTTCGATGATGTAATCAAAGTCTTCGAACACGCAATCGGTGTTGCGCACGTATAGGTCCGGATGCTCGATGACTTTCACGGACGGCAACCGCATGACTTCTCGAATCAATTGACGATGGCGTTCATCCATCGTCCGCGTCGAGACGGCACCGTCGATGATATAGACGTGGTCCCCTTCGCGTTCTTCTTCGAACAGCGAGGTCCGTACCGTTTGCTTCATGAGCGTCGATGACAGGAACAGCCAGCGCTTGTTCGCACAGACGCTCGCCGCAACAATCGACTCGGTCTTCCCGACACGCGGATTGCCGCGCACCCCGATCAACAAGTGCCGTTCTTCTTTCATCAGTTCGGCGACGAAGTCGACGAGGACACCTAAGTCCTCGCGGACGAATTTGAACGTCTTCTTGTCGTCATTGTCGTGCTCGATGTAGCGCCCATGTCGAATCGCGATTCGGTCGCGAAGCTTCGGTCGCCGGAGCTTGATGACGACGATGGCTTCCATCTTGCGCAAAATATGTTCCAGACGATGGACGTGATCCGCGGCCGGGGCCTTTAACAGCATGCCGCGGCGCTGGAGATCGACGCCGTTAATCGTCACGATTGAGATTTGAAGCATCCCCATCAGGGAAGCGATATCCCCCAGGATACCGGGCCGATTTTGGCAAAGTTCATATTCGAGATACCATTCTTCGAACTTATGATCCATCTCGTCCACCCTTTCCGATGTGTGCTCGCTACCTTGTTCATTCTAAATTATTTTAGAAGAATTGAAAAGAACTCGTTTCAGTCGTGACGACAAAGTTTCACACCCAACCGCCATCGATACGGAGCACGGCACCGGTCATATAGGCTGCAGCCGGGGAGCAAAGAAAACGAATCGTCTCCGCCACTTCCTCAGGTCCGCCTAACCGGCCGAGCGGAATCTCCTCACGGGCCGTTTGTTTCGTCTCTTCTACCGTATCATTCATCGGAGTGTCAATCCACCCCGGTGTGACCGCGTTGATACGGACATGAAACGGTCCCGCCTCACGCGCGAACGCTTTGACGAATCCGAGTTGGGCGGCCTTGACCGTCGAATAGAGGACTTCCCCGGCCGCACCGACCTCACCCCAGACGCTCGAGACGACGACGATATCTAGGGGGAGGTCGTACGCTTTTTGCCCGACGACGTGCTGCACGAGCCGGACCATCGAGCGGACATGAATCCGGTACAGCCGATCGAGTTCGAGGAGCGACTGGTCGACGAGCAACCCGTAGGCATGATTGCCGGCGACGTGGATGATGCGGTCGACCGGTCCGAGTGTGTCGAGCCAAGTCTCGAGCCCGGTCTCATCATCGAGGTCACACGTGACGACGTCAGCCGTCAGTCCTTCGCTCGCGACGAATGCACGGAGCGATTCCGCCTGCGTATGCGCCTGCAAGATGAGGTCATCGTCCCGGAACGACAGGGCGACGGCACGACCGATTGCCCCGCTCGCTCCCGTGATGAGCGTCGTCACGGCTTCTTGACGATGCAGACGGTCCGTTGATCGGCTTGGAATAGACGGTCATACGCGGCGTACAGATCGTCGAGTGAAATCGCATCGAGCAGATCAGGGATGTCGAACATATTACCGCCACTGAGCGCATAGCGTGAGAACTGGTTAGCGATGAACTCAGGTGAGTTGAGCGCCTTCAAAAACTGCCCTTTCATCATGCGCTTCTTGCGATCGAGTGTCTCGACGCCGAGTTCGAGCGGACGCTCGAGGGCGGACGTAATCCGATCGACGAACGTCTCGACGTGTGGCGTCTCTATCGACAGGACGGCGAAGGCGAACGTCTCTTCTGACGTATAGTCGAACGAGAACGCGTCATCAATCAATCCTTCGGCATACAGTTCCGCATAGAGCGGTGCCGTCGTGTCGAACAAGGCATGCATAAGGAGCTCGACGATGAGCTCTTGCTTCATGCCATCCTTGCCGGCAAGCGGCATGTCTTTATACCCAATCATCACTTTCGGCACCGATACGTCCATCTCGATAATGCGTTCGGCCAGATGCACCGTCTCCGGCTCCTCGATTTCTTCCCGCGCTGTCAACAGCGGCTGTGGGAACGTCTTCGCCGCCTGATTGGCGGTGATTTCCGCGAGGATGGCGTCCGGGTCGATATTCCCGACGACGAACAGCACCATGTTGCTCGGATGATAGAACGCTTGGTGGCAACGATACAAATCGTCCGCCGTAATGGCACTGATCGAGTCGATCGTCCCGGCGATATCGATTTTTACCGGGTGTTCGGCGTACATCGCCTCAATCAAACCGAAGTAGAGCCTCCAACCTGGATTGTCTTGATACATCTGAATCTCTTGACCGATGATGCCTTTCTCTTTTTCGACCGATGCTTCTGTAAAGTACGGCGCTTGGACGAAGTCGATTAACGTCTTCAAGTTCTCACTGACGTTCGACGTCGCACCGAACAAATATGCCGTCCGGGTGAACGACGTGAACGCGTTCGCCGACGCACCGAGGCGTCCGAATTGTTGGAACACGTCGCCGTCCTCTTTCTCGAACATCTTATGCTCGAGGAAATGGGCGATCCCGTCCGGTACGTCGACCCAGTCCTCTAGCTTGAACCGACGATCAATCGACCCGTATTTGGTCGTGAACGTGGCGTACGTTTTCTCATAGCCGGTCTTTTTCAATAAGTAAACCGTCAATCCGTTCTCGAGGACGGTATGATGAAGCGTCTCTCCGACGTTTGGAAAATCGAGTTTCATGCGGTTCCCCCCTTTAAACAATAGACGGCCTGTAGCGTCAATCGGTTCGCGAGCGCGGCCACGTCTTGACGCGACGTCCGTTCGATAATCGCCATCTCTTCGTCGAGCGAGAACGGACGGATGTCCGAACCGCTCATCCAAGCGATCAGTTGGCGCGGATTGTCGCCGAGTTGGCGACGCTGATGGAATAACATTGCTTTCGTCTGTTCGAGCGTCTCATCCTCGAACGTGCCGGCTTGAAGGTCGGCTAGCTGGTCGGCGATAATCGCCTCGGTCTTGGCCTGGTTCGAGGCATCGATTCCGGAGTAGACGAACAACATCCGGCTGAGCGAGCTATACTGCGAGGCCGCGTAATAGGCCAAGCTCTCTTTTTCGCGGACGTTCATGAACAGTTTCGAGTGCGGGAAGCCGCCGAATAAGCCGTTGACGACTTGCATCCGGACGGCGTCCTCACTTCTCGGGTCGATGTCGACTTGATAGGCAAGGTGCAACTTGCTCTGATTGATGGCTTGATGTTCCTCGAGCCGTTGAAACTCACGGTCGACCGGCTGGGGATACTCCCGAACGAGACGTTCTCCGAGCCCTTCGAGCGGGGCGAACGCGTCCGTCACTTGTTCACGACTGACGTCCCCGACGACATAGACGTCGACGCGGTCGTGACGGATCATCGCTTCATACGCCTCGAACAACGTCCGAGGTGTCACGTGCTCCAACTGGTCAAGTGTCCCAAGCGATGGGATGGCGAGTTCTTCGCCGAGCAGCTCTTGTAGACGTTGTTGGGCAAAGCGCATCTTGTCATCGTATACCGATTCGATCCGTTGACGCTGTAGACGAGCCTCTTGCTCGACGATGAGCGGTTGGAACGCCCCGTCATAGGCGTTCGGACGAAGTAGCACTTCCTCGAGCAGTTTGATGGCTTGAGCGAGCACCGGTTCGCCGACGAGTTCATCGTTCACGACTTCAAGCTGGAACTGGATGATATGCTCTTTGCCGACTTTTGAGGCCCCGGCGTACAGGCTTGCGTCATACAGTTGTTCGAGCGGCGTGTGGAACAGTTCGATCGACGGATAGGCTTCCGTCGCCTTCTCCATCACATACGGCAACAAGGCGCGGGCTGCAATCGTCTCAGGCGACAATGGCGCCGCGAACGAGACGAGACATGTCGTCGTCTTGAATTTTTGGGTCGGGTAGACCGAATAGTGCAATCGCTGTTGAAATTGTTCGATTCCTTTCATAACTGGATCTACTCCTTCTTCTTTTTCGTTTTAAAGACATCGGCACCGCGGGCGTACTCTTGATCAGGCACACCGGCCACGACGTTGGCGTAACGGGCCGCAGTAAATAAGTAATCACTCAATCGATTGTAGTACGGGAGTTGACGGACGGCTGCATCGACATTGACAAGTTCTCGTTCGACACGGCGACAGACGGTGCGCGCCACATGCAGGCTTGCCGCTCCGACACTGCCTCCCGGCAAAATGAACCGGACGAGCTCAGGACATTTGGCCTCAAGCTCGTCAATCCACGTCTCAAGCTCGGTGACGATCACTAAATCGACTTGTTGCGGCGGGTCTTGTTTATACATCAGCTCCGAGCCGAGATCGAACAAGTCGTGCTGGATTCGTGTCAATTGGGTCCGGAGCGTCTCGTCCGTCTGATGGGCGAGCGCGAGACCGATCTGACTGTTCAACTCATCTAACAGTCCCATCGCCTGGATGTGGGGATGGACTTTCAAGACGCGTCCACCGATGAGCGACGTCTCGCCCTTGTCCCCGCCTCGTGTGTACAGTTTCATGTCATTTCCTCCTTTATGCCACAAATGGTGACCCATAGGAGTCACCATTGTCGTTATGCCTGCGGTTGCGTGTACGGGAGACGGATTGTGAACGTCGTCCCTTCGTCGAGCGCGCTTGAGACGTCGACCGTGCCGTGATGGGCATCGATGACGTTCTTGACGATGGCGAGACCGATTCCGGTACCTGCCTTGCCGCCGCTCGTCCGTGCTTTATCCGCTTTGTAAAACCGTTCGAACACGAACGGTAAATCTTCTTTCGGGATGCCGCTGCCCGTGTCGGACAGACGGATCATGAAGCCGGTCTCTTCTGCGCTCGCTTCGAGTCGAATCGAACCGGACTCGGTATGTGCGATGGCATTGCCGATTAAATTCGTGAACACTTGTTCCAATCGGTCCCCGTCCGCCTCAATCGTGTGACGCGGAGCCTCAGTCGAGAGGGTGATCCCTTTCTCGTTCGCCATCTGGTTGAACTTGCGCATGACGCGCGGTAAAAACTCACCGAGGTCGAACGTTGCGAATTGCATCGTCTCTTTGCCTGATTCAATTCGTGCCAAGTCGAGTAAATCGTTGACGAGACGGGCGAGCCGGAGTGACTCATCATAGATGATGGAAGCGAATTCTTTCGTCGCATCATCACTCTCGGTCATGCCGTCGATAATCGCCTCGGAATACCCTTGGAGCGTCACGAGCGGGGTCCGGAGTTCATGGCTGACGTTGGCGACGAAATCGGTCCGCATCTTGTCGAGGCGATGGCTCTCTGTCGTGTCACGGATGACGACGACGGCCCCTTCGAAATCGTCCTCGCCAAGAAGCGGTGTCACGGTCAACGTGTAATAATGGTCGTGCTGTTTCACTTCAATCGTCTTCTCCGGAGCCCCGGCGACGACGTCCTCATAGAGCGACAACACGACTTCGTGCGGTTGCTCGTCAATGAGGAGCGGTTGGGCTTGAGGATTCGTCACGATGACGTTCGCATGGCGGTCGAGGGTGATGACCCCATCGGCCATCGACCGTAAAATCGAGGCCAATTGTAGCCGTTCCCGATCGAGCGCGTTCACATACGTCGACAGCTGGCTGCTCATCGCGTTGAACGAGCCGGCCAGTTCGCCGATCTCATCGTTCGACTTTTGAACGAGGCGCAGGTCGAACTGCCCTTCCCCTGTCTTGTTGACGGCGTCGCGCATCTCCCGGAGCGGTGCCGTGATGCGCGTCGATAAGAAGAACGCGAACACGGTCGTGACGATGATGGCCGAGGCGACCGTCCAAAAGATGATCGTCCGGGCCCCTTCGTTCGCACTCGAGATCGCATCAAGCGGTTCAATCAAATAAAGCGTATACTCGCCCGTCTCGAGTGAGAACGTCGTCCGGTATGCGAGCGCGGCCTGGTCGTCAAACGACGAGAAGTTCCCGATCGACGTCTCTCCGACGGCTTGATACGCTTCCCAGTCTTGACGTCCGAGTTCGGTCATGAGCCCATCGACTTCGGTCCCGAAATTCGAGCGGACCGTCCCGTTCTCCAATATATAGTTGGCGCCGTACACTTCGATGATTTGATCAACCGTCCGCGATGCGTCCCCTTCTTGGAGCAGTACGGATTGAACTTGTCCCCCGAGTTTGGCCAAATGGCCTCGTTCCTGATCAATATGAAACGAGTTGAAAAACTCGAGCATCAGAACGGAGACGATGAACAAGATAAGACTGACCAACACGAGAATCGTCAACCACAGCTTTGTGACGATGCTATTGCGGCGAATCATCACTCACTGACGACTTCGAACTTGTAACCGACACCCCATACCGTCGTAATCATGTGCGCGGCTTCTGGAGAGACCCGGTTCAACTTTTCCCGGAGTCGCTTCACGTGTGTGTCGACCGTTCGAAGGTCTCCAAAGAATTCATAGTTCCATACTTCTTTTAACAACTGTTCCCGTGAGAACACTTTGTCAACTTGCTTGGCCAAGAAGAACAACAATTCATACTCTTTCGGCGTGAGCGCAATCTCTTCCCCGTCGACCGTGACACGGTGCGCGTCGTTGTCGATCGTCAAATGCGGGAAGACGATTAAGTCTTTTGATTTTTCAGCCGTACGTAAATATTTGGTCGATCCTGAACGGCGGAGGAGCGCCTTGACGCGTAGGACGACCTCACGCGGGCTGAACGGTTTGACGATATAATCGTCGGCCCCGACCTCGAACCCTTGGACACGGTCGACTTCTTCCCCTTTCGCCGTCAACATGATGACCGGCGTCGCTTTCGATTTGCGAAGTTCGGTACACACCTCGACACCGTCCATTTTCGGCATCATCAAATCAAGCAGGATGACATCGAAATTATGCTCGAGGGCGAGCTGTAACGCCTCTTCCCCGTTCGTCGCTTCGACAATCACGTACTGTTCCCGTTCCAAATACATTTTTAATAGGCGGCGAATTCTTTCCTCGTCGTCGACCACTAAAATTTTTGTTTTATTAGCCATCCATTAAACCTCCTAATCGAACCATTACAAGATGTAGCGATTGTTGCACAATTGTGAACATTTCGCTCTCTTTCATAACTATACCACTCTATTATTTGGCTTCACAACGGTCAGTTGATAGCGCCATGAAAAAAGAAGCCACCGGAGTGACTTCTTTGTTTACGCATATGAATGCAAACCGGCGATGACAAGGTTGACGAAGACGAGGTTGAACATGATGACGGCGAATCCACCGACACAGAGCCAAGCCGCTTTCGTTCCCGTCCAGCCTCGCTGGATCCGCATATGCAAGTAATAGATATAGATGAGCATCGTGATGAGCGCCCACACTTCTTTCGGGTCCCAGCCCCAGAAACGGTTCCAGGCGATTTGGGCCCAAATCATGGCGAAGATGAGGCCCCCGAGAATGAACACCGGCAAGCCGATGGCGATCGAACGGTAACTGATCTCGTCAGCGAGGTCGAGGTCGACCTTTTTCGCGAGCGGCTGTAACGCCTCGGCGACGCGCTTGCGTAAGATGACGAAACGGAGCAACACATAAATCACGACGCCGGCGATGACCGACCAGATGAGTGTGTTCAATTTCAACGTGTTGATGAACGTCGGCAACTCGAGTGACAAGCCGCTGGCACCAGAGACAAGTTGCGCCCCTTCCGGTACGAACAGCATCGGCATGAAGTACTCATACGACTCTTGCGTTCCGCGATCGTTCGTGAACTCAACGACGCCACCGGCGCCAATCGCCTTGAAGAGCATCGAGACGAGAATGAAGCCGAGCGTACATATGAGTACGAACATCGTGACTTCAAGCCACGTCCGAGACTTCGACTGCTCGCGCATCGATGTCTCGTTTAGCAAGAAGATGAGGCCTGATGCAAAGCTGATGGCCAGAATCCCTTGTCCGAGCGCTGCGGTCGTGACGTGAATCTTCAACCAGACACTGTTCAAGGCTGGGATGAGCGGTGCCACTTCGCTCGAGAACATCGAGGCGAACGCGATGACGAGCAACGCCACCGGCATAGCGAACAACCCGAGCACATCATTCTTATAAATGCCATACACGACGAGGAAGCCAAGCACCATCATCATTCCGAAGAACGTCGTGTATTCGTATAGGTTCGATACCGGCGCATAGCCGACCCCGACCCACCGTAAAATAAAATATCCCATTTGGGCGATAAAGCCGATGACCGCCAGAATGAACGCATACTTTCCATAGGCGATACGGTTGACGTTGCGGTCCTTGCGCATCCCGCTGACCGCGATCGTGAACAACACGGTCGCGACGGCGTACAGGATGAACGCGATGAAGAGCAAACGACTGCTCCACTGAATCCACTCCATTATGATTCCCCTCTTTCATTGGTTGAGTTGTCGTCTGTCTTTTTTTCAAACCGTGCCTGATCTTCCCAGATCGGCAGGCCATGTTTCTCTAGGAGCGGTGTGATTTCGCGGTTAAGTGAAGATGGGTTCTTGTTCGTGAAACCGGCGACAAGCACGTCCGTCTCGCCGTGACGGCGAATCCAGATGCGACGGTGCGGCCAATACATACCCATCACGATCCCGACCATGAAGATGATTCCCCCGACGATTAACACTGGATACGTCGAGTCACTCTTGACGCGCAGACCGCTCGTGCTCGCCATCTCCGTCCCGGCGAATTGGACCGCATAGCGGTTCTCCTCGTCGGCGACGTTCAAGCGAATCCCGATCAAGTTCGATTCGGTCGTGCCGTCCGGCGTGTCAATCGCCATGAAGAAGGCCGGATTGAGCGCCCGTGGCGATTTCGTGTTCGGCTGGCCGTCCTTGACCTCAAAGTCCGGATACAAGTCGTTCAGTTTGACCGTGACGTCACCGAGGTCGTATGTCGTCTCCGGGTTTGTCAAATCGACCGTGAACGGTCCATACACGTCGCCTGTCTCTTTATCAGCGACATTGAATGACATCGACAAGAACTCTGGCCGACTCGAATACTGTTCTTGATACACTTCATATTTTTCAAACTTGAACGGATGGTTCACTTTCGTCGAACCGGTATCGACTTCCTCGAGTTGCGGCGATCCGTCCTCGTTCGTTCCGGTCTTCTTGAACAGCGTCAATTCCGTCTCATAGTTTTTTGGGACTGCACCCGCTTTTTCGATTGCCTCGGCAAACTTCGCATCTTCGGCGTTGTTTTCCGGATCATACATCTCTAAAATGAATTGATCGTTGCGGAGATAATATTCATCATCCGTCGCCTCGAGCGGAACCGTATCGCCTTCGCGCACCCATTCGAGCGTGTCCGTATGGAATGCCGGGAAGACGCGTAGCATCGCCCCGATGAAGAAGATGACGAGCCCGATGTGGTTGACGTATGGGCCCCAACGGCCAAAACGGTATTTTTCGGCGAGTAAGGCGTCGCCGTCACGCTTCACTTGATAGCGCTTCGCTTTTAAGGCGTCGCCGAACGCATCGATTTGTTCGTCCGAGCCTTTGCCTTCCCCAATCAGACGTTGTCCGCGCATGAAGCGATCGGTACGTCGGACCGGCTGGTTTTTCAACGCTTTATATAGCGGGAAAAATCGGTCGATTGACACGACGATGAGCGATAACGTCAGCATGACGATCAACGTGATGTACCACCACGATGTATAAAGGTTATGGAATCCTAACGTGTAATAAATCGTTCCCGGTGTCCCGTACTCGTCCGTATAATACTGGCTCGCCGGCAACTGTTGCGGAATATACATCTCTTGCGGAAAAATCGTTCCGACCGCCGATCCGACGATGATGAGCCCGATAAGCCATAGTCCGACCTTGACCGATGCAAAAAAGCTCCACACCCGATCAATCCATGACCGTGGACGACGCTTCGATCGTAAATCGGCGCCGTCGTATTTCATATCTAGCATATGTGCGCCCCCCGTTCGCTTACAATGACTTCTCGGCCAACTCCATCAGTTTCTCTTTCGTGAGTTCACCTTCGTACTTTTCAATCACTTTGCCATCGGCATCGATGACGAACGTGACCGGCAAGTTATAAATCCCGTACGCCTTCTCGACTTCGCTGCGCGTGTCCATCAAAATCGGATAGTCGAGCTTGACGCCGAGGTCGTTCACAAAGTTATCGACCCGGAGCGGTGTCTCACCGACATTGACCGCCCAAAAATCGACGCCCATGTCTTGAAGGGCCGCATAGTTTTCCTGGACGACCGGCATCTCTTTCTCACACGGTTCACAGAACGTGCCCCAGAAGTTCACGAGCAGCCCTTTGCCGTCGTATGTCTCGCGCTCGACCATCGTCGTCCCGTCTAAACTGACGAGCTTGAAGTTCGGCGCATCGTCACCGGCCTCGACCCGTCCGTCGTTACCGGCTTGTTCAATCAATTGCATGATGACGACCGCTCCTGCGAACAGGACCATCGTCATGATCATGAGCCGCCAAAATGACCGTTTTTTCTTATGGGCCATCGCCTGATTCATGCGATCACCCGACTTTGTTTCTTTCGTCATGAGTTCACACCATCCTTCAGTTGTTATTGTACTGAAAAAACACCAAAAACGCACATTAACAGACTTTTTTCATCTTTTTGTCACACAATCTCCACAAACTAAAAAATCATCCTATCTCAGGACGATTTTTTAGTTGTTATTTTTTCTTTTTCTTGCCTCGTTGTACAGGGGGTACGGTCGGGTTGGCAAGTTCACGCAACTTGGATACTTCTTTACGTGACAGTTCACGCCATTCGCCCGTCGTGAGACCGTCGAGCGTCAAGAAACCGAACTGTTCGCGCTTCAATTTGATGACTTCCGAACCGACTGCTTCGAGCATGCGGCGGATTTGACGGTTATGGCCTTCCGAGATGACGATTTCTAGAATGGCCGAGTTTTTCTTATGGTCGACCGTCTTCATCTTCACTTGGGCACTGCCCGTCTTATATCCGTCATCGAGCTCGACGCCCGACTCGAGTTGTTTCATCGCGATATACGAAGGAATGTTCTTCACTTTCGCCACATAGCGTTTCGGGATTTTGAACTTCGGATGGGTCATCATGTTCGAGAACTCTCCATCGTTCGTCAAGATGATGAGTCCCGTCGTGTTATAGTCGAGACGTCCGACCGGGAAGACACGTGATCCGGGTGGGACGAGGTCGGTGATGACTTTACGACCTTTATCGTCTTCGACCGTCGAGACGTAACCGCTCGGCTTGTAGAGGACATAGTAGACATGCTCTTCTTGTTCGATTTTCACACCGTCGACTTCGACTTCAGACTTCGGTCCGACTTTCGTCCCGAGTTCGCGCACGACTTTCCCGTTGACGCGGACCCGTCCATCTAAAATCATTTCTTCGGCTTTGCGCCGTGAGGCGACACCTGCTTGGGCAATCACTTTTTGTAAACGTTCCATTTATTCATTCTCCAATCTATCTTGCATAATCGCAGACGGCTGGCCGAAGAACAAATCGCCTTCGTCCGAGAGCTCGTCTTCAAACGTTAATGGGGGCAATTCATCAAGTGAATTAAACCCGAAATGGTCCAGGAAATGCTCGGTCGTGCGGTACAACTTGGCCCGTCCAATCGTCTTGGCCCGGCCCGCCGACTCAATCAACCCTTTTGATAACAGCGTATGGATGACGCGTTCGACTTTGACGCCCCGAACTTCTTCGATATCGGCCCGGGTGACCGGTTGCTTGTACGCGATGATGACGAGCGTCTCCATCGCGGCCCGAGACAACGCTTGTTCGGCCATCGTGCCAACGTAACGCTGAATATACTCGGATACCTCGGGGACCGTCACGAGCTTGTACACGCCCGCCGATTCAATCAATTGGAACGGGCGACCGGAGTCTTTAAACGATACTTCTAGCTTACTCAACTGTTCGCGGGCGGCGGCTTCCGAAATGTCGAGCGTATCCGCGAGAGCACGCACTTCCATCCCTTCTTCACCGACGACGAACAGTAGACTCTCAATAATCGTTTCATAAGACAGCAACGGCTTCATTCCTTTCCTTTGATGATTCGACGAACGAGATTTGAATGTCCCGTTCTTCTTGTTTGGTCGTGACGACACGCAACTTGATTAGCTCAAGCAACGCCATGAACGTGACGACGAGGTCGGAGACATCGGGCCGCTCTTCAAAAAACGAAAAGAACGAGGTCGTCCCTGCTGCCGAGACATGCTCGTGCAACCGCGTCATCTGCTCCTCCAGCGTCCGTTCTTCGCGTTTGATCGTCTTCTTGCGGCGTTCTTTCCACCGCTTGCGCTCGACCATCTTCGAATAGGCGTGCAACAAGTCCGAGAAGTTGAGCGGTCCGTCGTACGGTTGGACGAGGTCGGACATATAGCGCGTCAAATCTTCGCCCGGACGGCTGTACAGTTCGAGCCGAGACTCTTCCTGCTCGCGCATGAACACGACCGCTTCTTTATAGGCCTTATATTCAATCAACTGTCGAATCAACCCTTCGCGGGTCGGTTCTTCGCCGAAGTCAGGAATGTCATCCTCTTCGACCGGTACCGGTGGCAACAGCTGCTTGCTCTTCAATTGGAGCAACGTCGCCGCCATGACCAAATACTCACTGGCCACATCGAGCTCAAATTTTTGCATCGTCCGGATAAAGGCGACATACTGGTCCGTGACCTCGGAGACAGAGATGTCCGCGATGTCGAGCTCCATCTTGCCGATCAAGTGGAGCAGCAAGTCGAGCGGACCTTCGAACGTATCGATTTTGACGTTGTACGCTTCCATAGAGACACCTGCCATTTACATTTTTGCGCTTTAGTATAACATGTTTTGTAGTACCGTGACCACGAAAGGAGAAATTTGATGTCAACGCCTTTAATCCAGTATACGCTCTTGTTTGAATGCCATGCCGATTATTTCGAATGCCACGAAGTGCTCGAGGAAGCATGGCAAGACGGAGGCCGTCAAGATTTAGGTTACGCCGCTTTGATTCAGTACGCCGTCGCCCATTACCATGCCCGCCGCGGCAATACGGCCGGGGCGAAAAAGAGCATCGCGGCGTTACAACAGAAACTTGGGCTGGCCGCGACCGAGCTCGAGGGGCACGGCATCGATGTGGAAACGTTCGCCGAGGATTTGGAGTGTTGGCCGCTCCCCGAGACGCTGCCGCTCGACAAATCGACGCGCCGACAAATCGAGCGCTTGAAACCGACATTCGAACCGACCGCGCTCACGTTTGACGAGCTCGTCCATAAACATATGTATCGAGACCGGACACCGGTCGTCACCGAGCGGCTCCGGGCGCTCGAGGCACGCAAAAAAGCTAGGCGCTGAGCCTAGCTTTTTTAAATGACGACTTGATTCCATTTATCGAGCAAGTCCCCGGTCTTGCCTTGACCGACGAGCTTCAAGTCGAGCGGCAATAAGTTCCGGGTCTCATCGAGCAGTTCATAAGAACGTTTCTCGCCACGGAACGACGGAGACAGCGCAATATGATGGATGAACATCGTCGTCTCTTGTTGCTCCATCCCGATGATCCCGACGAAGTCTTCCCCGACTCTCCAGAGATAAAGGAATTTGGCAGGGTCTTCTTCGTAGGACCGGACGAGTTCGAGCAAGGCGAGCGGAGATTTGTCGCTACATGAGAACGCGAGCAAGCCCATCGCCGTCTTTTCGTACGATTGTTTATATTTCACCAGCATCGCTGGTTTCACCACCTTTAGTCATTCATGTTTCACTAAGTGAACACGTGAGAGACATGGCTCATTGTGTCATAAGATTCAGGCAGAAATCAATTCTCGTCCCAAACTTTGACTTCGGCCATCTTCGTGCCTTGACGAAGTTTGACCGCGTACTCGAGGCCAGACGTCACTTTTCCGAAGACCGTGTGGACGCCATCAAGGTGCGGTTGTGGCTCATGGACGATAAAGAACTGTGACGAGCCCGTGTTGCGTCCAGCGTGCGCCATTGAGAGCGAACCGGCTTCATGCTTGTACGGGAATGACGTCGACGTCTCACATGGGATCGTGTAGCCTGCGCCGCCCATGCCTGTGCCTTCTGGGCAGCCGCCTTGGCTGACGAAGCCTGGGATGACCCGGTGGAATGTCAAACCGTTATAGAAACCGCTGTTCGCGAGCTTCTCGAAGTTTTCAACCGTGATCGGTGCCGCATCGTGGAACAAATCGAATTCGATCATTTCGCCGTTCTCTAATTTCATTGATCCTTTTTTCATATCAAGTTACCCCTTTATGTTCATATTGTCTTTCTCACTCACACATTGCCCATTCTATCAAAAAAAACCGTCTGTCTCCACTATTTTGTGGAAACAGACGTTCTGACTTGCTACTTACTGGATGACAGCGTGGACGAGTGGACGGGCCGTCGGCTCTGTCGCACCGATCGTATACGCGTGGTCCATCCGCTCGAGCGCAGACGTCATATCTTCTTTGTTCGAACGGAGCACGGCGATCACGTCACCGGCTTCGACCTTGTCACCGACTTTCTTCTCGAGCGAGATACCGGCCGCAAAGTCGAGCTGATCATCTTTTGTCGCCCGACCTGCGCCGAGGAGCATCGCTGCCACACCGACTTCGTCAGCGATAATCGACTCGACGTAACCCGCTTGTTTCGCGACGAACGTCGTCTCATACTTCGCTTGCGGAAGTTTCGACAAGTCATCGACGAGCGACGCGTCGCCACCTTGTGCCGCTACGAACTGACGGAACACTTCGAGGGCATGACCATCCGCCATCCGTTTCTCCAGGTCAGCGTACGCCTCGTCGAACGTTGGATAGAACTCGCCAAGTACAGCCATATGGCCGGCGATCGTGAGGGCAATCGTCTTCAAGTCGTTCACGTCTTTGCCCGATAGGACTTCGATCGCTTCTTTCACTTCATTCGCGTTCCCGATTTCGAAACCGAGCGGCTGGTCCATGTCCGTGATGACGGCGACCGTTTGACGGCCGACGTTCTTCCCGATGGCGACCATCTCTTCAGCGAGCGCTTTTGCATCATCGAACGACTTCATGAACGCGCCTGAACCCGTCTTGACGTCGAGGACGATGCTGTCGGCACCGGCCGCGATTTTCTTCGACATGATCGAGCTCGCGATGAGCGGGATTGAATCGACCGTCGCCGTCACGTCACGGAGTGCGTAAAGACGTTTGTCGGCAGGCGTCAAGTTACCCGTCTGACCGATGATGGACATCTTGATATCGTTGACTTGCTTCGTGAACTGTTCTTCCGTCAACTCGACGTTGAAGCCAGGGAACGATTCGAGCTTATCGATTGTCCCGCCCGTGTGGCCGAGACCGCGCCCGCTCATCTTCGCGACCGGAATGCCGATTGACGCGACGAGCGGAGCGACGATTAAGCTGATTTTGTCACCGACACCGCCGGTCGAGTGTTTATCGACTTTTTTACCTTGGATGTTCGAAAGATCGATGACGTCACCAGACTTGACCATCTCCATAGTCAAGGCTGCCGTCTCTTTCTCTGTCATGCCGTTAAAGTAAATCGCCATTGAAAGGGCCGACATCTGATAATCAGGAATCGTCTCGTTCGTGAAGCCTTCGATGATGAAGCGAATCTCCTCTTCGTTTAATTCGCCACCGTTACGTTTTTTCAAAATCAAATCGACCATGCGCATAAGTTTCGTCCTCCTAATTGGGTAGTGGTTACATGCTTTGAATCGTGCCGCGTACGAGTGAAAGGAAGTCTTGGCGGACCCGTTCTGTCGTCTCGATGACCTCTTCATGGTTGAGCGGTTGATCTAAAATCCCGGCTGCCATGTTCGACACGCACGAGATGCCAAGCACACGCATATCCGAATGACGGGCCACGATGACTTCAGGTACCGTCGACATGCCGACGACGTCGCCGCCGAGGAGGCGTGCCATCTTCACTTCGGCTGGTGTCTCGTATGTCGGACCTGTGTTTCCGAAATAGACGCCTTTTTGAATCGAGAGGCCGAGCTTCGCAGCGACACCTTCCGTCAACGTGACGAGCTCTTTATCATACGCTTCTGACATATCTGGGAAACGTGTCCCGAAGTCGCTCGCGTTCTTGCCGATGAGCGGGCTCGTGCCGAAGAAGTTGATGTGATCCGTGATGATCATCAAATCGCCCGGGTTGAACGACTCGTTGCAAGCACCAGCCGCGTTCGTGACGATGAGCGTCTCGACACCGATCAATTTGAGGACGCGGACCGGGAACGTGACTTGTTCCATCGAGTAACCTTCATAGAAATGGAATCGTCCTTGCATCGCGACGACGCGTTTTCCTTCGAGGTCACCGAAGACGAGTTGTCCAGCGTGTCCTTCGACGGTCGATACCGGGAAGTGCGGGATGTCCTCGTAAGGGATTTTGACCGCGTTCTCGATCTCATCGGCGAGGACGCCGAGTCCTGAGCCGAGGATGAGTCCGATTTCTGGTGTTCCGTTCATGCGTTCCTGTAAAAATGCCTTTGTTTCGTTCCAATTTACCATGAGTAGTGCCTCCTCAAATTTCGTTTAAGAAACTCTTTCCGTGTGCTGGTGCATCGACATCGAAGTTATCCGCGACTGTGGCGCCGATGTCGGCGAACGTTCCTCGAATCCCGAGGTCGACTGCTGTCGCGCCGTGATGATGAACGATGAGCGGCACGTATTCACGCGTATGGTCCGTGCCTGGTGCCGTCGGATCGTTCCCGTGGTCGGCCGTGATGATGAGCAAGTCGTCTTCACGCAACTTCTCCATCACTTCTGGTAGACGGGCGTCATACTCTTCAAGCGCGATCGCATAGCCTTCTGGGTCACGGCGGTGACCGAAGAGTGCGTCAAAGTCAACGAGGTTCAAGAAGCAGAGTCCTTCGAAGTCTTCATCGAGCGATTCGACAAGCTTGTCCATCCCGTCCATGTTCGACTTCGTCCGAATCGCTTTCGTGACGCCTTCGCCGTCGTAAATATCGCTGATTTTCCCGAGGGCGATCACGTCTTTACCGGCCGTCTCGAGCGTGTTCATGACCGTCTTGCCGAACGGTTTGAGCGCATAGTCGTGGCGGTTCGACGTACGGACCCAAGCGCCAGGTGTTCCGAGGAACGGGCGGGCGATGATGCGACCGAGCATGTACGGGTCTTCGCGCGTGATTTCACGGGCGTATTCGCAGATGCGATACAACTCGTCGAGCGGGACGACTTCTTCATGCGCCGCGATTTGAAGCACCGAATCAGCCGACGTGTAGACGATCAAGGCGCCCGTGTTGACGTGTTCTTCACCGAGCTCATCCAAAATCTCTGTGCCTGATGCCGGCTTATTACCGATGATGTCGCGACCGCTGAACTCTTTGAGACGATTGATCAAGTCATCCGGGAACTCTTCGAAGACGCGAAACGGCGTATCGATATGAAGGCCCATGATCTCCCAATGGCCGGTCATCGTGTCTTTACCTGCTGAAATCTCTTCCATGCGTCCGTAGGCGCTAGGCGTCTCCGATGATTCGATTCCTTCAATCGGTTTAATATTCGACAAGCCGAGACGGCCCATGTGCGGCATGTTTAAACCACCGTGCTCACGGGCGATATGTCCGAGCGTGTCCGAACCGACGTCACCGAACTGATCGGCATCCGGGGACTCCCCGATTCCGACCGAGTCCATGACGACCAAGAAAATACGTTTAAATTTCTTCACAAAAAGTTCCTCCTTTGGTGTCGTTACGCACGCGGGTGATGTTTTCGATAGACATCATGAAGTCGTGCCTTATTGACATGTGTGTAAATTTGAGTCGTGGAGAGGTCTGCATGCCCGAGCATCTGTTGAATGGCCCGAAGGTCGGCGCCGTTCTCAAGCAAGTGTGTCGCGAACGAATGCCGGAGTACGTGCGGCGTGATCTCTTTTTGAATGCCAGCCTCTTTGGCCCGTCGTTTAATCATCTTCCAGAATCCTTGACGACTGAGCCGGCCGCCACGTCCGTTCAAGAACAACGCCTCGGTCTCCCGACCACCGAGCCCGTTACGCGCCTGCTGGATATAGCGTTCGACAAAACTCTGGGCGACCGATGACACCGGGATAATCCGGGCACTCTCGCCTTTGCCTTCACACTGTAGATACCCCAATTCGAACTGTAAATCATCCAAATCGAGCCCAAGAAGTTCACTGACGCGCATGCCCGTGCCGTAGAGCAGTTCGAGCATGGCCCGATCGCGCAGCGCAAGCGGGTCTGACGTCGGAACGCTGTCGAGTAACCGCTCGACTTCGTCTTGCGACCACGTGTCCGGCAGATGGCGCTCTGCTTTCGGCGTCTCTAAATAGAGCGCCGGGTCAGTCGTTGCCCCACCCGTCATCTTTAAATGATGATGGAACGTCCGAATCGAACTGACGGCCCTCCGCAATGATGAGGCGGCCCGACCGGCTTGCGACAACTCTTCCATATGCTTGACGATATGTGCCCGCGTGACTTCATTCCATTCGGTCACCCCGAGTTGGGTCAACGTCGATAAGTACTGGGTCAAATCGCTCGCATAGGCTTGTCTCGTGTTCGTTGACATTCGTTTTTCTACCGTCATGTACTGCAAAAATGACTCGACTTGCGAACGCATGACATCCCCCTCCTTTCTCGTTACACCTGAATACGCTTACATCATATCACTTATGTAAACCGTTGTGAAGACGTCTGACCTCATTTTTTTTAAAGCTTTTTTGTGACGGATTTTGGTGAGGTTTTTACGCTTTCCTTCCGATTGGGGGCTTACGAATCTCGTCACAATTTGATACACTCAAGTCGACTTATTAAACCAATTTAAAAAGTTAGGAAGGAGTCGTCCATGGACCAGACCACTACTAATCTGACGGTCGCCGTCAGACGGCAACTCGTCTTGAACGGCCGCTCGACCGTCGCCGCCATCTCGGAGGCGACCCGGCTCAGCTTTCCGACCGTCAAGAAGCAGTTAGAGCAGTTGATGCAAGCCGGTGAAGTGTTCGAACACGGATTTGAGGACTCACGCGGCGGACGCCCTGCCAAACGTTACATCTATAATGAGCGGTTCACGCACGGATTGACGCTATACGTCGAGAAGACGGTCGTCCGCTATCGTCTCATCGATTGCAAGGGCGCAACGATTGACGACGGGACGCAAATGATTCTAGACGGGGACCACCTTGGTGCGCTCGGTGCGGTACTCGATCGACAGTTGGACCAGACCTCCGACGTGAGTGCGATCTCCATCGGTGTCGCGGCGGCCGTCGCGGACGGGACGGTCATCTTCGCCCCGGACTATACGACGTTCGCACACCTCGACTTAAAACATTGGGTCGAGTCACGCACCGCTCGCCCTGCCGTCATCGAGAACGACATGAACGCGGCTGTCTATGGATACGGACACACGCACGAACTCACTGGCGACCAGTCAATCGTCTACATCTATCTGGGAAAAAACGGACCCGGTGCCGGGATACTCATCAACGGACAGCTCATCCGTGGAAAGACCGGGTTCAGCGGGGAGATCTCGTTTCTACCGCTCTATGACGACTCGACGTTTCATGACCGGATAGCGAGTGAGCGGTCGGCCCCGGTCCCATTGTCGGACGCCGCGCTCGATGCGCTCGGTCGGCTCGTCGCGACCTTCACCGCGACGCTCAATCCACACGCCATCATTTTTTCGGACGTCGATCTCGTCGATACCGAGTTGGAGGGGATTCGGAACGCCTGCCAGCGTCATATTCCGGCGGCTCACACCCCAGATTTATTGATCGGCATATGGGAGGAAGATTATTTCGCAGGCTTAGCTCGACGTTGCGTCGGGTTGATCCTTGAATCGATTTGAAGAGGTGAACTATGACAGGATTTTTATTATTGACCGTGATTTACATTGCCTTTATCAGTCTTGGCCTGCCCGACGCCTTGCTCGGTGTCAGTTGGCCGTTGATGCACGTCGAGTTCAACGCCCCGATCTCGATGGCCGGATGGATTTTTATGACCATTGCTGCAGGCACGATTTTATCGAGCCTACTCAGCGGTAGGTTGCTCGAACGTTTCGATACGAAGCAAGTCACGTTCGGCTCCGGACTCGTGACGGCAATGTGCCTGCTCGGCTTTTACGCGGCCCCGTCCTTGATTTGGCTGTTCGTCCTATCGATTCCACTCGGACTTGGTGCCGGGGCGGTCGATGCCGCGCTCAACCATTACGTCGCAGAAAACTATCAGGCGCACCATATGAACTGGCTCCATTGTTTCTGGGGCGTCGGAGCGACGGGCGGACCGCTCGTCATGGCCGGTGTCTTGACGGAGAGCGGTTGGCGTGACGGCTATTTAATCGTCGCGTTGATTCAGTTCGCGCTCGCCTTCCTCCTGCTCCTGTCGTTCCCGCTTTGGAAGCGCGAAATCAAAACGGAGCCCTCCACGCTCGAACGACAAGAGACGGCTGCGGCCGCGCTCGAACGAAAGATGCCGAAAGGCCTCTCGTATGCGCTGGCCACGTTCCTGCTCTATTGTGGGATTGAGGCGCTCATCGGCCTGTGGGCCAGCAGTTATCTCGTCCAGATGAAACAGTTCTCTGTCGCGACGGCCGCGACGTGGGTTTCAATCTATTACGGCAGCATCACGCTCGGTCGCTTCCTGAGCGGGTTCCTCTCGTTCCGCTTCACGAATCGACAAATGATTCGGCTCGGGCAAACCTTCGCTTTAATCGGTAGCCTCGTGTTTCTCATTCCGGCGACCGGAGCGATGTTGATCGGATTGATTTGTATCGGGCTAGGCTTGGCCCCGATTTACCCGAGCATGCTTCATGAGACGCCGCAGCGGTTCGGGAAGGAACGGGCAAAACGGTTGATGGGCTTCCAGATGGCGTTCGCCTACACGGGCAGCACGTTCCTGCCACCGCTATTCGGACTCATCGTGTCTCAGACGTCGCTCGGCCTATTCCCGCTCGTGACCGTCTTGATTATGCTCGGGATGCTCTTGAACACGGAACGCTTGAACTCGATCATGCACCAACCATCAAAGGAGGAACTCACATGAAAATCGAACACATCGCCATATGGGTGAACGACCTCGAACCGATGCGCCGCTTCTACGAGACGTACCTCGGGGCAACTGCGAACGACAAGTATACGAACGAACAAAAACAGTTCGAATCCTATTTTCTGACGTTCCCTGATTCGACATGCCGGCTCGAGTTGATGCGACGCCCGGACGTCCAAGGCACACCACGCGAAACGATCGGCTACGCGCATATCGCGTTCGCGCTCGGTAGCAAAGAGGCGGTCGATGCGTTGACACGACGACTAGAAGTCGACGGGTATCCGCTCATCGACGGACCGCGGACGACGGGAGACGGTTATTATGAAAGTGTCCTGCTCGACCCCGAACAAAATAAACTTGAATTGACGATTTAAGGAGATGAGACGATGATTCAGGCGATTTTACTCGACCTTGACGGAACGTTATTGACCGACCAGAAGATGATTTCACCGCGCACGAAACAGATATTGCTCGACCTCCAGGCGGAAGGCAAAAAAGTCGTACTCGCCTCCGGCCGGCCGAAACGGGGCATCGAACCGTTCGCCGAAGAGCTCAGACTGCATGAATACGGGGGACTCATCGTCTCCTCGAACGGGGCGTGCGTCACGGATGCTGCGACGAATGAAACATTGTTCGAACAGGCGATTCATCCGAACGACGCTCGTGCCATTTTGGATCATTTGACCGGCTTCGACGTCATTCCGATGATCAATGACGAGACGTATATGTATGTCAATGATGTCTTTAGCGGCATGCTCGAGTTAAATGGTAAGCCGTTCAATATCATCGAATATGAGTCGCGCGGCGGTCGGTTCCGATTACGAGAAGCACCCCGTCTCGCCGACGCCATCCATTTCCCCGTCTATAAGATTCTCGTCGCGGGACAACCTGACTATCTACAGGCCCATGCCGCGTCGCTCGCAGCACCGTTCACGGACCGCGTAACGGGCATGTTCACGGCCGCCATGTACTATGAGTTCACGGATCTCGGAATCGACAAGGCCCGGGCACTTAATCATGTGTTCCGGGAGATTGGGATTGACCGCGAGCATGTCATCGCGTTCGGTGACGGGCATAACGACCGGTCGATCATCGAGTATGCCGGCATCGGCGTCGCCATGGGCAACGCCGTCGAGGACATCTTGACCATCGCCACGGAAGTGACGACATCGAACAATGAAGACGGGATCGCCACCGTCTTGTCCCGTTACTTGACGACGTGACGACATACAAAAGACAGGCAGCCTTTGAGGGGCTGCCTGTCTTGCTTTATCCGTTGATGACTGCTTTATGACCCTCGAGCGTGACGCCTTTGGCTTGGCAAACTTTACAGATGCCGTGAAACGTCAAGCGATGATCTTTGATTAAAAATTCGTATTTGCTTTCGACTTTCTTCTCGACGTCGACGAGCAAGTCTTCCATGATCTCCTCGACCGAACCGCACTCGACACAGACGAGATGATGGTGCGAATGGTTCGCGCCTTCTGGTCTGAGGTCGAAACGGGCGACGCCGTCACCGAAGTTGACTTTGTCGACGACACCGAGCTCCGTCAATAGCTCCAGCGTCCGATAGACGGTCGCGAGCCCGATTTCTGGTGCGATGCTTTTAACGAGCATGAACACGTTCTCTGCGCTCAAATGGTCCGTCTCATTCTCAAGTAGAATCCGGACAGTTGATTCTCGTTGCGGTGTCAATTTATATCCTTTGGCGCTCAATTGCTGTTTGATCCGTTCAATTCGCGTTTCCATAAGGCGCCCCCTCTTAGCATAATTCACTATTCAAAGCATACCGAAGTTCGTCCGGTTTTTCAAATTAAAATGATTCCTATGTAAGTGTAACATAACTCACTCTAGTTTAGAATCATTTTAATTTAGATAATTGCCACCACTGAATCGCCATAATCGTCTTCGCGTCAGTGATGCGTCCACTCGCCAGCAAGTCGACCGCCTCGTCGAACGTGAAGCGTTGGACTTGTAAAAACTCGTCCTCATCAAGGTTCATCGTACCGGCCGTCAAGCCGTGGGCGACATAGACATCGACCCGTTCACTACAAAAACCGGGTGCCCCGTAAAATGAGAAGATTTTTTCGAGCGTCTCGGCCGTATAACCGGTCTCTTCTTCGAGTTCGCGCTTCGCGCTCGCGAGCGGTTCCTCACCGACTTCTAATTTACCGGCCGGAATCTCGAGTGACATCGATTCAAACGCTTTCCGGTACTGCTCGACGAGGACGATGCGATCGTCTTCATCGACGACGAGGACGGCGACGGCCCCGTTATGGTAGACGAGTTCACGGACCGAGGTCCCTCCGTTCGGGAGCGAGACGACGTGTTTCTCAACGTTAAAGATCTTTCCTTCGTAAATGACTTCCCGTTCAATCGTTTTCTCTTCCATTTGTATGTACCCCTCACTTTTCCTATATACTGTGATTATGATTCATATCGTCAGACGGAACAAGGAGGAATTATCAATGGCAGAGTTAGGATTAGGAACCATGTCGATTTTAAAACACGGGGAAGCAGAAGGTCGTCGGATTCTAGAGGCCGCCTACGACGCTGGGATTCGGCATTTCGATACGGCCGACGTCTACGATCACTTCAAGGTGGAACGTCTAGTCGGTTCGACGTTTGCCGGACGCCGGGACGAACTGTTCTTGACGAGCAAGGGCGGGAACGTGCGAACGGAGGATGGGATGCGCTGGGATCCGAGCGCCGCGTATTTGGAGCAGGCGCTCGCCGATTCGCTCGAACGTCTCCAGACTGACTATTTGGATTTATATTACGTCCATGGCGGCACGATCGAGGACGACCTCGATGAGACAATCGCCTTCATGCGCCGGCAAAAACAAGCCGGGGTCGTCCGACAAATCGGACTGTCCTCGATTCGTCCGAACGTCATTCACTATTGGCTCGAGCACGGTGAACTCGACGTCTTGATGACGCCCTATTCGTTGCTCGATCGTCGCGTCGAATCACTCGACCTCGACATCCCGATTGTCGGGCGCGGACCGCTCGCCAAAGGACTATTGACCGCCGAGTGGTCCGAGCGCTTGACGGACAAAGGCTTCGAAGCATGGACTGCATCAGAGTTACGCGACGTGTTGCCGACGATCCCGACGCCGATTCAAGCTTACGCCCTTGCCGCCGCGAAACGAACGTGTGCCGTCGTCCTGCCGGGTGCCTCTTCGGTCGATCAATTGAACGAATTGATTGCCGCCAATCAAGCCGACGTCGATTCGGACAAACTTGATGAGCTGTTGGCACGGCTGCCTATTCACCCCTACACAAAACATGCGACCTGAACGTCAGGTCGCATCGGTGTCACGTTGTTTCATTTGTTCGATGGCCCAATCGGCCCAACCGGCGTAGTTTTCCATCATCCGAATCGCATACTCGCTCGTCAGTAAATAGCCGAGCGTATCGGCCTCGGACTGATGGGCCGCTTGAAACGCCCGGATTTGATGGGCGACTTGCTCGTGATGCGCTTTCGTCTCTTCGACGTAGCGAATCGCCTCGTCGAGCGGGAGCAACTGCAACAGGCTGACCCGGAGCAAGTTCTCGTCTTTCATTTTCGGTTGGTACGAGGTCGGTTGCCGCAACCAGTCGATCAACTCTTGACGTCCCGTGTCGGTGATCGAGTAAATCTTTTTGTCCGGTAAATCATGTTGGGCCACATGCTCAGAGGAGACGAGTGCTTCGTCTTCCATTTTTAACAGTTCACGGTAAATCTGTGTATGATGGGCGTGCCAAAAATGAATCATTTGCGCTTTGAACGTCGCGTTCAAGGCATAGCCGGTAGCGGGTTGATGGGTCAATAACCCGAGTAGTGCATGACGTAACGCCATAACCATCACCTATCCCTTGCGGTTCTATTTTTATTAGTGTATCACATATTGCAGCGCGACCGAGAATGCCAATCGGTTGACGCCCATTGCGATTACACAGACAATATACGTGAAGGGAGAGATTTTTTATGAAACCGATTCAATCCGATCAGCAATTCCAAGAAGCCATTCAAGATAAAGGCATGGTCGTCTTCACGACGTCATGGTGCCCTGACTGCCGTCGACTCGACATGTACGTCGACGAGCTCGTCAAAGACTACCCACAGTTCAACTGGTTCGTCGTCGACCGCGACGAATTGCCGGAACTGTCGGACGCGCAAGAAGTACGGGGCATTCCCTCGCTTCTCTTCTATAAAGAAGGCGTCAAACAAGAGCATCTCCACTCGGCGAACGCCAAGACAGAGATGCAAATCCGCTCGTTCCTCGATACGTTGAACGACTAAATAAAAAGACGACCGTCATGGTCGTCTTTTTTCGTTCTTTCAAGTAAATCGTTCGACGTAGCGTCGGTCGATTGTCCGTTTCAACCAAAACGGTAACCGCCCGTGCCACGTCAACTTCCCGTACGTCAAGAGTGCTTGTCCCGGAGTCGTCAGCAAGATGTTGAGCGATGTCCGTGATTTGAACGGCCGCTTTGTGCCCAGCAGCAGACGTGCGACGTGTCGCCCCGAGCGGACGGCATCGACGCCTCCGTTCAACTGGGCCGCCATATCGCCCGTAACAAAGATATCGCGATAGACCGGGTGCCGCAAATCGTCTTCGGTCTCGATGAACGCCGCTTCTTCCGCCAGTCCGGCCGCTGACCACCAGTCATCGGCGACGACACCGGTCGCATCCAAGACGAGTCCGTCCCCTTGTCCGGGTTGGAACGGGCCCAGGATGATCGTCACGCCGCTCCGGACGAGACGACGTGCCATACGCTGAGCGACGCGCCGTGGGAGTTCAGGCAACAGGCGACGCGCATACAATGTCACGCGTCGCTTTTGTCGGATGCATGCGAAGGCGAGCTCGACCCCGGCCTTGCCACCGCCGACGACGGTGACCGCCTCACTGTTGACAATGTCGTCCAACACATATGACGTCATCGGTTTGAGGCCCGTCCCGAGTCCACGACTTTTCGCACCGGTCGCGAGCACGAGGAGATCATATCCGACTTGCCCGTGTTCGGTCTCGACGATTCGGGCATCCGGATCGAGCCCGATGAGGCGATTGGCGACCGGCGTGACATCAGGGCGCAACCGTGTCGTCGCCGATTCCATCTCCCCGGCGATCACTTGCGGGAACGCGCCCGTGTATATCGTTTCGCGTCCCCCGATATACTGGACGTTATACCGTTCATGGAGCGCGTCGAGCCGAGCGAGAATCTCAAGTTGCCCGTGACCGAGTCCGACGAGGACGAGACGCGGCTTCATCGTAAAATCCGCCGCGCTTCTAACAACCGCTGTAAAATGGTCGACACTTCAAGGACGAGGAAAATCGTCGCGATGACGCCAATCCATGTCGGGAATAAAATCATGAGCGTGAACAAGATGAAGCATTCCGTCCGTTCTAAAATACCAGGTTGGTAATAAAACGACTTCTCCGAACGACGGGAGCTGCTCGCCCCAACGGCGAGGAACAATGTCATCGCCACGACGAACGACCCGAGCAACAGCAGAAAGACCGGCATATGCTCCGGATGGCGTAAGGCGAGCGCGATGACGACGGCAATCTCGACGATGCGGTCGAACACGAGATCGAGTACCGTCCCGAAGCTAGTTTTTTGCGAGCGACGCGCCATCGTCCCATCGAGGACGTCGAACAGACCGGACACCCATAATAGCAAGACGGCCGTCCACAGCATGTCGTTGTAAATGAAGAGACCGACCGAAACGCCGATGATGCCCCCGAGGACGGTCACCTCATTCGGGGTGAACTTCCATTTCAAGAGCCGATCGGCCCCACGTTCGATGACGGGACGAACGAACCGGCTACCGTATGTGTCTAACATCATATTCCTCCTTGTCTCTTACGTAAATAATACGTCTCACCGTCTCGGAACGATTCATCCCGTGGCAAGATGACGTAGTCCCCCTGGCCGCGGCGATATTCGCCGAGACGATGCCCGAATCGCGTGAACGACCGGATCAGCACGACCGTCTCGTCCGTCGGGGAGTCCGTCACCTCGATATGAAGCGAGGGATACAGACTGCCACCCAGTTCGATAAAGTCGCCGAACGTCGATTCCGTCTCGGATAACGCTTGTGGGGTGCCGCTCGCGCGGACGAGCCCCGCTTCGACCAGGGTCACCCGGTCAGCGACGAGCATCGCTTCTTCCCGGTCATGCGTCACGAGGAGCGCCGTCAATCCAAGTTCACGAACGAGGTCGCGAATCAAACGTTGCAACTCGTATTTGAGCTCGGGATCGAGGTTCGTGAACGGCTCATCGAGCAGAATGAGCCGCGGTGAAGCCGCGAGTGCCCGGGAAAAGCTTACGCGTTGTTGTTCTCCGCCGGAAAGCTCGTGAATCTCAGCGTCATAGCGACCAGGCAGCCGGACGCGGGCGAGCCATGTCTCTGCTTCTTGGCGCGATCGGTTCGGTGTGGCGAGTGTCACGTTCTCCCCGACCGTCAAATGTGGGAACAAGAGCGGGGATTGCGACAACATCGTGATCCGGCGCAAGTGAGGTGGCACTCCGTCAAGCGGCGTCTTCTCCCACGTCACTGTCCCGGAGTCGTGTGTCTCTAATCCTGCAATGATGCGGAGCAACGTCGACTTCCCGGACCCGCTCACGCCGACGAGAGCATGAATCTCGCCGTTCGGAATTTCTAGATCAATGCCGCGTAACACGTCACGGTCTTTAAAGCGTTTATGAACGCCTGATAATACTAAGCTCATTGCAACCGTCCTTTCACCAATCTAATCCAGATGCCGAACAGTCCGCCGAGCCCAAGATAGAGGAGGACCGGAACGAGGATGAGCACCCATGTATTCTGTAACGCCAGCGAGACGTCATTGCCTGCATAGGACTGATAAAGCCGCGTTGTGACCGTCGGAACGAGCCCCGCTCCGATCAATTGAACGAGCACGAATTGACTCAAGACGATAACCGTCGAGAACAAGACGATCGTTCGAATCGTCTCTTTCAAGAGCGGGAATAGCACGAGACCGAACCGGGTCCACGGGGCGAGCATCAACGTCTGTTCAAGAAGCGTTCGGCCAATCACATACATGGCGTTATATGCCAGCCGGATGGAATACGGCAACGTCGTGACGAGCAGGACGAGGCCAACTCCAATGTGCGTGCCGACAAGGCCGAGTTGCGCCAAAGCGATATACATGCCGAACATGCTGGCCATGACCGGGATGAACAGTGGAAGGAACGTGAACCATTCGACTGAAGTTTTCCATCTCGACTCGGTGAACATAAGCCACCAAGCCGTACCGATACCGAGCCATACGTTGATGAAGCCGAGGATGATGACATAGATGACCGTGTTTCCGAACGCCTCATCCCAACTGAACGCGGCCGGGAACGCCAAAAACAGCCCGATGAATGGGAACAGGATCAAGCCAGCGGTGAGAATCCGACTCATCGTCTCACCCCCCGTTCGATACGTCGTCGTCGTTTCGCCGTCACCGCATAGGAGCTAATGACACCAATAAAGATGAATAGCGTCCAGATGAGGGCGACCGCATACGACTCGTACGCATTTAAAAACAACCCGGTCGTTAATCGTTCGTAGGCGAGTACCCCGAGCAGTTCAGGGAAGGTGACCCCTAACAAGGCCGGCACTTCATAGGCAAACGAGATAAAAGCGACGAGCACCCAAAACGAATCGAGGAGCGGTTTAACGAGGAATGGCCATTCCGCCACTTTAAATTGTTTAAACGGCGTGAGTTGAAGTGTTTTCGCCATATCCAAATAACCCCGATTCAATTGGGCATACGTCCCAATCACCATCAAAAACACGAACGGCACTTCTTTCCAAACATACGTGAAGATGACGACGAGATGGTGGCGTTCATTCGCCTCAATCAATCCATAGAATGGGAAGACGCCTGAGAACAACAGATAAAATAAATACGCGGCTGCGACGTGCGGTATGAACATCGGCCACCTGAGAAGTGACGCGAGCCACGTCGACCGATGTCGATACACCGAACGGGCGAGCCACGTCCCGATGACAAGTGAGAGGACCGTCGAAACGACTGTCACATACAGCGACACGGCGAGACTGGCACGCCACGCCGCGTCGTTCAATTCAGACCAGTCGAACCCTATGGTCTCGTAAATCAGAAAAGCAACACCGGTGAACGGTAATGCCAGAACGAACAGACTAAGCCATAGACTACTTCGCGACACGGTCCCACTCCTCACGAATCGCATCGATCACGGCTGGCCCATAGTCAGGGATCGAGCGTTCGGCGAGACGTTCCGGGTCAGGATAAGTGACACCTTCATCGAGCTTTAAGAATGCGTCACGGTCTGCCGTATCGAGTTTGGTCAAATCGAGCGACGTCCCGTCTCCCCAGTACGTCGAGTCTTGTTTGGCGAGCTGGGCTTCGGGCGACAACAACTCATTGATGACCACGAGCGCACCGTTCGGATTTTTGGCGTTAAATGGAACGGCGAGAAAATGCGTCGAGGCAATCGAATGTTCGAGCACGAGTGCCCGTGTACCACTAGGAAACACGTCATTTTCACGCTCGGCCTCGGCGCGTCGTTCATTGAAGCCCATCGTCATCCAGACGTCACCCGCGGCGTACAACTGGTCGAGCTGGGCCAGCGATTTCGGATACGTCGTCCCTTGTTTCCATAGGGTCGGCGACCACGTCGCAAGCTTCTCCCAGAACTCGTCTGGAATCTCACCGTCACCGGCCGCAGTCCCATACTCGGCGTAGAGCAGATGGCGGACGAACGCGTTTCCTGTGAAGTCTGTCACTTCAGGATACGTGAAACGGCCAGGATTTTCTTCGGTCCAACGATGTAATTCGTCGAACGTCGTCGGCGGATTTTTGACTTTGTCCGCATCATAGTGCATGACGAACTGCACGTTCCCCCAAGCGACTTCGAGCCCGTTAGTCGGAGTTCCCGCATCGGTCGCTTGCGCTTCCTCGTTCAATAACTTGGCGTTCGGGATTTTGCCGAGCAGGTCACCCTGCAACAAATCCGCCTCGGCAGCGTTACGGAAATTGTCTCCATTGATCCACATGAGGTCGATCGTTCCTTCTTCTCGATTCGCCCGCTTGTCGAGCGACAATTGACGCACGAATTCGGCCGTGTCCATCGGGACGCGGTTCAACTCGACATCATACGTCTCTTTCAGGCGGGGCGCGACATACTCATCGATATAGCGATTGATGCCATCATCGCCTCCCCACATATAAAAATTGACCGTCGACTGTTTCGCTTCTTCGGCCGCCTGTTCGAACGTCGGTGCGATTTCGGCGCGCGTCGTCCCGCAGGCAGCGAGGAAGATGAGTGACAGCATCAAGCCAAACTGTTTCAATCGGCGCATCGTGTCTCCCCCTTTTTTCTCTATGTTGACGCATTTACTTTTTGTCAAATCCCCGTTTTGCGAGCCGTTCGAACATGACCGGGCACATTGCGTACAGTTTCGCGCCAAGTTCCATCCACCACGGGGCGTTCACTTCACGTTTCGACGCCTCACATGCCGCGACGACGCGTTTCGCGAGACGATTGGGATCGAGCATAATCGATTTCACACTCGCTTCGTAACGTCCACTCTTGTCGGCCCGGAGAAAAAACGGCGTCGCAATCGGTCCCGGGTTGACGGTCAATACATGAATTCCAACCGGCTTCAGTTCCAACCGGAGCGCGTTCGAGAACTGGAGCAGCGCCGCTTTCGATCCGGCATAGACGGCCGATTTTGGGGTCGGGACTTTTGCCGCTTGCGAGCAGACGTTGATGATCGTACTGCCACGGCGCATCGTTCGCGCACAATCACGCGCGAGCAACATCGGTGCGATCGCGTTCAAGCGCATCGTCTCCTCGATGACGTCGGTCGTTTGATCGACGACCCGGTCGAACTCGCCGATTCCGGCATTGTTCACCCAGACGTCGATTGCTCCATATGTACGTTCGACTTGGGCCACGAGCGTGTCATAGTCGGTACAGACGTCGGCTACCATCCAATCGGCCGATAACTTCTGTCCGAGTTCGCGCAACCGCTCCTCGTTCCGTGCAATCAACGTCAATCGGGCACCCGACTCATAAAAAGAATGCGCCAGCGCGGCCCCAAAGCCGCTCGACGCACCCGTGATGACAATATGTCTCATTCTACGATGTCCTCCACTCTCACATAAATCCATTTTCCATCCGTCAACTGTTTAACGACGCGCCCACGTTCCTCGAGCAACGTCAACCGGGCGAACACCTCACTGAAGACGAGCGGCATCGCCCGCCGCATCTTGCGTCCATACAGGCGCATCGACCAATCGAACACGCTCAAGCCGTCCACCCAGTCGTTCAGGAGCAGTTCACTTCGCTCATAGCGCTGAGCGATGCGGGCCTCAATCAATGGACGCGGTTTGTGAATCGGTTCCCCATGCCCGCTCACGACGAGCTTCAAGTCGACCGACTGCAATTTCCGCAGTGAATCGAGATACAGGACGACCGGCGAAGCGAACCCTTCCTCTTCGTACGGCTGCTCGATGAGCGGGTTCGGTTCGACCGCATCGATTAAATGGTCGCCCGCGATTAACACGCCACCCGGACCGAGCAGTCCGAGCTGGTCACTCGCATGCCCAGGCAGATGGATCGTCTTCCACGCCCCGTCGCTCGTCACGTCCTGTCCATCCTCGAATGTCATCGTCACAGTCGTCGGACCGATCCAGCGCAGCGCCTCCCGATAATCGGGCAATTTGTTCACAATCGTCTCCGGGGTCCCGAACCAGTGCGCCAGATCGTGCAAAAACTGGTTGCCCCGTTTGATGAAGTTCGGTGTCTGTTCTAAATAGCGAACGAGCTTCTCATGTCCGTAGACGGGAATCGAGGCGTCACGCAGACGCCACGCCTGACCCGCATGGTCGGCATGATGGTGCGTCAAAAATAAAAAATCAATATCCGCGAGCGTCAACTCGAGCTCGGCCAGTTGTGTCGTCAATGAGGTCCACGCCTCTTCCGTATCCGGTCCGCAATCGACCATAAAGAAACGGTTCATGTGTTCGACGACATAAACGTTTACGTTGCCGACCTCGAACGGCGTCGGTATATCGAGTCTTGCCAGTTGGCTTGAAATCCAGTTCGCCACGTCCCCACAACCCCTTCCACCTATCTTCACTCATTATACCTGTCCGAAAGAATGGATTTCAATCACACAAAAAAAGGAGAGGATTTCTCCTCTCCGATGTCTTATAGGTTGATGACCGTGACTTTATCTCGTGTCATCGTCTCGAGGCTGCGTCCAATCCCTTGAACACCGAGGCCTGACTGTTTCACGCCGATGAACGGGAAGTGGTCTGGGCCACGTTCCGTGCGGCCGTTCACTTGGACCGTACCGACGTCGAGCTTGTCGGCGACCGTGAAGGCGCTGTTCACGTTTTGCGTGAACACACTCGCTTGAAGACCGAACTCAGACTCGTTCGTGAGTTCAATCATCTCGTCAAGCGAGTTGACGCGGATGATCGGCAAGACTGGTCCGAACGGCTCTTCCCAAGCGACACGCATTTCACGTGTGACGTGGTCGAGGAGCGTCGGGTGCAAGAGGTTGCCGTCGCGCTCGTTTCCGTGGACGACCGTCGCTTGCTTGTTGACGGCATCGTCAATCAAGCCTTGGACGTAATCCGCCGACTTCTTGTCGATGAGTGGGACGATGAAGCTGTTATCGACCGGTGACCCGACCGTGAGCTTCTCGACACGCTCTTTCAACATGCCGACGAGTTCGTCTGCTTGGTGCTCGAGCACGAATACGCGCTTAATCGCCGTACAGCGTTGTCCTGAATACGAGAACGCCCCGCTGACGATTTGATCAGCCGCGAGCGTGAGGTCTGCGTCTTCGAGGACGAGCGCCGGATCTTTCCCGCCAAGTTCGAGCACGACAGGTACCATCGATGCTTGTTGCGACAAGTGTTGACCTGTCCCGGTACCGCCCGTGAACGTGATCATGTCGATGCCAGGGTGTGACGTCAAGTAGTCACCGATGACCGACCCGCGCCCTGTGACGAGGTTCAAGAGACCGCTTGGAAGACCTGCATCTTGGAGTGCCTCGATCATCTTCACACCACTGATGGCACCTTGTGTCGCCGGTTTGAAGACGACCGCGTTACCTGTGATGAGCGCCGGTGCGATTTTGGCTGCTGCCAAGTTGACCGGGTAGTTGAATGGTGAAATCGCGAGGACGACACCGAGAGCTTCTTTCTTGATGATTGCCATCTTGTTCTTCGAACCGCCAGGGAATGAGTCCCCTTGCATGAACCCGCCCGTGAAGCGAAGACCTTCTTCGGCCGTATAGCGGATGATTTCCGCCGTCCGGACGACTTCTTTCTTCGCGTCGCTCAAGTTCTTGCCGACTTCGCGCATGATGATTTGACCGATCTCATCAACGCGTTCTTCGAGTTTGTCCGCCCAAGCGTACAACAGTTCGGCACGCTTGTTGACCGGAAGCGCCGCCCATTCCTGTTGTGCGCTTTTCGCGCCGTGAATCGCCTCGTCGACTTCGTCGCGAGACATCGCCTGGACGTGCCCGACGACTTCATCTGTATAAGGTGAAACGAGTTCGATTGTTTCGTTCGTTGTCGATTCCTGCCATTGTCCATTAATTAAATATGGATACGTGTTCATACTCATAATCTCTATCTGCCTCCTGAGTAAGCTTTGATATCTCGTTGCCACCCCCATTGTATGCAAAATCAAATCGGTTGAACAACTATAAAGATTCAGTTTATGTAATGTAAACGGTTACTCGTCAATTTTTTGTCAATTCCGCCTCGACTTTGCCACTTTCAACTGAAGATGTTCATCAAATCGACCGATAGAAGAGATGAGAGTACGTGAACTAGGAGGGACCACCAGTGAGCATGGATCATAATATTTTACTTGAGGCAGGCACGAACGAATTAGAGATCGTCATTTTCCAGTCAGGCCCGTTCATTTTCGGGATTAACGTCATGAAGGTACGTGAGATCATCACGATGCTTCCCCTCACTCCGCTCCCGGGCACTCCGGAAGCAATCATGGGGTTGATTGAGCTCCGCGGTGAGGTCATGACGGTCATCGATTTACCGATGGTCATCGGACATCCGCGTGACGTCGGAGACAACGATCGCTTGATCGTCTGTGAGTTTAACGGAGAGAAATCGGTGCTCCGCGTCGATCAAGTGACAGAGATTAAGCGTATCTCTTGGGAACAGATCGACACGCCGTCTGATCTCGCACGCGGCATGCAAGGAATCACGAACGGGGTCGTCAAGACAGGCGACCAGATGATCATCCTTCTTGACTACGAGCGCATCGCCCTCGAACTGTCCCGTAAAGACATCATGGCCCGTGAATCGGTCAAACGACTCGGTGCCCGGGAGCGCTCGAACAAACACGTCTGGATCGCGGAAGACTCGGAGATGTTGCGGACGCTCATCATCGATACGCTCGATGACGCCGGCTATTTCAACACGACGATTTTCAATAACGGGAAGGAAGCGCTCGATGCGTTCGAACAGAGCGACGTCCATTGTGACTTGCTGATCACCGATATCGAGATGCCGCAAATGGACGGCTTGCATTTGACGAAACGACTCCGTGAGATGGATCGTTTCGCCGACCTGCCGATCATCATCTTCTCTTCGCTCATCTCGGACGACTTGAAACATAAAGGCGACGCGGTCGGGGCGAACGCCCAAATCACGAAGCCAGAGATTGGCATGTTGATTGCCACACTCGACGAATTTTTAGCCTAATCCGAAAAACGGGACTTCGCCTTGCGGCGAAATCCCGTTTTATTTATGATAATGCATTCAAGCGCGCTTCCCATTCTTGGTCGAAGCGACGCATATCGGCTTCGATGTCGTCGAGAATCGGTTCAAGGTTTTCGGTCTCGTTCGTCTCTCCAGCCACTTCGAGCTGTTGGAACCGGGCGGCCGTCTCGTCGAGGCCGACAGAATAGGAGGCCCCTTTCAACAAGTGGGCGAGCTGTTCGATTTGTTCATGGTTTCGTTCCAGCACCATGCGTCTCAATTCCGGGAATTTCGCCTCGAATTGGCGGATATATGTCTCGGCAATCTTTTTTAAGAAATCTTTATTTCCGCTAGCGATTTGATGGAGCTCCGCCAACTTTTCTTCGTTAAACAGAGCATTATGGGGCGTTTGTGACAACTCCATCCCTCCTTTGCTTCAATCCTACTAACATTCCTACCCACTGTAGCATGTTTTCGAGAAAAAACAAAAAAACTCCTCCTTTTCCGATTGCACTCTCCCATTCGCCTACCTATAATTAGGTTGAGCTAAGGTAGGAGGAACATTATGCTAACGATTTACCGTACCGACGCATCTGGGCGTGTCGACGAAATCGAAGACTTTGACAAAGGGAGCTGGATTCAACTCGTCAATCCGACGAAAGATGAGGCCGATCAAGTCATCGCCGCCTCCGGCATTCCTGAAGATTTCGTCTACGACCCGCTTGATATTGAAGAAAAACCACGATTTGAAAAAGATGATGAGGGCCTCCTCATGATCATTGACGTCCCATATGTGGAAGAAGACGACACAGGACGCGCCTATAATACGATTCCACTTGGGATTATCGTCACGGGACGACACTTCATCACCGTCTGTTCGCGTGACCTCGACGTGCTCAATTTGTTCGCCAACGGAAAAGCCCGTTTGTTCCGGACGAACTACCGGAGCCGGTTCGTCTTTCAGATTTTGCACCGAGTCAGCATGACGTACTTGCGCTTCCTTCGCCAAATCGATCGGCGCATGGACGAGCTCGAGCAAGAGTTGCAACGTTCGATGCGAAATCAGGAAATCTTTCAATTGATGAACTTACAGAAGTCGCTCGTCTACTTCATGACGTCGCTCAAAGCGAACGACAGCGTCCTCGACCGCATCGTCAAGACACCGAGTCTCGAGAAGCACGAGGAAGACGAGGAGTTGCTCGAAGACGTGTTCGTCGAGCACCGTCAGGCGATGGAGATGGCGTCGATTTATAACGATATCATCAGCATCAAGATGGACGCCTTCGGTTCGATCATCTCGAACAACGTCAACTTCGTCATGAAGTTCTTGGCCTCGATCACGATCGTACTAAGTATTCCGACGATGATCTCTGGAATATTCGGGATGAACGTCCAAGTGCCGTGGGAAGGACAACCGATCGGCTTCGTGTTCGCCATTACGATGATGATCGGTTTCTCAAGCCTCGCCTTTTACATTTTGTGGCGCAAGCGATATTTCTAAAAAAAAGATGGTGTTGCCCGTTGCGGCGACACCATCTTTTTACATCAATTTGACCGTGACGAGACACAAGTCATCTTCAATCTCGATTTTAGGGACGAGTTGTTCGGCGACGTGACGCGCGTAGTCAAGCCCGTATGACGCGACGTCCTTCTCGAGCCAGCGGATGCCGTCGTCGATGTCTTTGCTGTAACATTCCATCAATCCATCTGTATACATATGCATCGTCATCCCCGGTTCGATGTCGATGACCTTCGACTCAAAATTCGGCTCCTCGAACATGCCGACCGGGACACCGGTCGTCTCGAGACGGGTCACACCCGAGTCCGACGTCACGATGACCGGCGGATGACCGGCGTTGACGTACTCGATTTGACGCTTCGTCGTGTCGATATAACAATAGACGGCCGTGAAATAGCTCTGCATGTCCTCTCCCGAGAACAAGAACGTCATCTGACGGTTCAACTCACTCATCACATCGACCGGGTATTGGACGTTGCTGACGAGACCGGGCAAAATCGACCGAATCCCCATCGTAATCAACGCCGACGAGACACCATGCCCCATCACGTCGAAGATGATGACCCCATAGCGATCCGGTGCGACCTGGAACCAGGCATACATATCCCCGGCTAGTTTTTTAGACGGCAAGTAGAGGGCCCGGACGTCAATCTCATCGTTGCTGATGGGCGGGGTCAACGCGCTCTGTTGAATCTTTTGTGCGAGATCGAGGTCATACTGGAGCCGCGCCTCATATTTTTTGCGTTCATCGACGGCCGCTTTGTAACGGAGTGCGGAGCGGATGCGCGCGAGCAGTTCCGTGATTTTAATCGGTTTCGTCGTATAGTCGGACGCTTCAGCGTCGAGACCTTCTGCGATTTGCTTTTCCTCGGTGCGACCCGAGACCATAATCACGGGAAGTTCCTCATAGCCGCTCATCTGTCGAATCCGTTTGCACGTCTCGATTCCAGAGATTCCTGGCATCTCGACATCAAGCAGGACAAGGTCGTATAGCGACGGGGCTTGCGGGTCCATCAGGAGCGCGAGCGCATCTTCACCACTCGAGACTGAAATCGTCTCATAATCATGTTGATGCAATAATTGTTCGAGAACCATCGTATTGACCGGTTCGTCGTCCACAATCAAAATCGCCATAGTCATCCCTACTTTCTCTGTCAGTGTTCTTCTGCATATTATTGTATCATATCTAATCGCTTCATTAGGTATTTCAATGCTGTGACAGTTCGAAGTGGTTCAAAGATGGAGAATCTCGTTCGTTTTTGGCATACTGGAAGTACGAAAGCGAGGAATGCCGCATGGGATGGATATTCGCTGTGAGCGGTTTGATTATTTTGCTCGTCTTAATCGCGTCAATCGTTGTCATTCAAAAAGGATATGCCTATAAAGACAACAAGGACGACATCGTGCTCGATTACGATGAAATCAATCGCCGCATCACTGAAGAAGAACAGCAGAAAAAATAGAGCCATCGGCGGATGGCTCTATTTTTTATTTAAATTCGAATCGAAGTGCCCCTTTTTCAAGGTAGAGCGCGGCATCGAACGTCTTGTCCCCTTTTTTGAACGTGTGCACGTTCGATTGCCCGCCGTTAATCATCTGTTTCAGTTCATCTTTGGCAATTCCGACGCCGAGTACTTGTTTCGACATCGTAAACTTGCAACCTTCGCGAAAGCCGCTACAACCGATGAATTTCGCATGCTCGACGAGTCCCTTGCCACAGCTCGGGCAGACGCCGAACGATGCTTTCGGCCGCGCCGCCGACTTCTTCCCGAAACGTCGGGCTTCAATCGTATAGCCTTCCGGGTTCGCCGTCTCGACTCGCGCTTTCGCCTCTTCGACGAGATGAATCGACATCTTTTTCGCCTGGTCGATAAATTCGGCGGCCGAAGCCGATGCCTGCCCGATTTCGTTGAGACGTTTCTCCCATTTGGCCGTCATGGCCGGTGAAGCAAGGATACTGTCACCGAGCACGTCAATCAACAAGCGCCCTTTATCGGTCGGGACGAGTTCTTTCTTTTGTAGGTCGACATAGCCCCGCTTCTTCAATCCGTCGATAATATTGGCTCGTGTCGCCTCGGTTCCAAGCCCTTCGACTTCTTTCATGATATGAATCAGTTCTTCATCATCGAGCTGCTTACCGGCCACCTTCATCGCCATGATGAGCGCGCCTTCTGTATACCGTTTCGGTGGCTCCGTTTGTTTCGATAATACTTCGACTTTCTTTTCCGTCAACGGCTCCCCGAGTGTGAGCGCCGGGAGTTCGACGTCTTTGGACTTCATCTCGACGACTTGACGATAGCCGGCACTGACGACGACCGTCCCTTTTGCACGGTACAGGTCGTCGCCGTCCATGAGGTCGACCGTCGTTTTCTCAAGCTTGGCCGGAGGGGCGAACGCCGCAAGAAAGCGACGGTTAATCAAATCGTATAGTTTTGCCTCATCCCCGCTAAGTCGGGCCACATCGCCACACGCCTCGGTCGGGATGATCGCATAGTGATCACTGACCTTTTTCGCGTTGACGTAGCGGCTGTTCCGGGACGGGTTCTCGGTCAACACGTCTTTCAACTCGGCATAGGCCGCCGACTTCAATAGCCTTGCTTTCGTCTGTGGGAACAACGTCGCCTCGTCAGGTGTGACGAAACTTGAGTCAGTCCGAGGATAACTGATCCATCCTTTCGTATATAGCTTTTGAGCGATGTCGAGCGTCTTCTTCGCCCCGAAGCCGAACCGCTTGCCGGCTTCGGCCTGCAAACCCGATAAACTGAACCAAAACGGCGGGTATTCCGTCTTGTCCTCTTTGTCAATCGAACGGACAATCGCCGTCCCGGTCGCCCGGTTGACGACCGCGTCGGCTTGTTCGCGAGTCTTTAGTTTCGTCGTCTTACCGAGCGTGTATTTCGCTTTGAACGTGCCGCGTCCTTTTTGAAGCGTCGCCTCGACCTCAAAATACGGCTCTGGGACGAACTGTTTAATCTCACGTTCGCGATTGACAATCAAAGCGAGCGTCGGAGTCTGGACACGGCCTAGCGAAAACACGTCCTCGATGCCGATCGTCTTCAACAGCGTTGTATACGCTCTTGATGCGTTCATGCCGACGAGCCAGTCGGCACAGGCGCGACTCATTGCTTCGTGATAGTACGGGACCGTCTGGTCGCCTGGTAGCAGTGCGGCGAAACCACGGTCGACCGCCTGCTCGGTCAAACTCGAGATCCATAGGCGCGACAAAGGTTTTTGATTGCCGGCGAGCCGTAAAATGAGACGGACGATGGCTTCTCCTTCCCGCTCGGCATCGGATGCGATGATGACGTCGGTGATGGACCGGTCGTGCAACCATTTCTTAATCGTCTGGAACGGTTTCGACTTGCCTTTCGAGATGCGATAGTCGAATCGGTCCGGCACGATTGGGAGCGACTCATATTTCCAAGACTTCCATTCCGGCTTATAATGGGACGGTTCTTGCAGCTCGCATAAGTGACCGACCGCCCAGACGACGATGGCGCCTTCTGGGAACCGGGCACATGAAGCGATCTCAATCTCGTCTTTTTTCTTTTTTGATGGATACGGCGCAGCCAGTTTTTGGGCCTGCGACGGTTTCTCCGCAATAATTAATCTCATAGGATCCCTACTTTCACAGTCATCCGAAATCTCGTCGGAACGACACTTTCGAGAAAGAATGTATTTTCTTATCTATTCTATAATATCATTAGAAGAGTATGTACAACATAAAGGGGGATGTCTCTTGTCTTATCTTATCTTATTCGCCGCCGTCTTCTTCTTATCGACGAGCGTCTTGTTCGTCAAATGGACGTCCGCACCGGCCGAGACGGCCGCGTTTTACCGTATGCTGATCACGTGCCTGATGTTGTTGCCCTTCGTCGATTTCAAGTCGCTCCTCGGGACACGACTCATGACGCGATATGCCTTGCTCCTCAGCGGGACGTTGCTCGCGTTCCATTTTTGGCTCTGGTTTTTATCGCTCGATTATACAACCGTCGCCAGCTCGACGCTGTTCGTCACTTCGAGCCCGATTTTTGTCTTGATCGGGAACGCCTTGATTTTTAAAAAGAATCCGACCCGGAAAGGGTTAGCCTTCGCGCTCATCGCCGTCTTCGGAGGTATGCTTGTCGCGGCAGGCGACATTCAACTCGGACGTGAAGCGCTGTTCGGGGACTTGCTCGCTTTAATCGCCGCTCTGCTCATCGCGGGCTATTGGCTCGTCGGCCAACACGTCCGGACCGAAATGAACACGAATACATACTCGTTCAGCGTCTATCTCGTAGCAGCGGTCGTCCTCTGTTTCATGCTTCTCGTCCGGGGGACGACGTTCACCGCGTTCGAATCGGTCAACTGGTGGTATTTCCTCGCCCTCGCCTTCTTCCCGACGATTTTAGGACATAACTTGTTCAACTATGCGCTCGCCCGTGTCAGTGCGACCGTTGTCAGCATCACCATCCTTGGCGAGGCATTATGGGGCATGCTGTTCGGGTTCGTCTTCTTCGACGAGCGTCTCGGCGTGATGCAATGGGTCGGTGCGGCCGTCCTGCTCGGCGGAATTTACTTGTTCCTAAAAGAAGACGCCCGTTCCACAAGAACGGACGTCGCTTCATAAATTGGTTGCTTTCGCTTCGATTTCGTCTTCTGACGGGCGGAATAAGAGCTTGCGATCCCAAACAGCCATCCCGACCGCTGTCAGGAAGGTCATCGCATCAGCGATTGGGAACGCGAGCCAGACACCGAACACGCCGAAGAAGTTCGGCAGGATGAAGACGAGTGGAATCGTATAGAGCGTCTGCCGCGACAGCGACAAGAACATCGCGACCCGAGCCTTCCCGAGCGATTGATAGATGCCGTTGACGAGCATTTGGACGCTCGGGAGGAACGAGACGGCGAACAACACATGAATCGCCGTCACGCCGCCGGCAATCAAGTTGGCGTCGGTTGTGAACATGCGCATCAGTTGTTCCGGAATCAACTGGAGCGTCAACCAGATGATGACGGCGATGGCAATTCCAGCCCGCATTGCCGTCCAAATCGTTTCCCTCATCCGGTCGAATTGTTTGGCGCCGAAATTGTAACCGACAATCGGCTGCATGCCTTGGACAATGCCCATAATCGGCATCCCGACGAGCGCCATGAATTTATTGATAATCGCAAAGATGGCAAGTTCCTCGGTCCCACCGTACGTTCCGAGCATGACGTTGACCCCGACGAATAAAATCGACTGGGACACCATCATGATGAACGAAGATGAGCCGATCGCCATAATCTCCTTCAATTCGCCGAACCGTAATCGAAACTTCCGCCATTGGAAATCGAGATCGGTGCGGCGATTTTTTGAGAAGAAGAAACGGAGCATGAGCACAGACCCGACGACTTGAGCGAGCGCCGTCGACCAAGCCGCCCCGTAAATGCCCCAGCCGAACGTGAAGATGAATAGCGGCGTCGTCACCAAGTTGACGACGACAGTCGTGAGCATCACTTTCATCTGATAAGGCGCCTGTCCTTCAGCCCGTACCATCGCGCTCGCCGCGAGTGTGAACATGAAGAACGGAGAGCTGATGAGCACGACCGATAAGTATTGTCGGCTCAGTTCCATGATGGCCGACGTCGCTCCGAACACTTTCAAGATGTCATCCAACATGAAAAAGGCGGAACTGACCGCAAAAGCGGCGAACACACCGACGAGGACGAGCACGTTCAAAAACGTGACGGCGGCACCGGCATCGTCGCCTTTGCCGAGTTTCCTTGAACTGATGGATGCCCCGCCCAACCCGACAGCGCTCGAGACGGCCATAAGAATCATTTGAATCGGAAAGGCGATCCCGATGGCAGCCACGGCAGTCGACCCAATGCCACGGGCGACGAAGATTGTATCAATGATGTTGTACAGTGCCGTCACCAGCATCCCGATCATTGCCGGTAGCGACAGTTTGAACAGCAGGCGTCCGATTGGATCGGTCCGGAGCTGCTCCGTATTCTGATTCATGCTTCCATCCCCTTTGTCGTCTATGTTAACAGGTTAGCAAGATTGGATGGAACGGTCGACTATGTTGTCTTGCCGGATGTGTCAGACCGGGCTCGGCACAGGTGTGTTCACGACGCCGGCTTTTCGCTTGCGCATGATGAAATCGGTCGCGACCGGTTGCTCGACCTTGACACGTACCGTCATCATCGCCTGGTTCGCCGTCTCGAGGCTTTCTCCCGACTCATCGTACAGCTCATCGATACGCTGCGAGAAACGGACGAAGCCGGGACCGAAGAACTCGACTTCTTCCCCGCGTCGAAAATGGTTCCGTTGCTCGAGTGTCGCTATTTTTGTCGTCGGTTCATACGCGATGACGCGTGCCGCGAATGCATATTGCGGGATGGCGCGCGGCTTACCGAACAGTTGCTCGTTCTCGGTCGGGACGCCGTAATAGAATCCGGTCGCGAGTTCTCGTTGTGCCGCTTTCCAGATTTCTTCTTCCCACGCCGGATTAAACTCGAAGCCCTCAGGGTCGTCACAGTACGCGTCGATGACTTGACGATAGACGTTACAAACGGTCGCCACATAGTGAATCGATTTCATCCGTCCCTCAATTTTCAAGCTGTCGACGCCAGCGTCGACCAAGTCCGGAATGTGACGTACCATCGCCAAGTCGACCGAGCTCATCGAGAACGGTTCCTCGTCACGTGCTGCCATCTCGTCAGTCAACAGTTCGTCCGCCTCAAAGAATCCGTACTTCCAACGGCACGATTGGGCACAGCCACCCCGGTTCGCATCGCGGAGCGCCATATGGTTTGATAAGGTGCAACGGCCCGAGTACGAGATGCACATCGCCCCATGGACGAACGTCTCGATTTCGACATCGACTTGCCGTTTCATCTCTTTGATTTCTTCCATCGATACTTCGCGGGCGAGAACGATTCGCTCCAATCCTTCCTCTTGCCAAAAGCGGAGCGTCTCATAGTTCGTCGCTGACGCCTGCGTCGACAAATGGACCGGAAGTCCCGGCGCATCCGTGAGGCATACCTCAATCATGGCCGGGTCGGACACGATGACAGCATCAATGCCGATATCGCGAAGCTTGCAAAAGAACTCGCCCGCGCCATCGATATCGCCTTCATGGGTCACCATATTCGCGGCGACATACACTTTTGCCCCGCGCGCATGGGCGAACGCGACGCCTTCGGCCATCTCGTCATACCCAAAATTGCCGGCCCGAGAGCGGAGTCCGAACTGTTGTCCCCCGATAAAGACCGCATCGGCCCCATACAAAATCGCCATCTTCAATTTTTCTAAGTTGCCGGCCGGTGCTAATAATTCTGGACGTTTTTTCATCTCAATCCCTCACTTGATCTCTTCTGGATTTCGTAACAATAGTCCCGTCCCGAGCCGGAATTGTTCCGGCTGCAGTTCGGCGAGACGCCGTTCCATGACGAGACGGTCGAATCGACCGTTCAATAAATCTGAGCGGGCCTTATCGAACAAGCGGACGATATCAACGAATGCATCACCCGCGTGCCAACCCTCGAGCTTCCACGTGTGTAGGCCGCCTGTTATTAAAGTGGGCAGTTGTCCCATAAGCGTCAAATCCTCAGAGAACACATGCGTCCCGTTTTCGTCTTCATACACCGGATAGCGGCTGTCCGCATCCGATGGTTCGCTCACATAGTATTCGCGTGCTTTTGCCAACGTGTTCGATCGGCCAATCTCATTGAAGTAGTTCGTCAAGAGCGGACGTTTCGAATGATGGATACACGTCGGTCCGTACACTTGGACTTCGACCGGCAATCCGATTTGCTGTTGAATCAGCCCGAGTTCAGTCAACGTCACTTCACGGGCCGCGATTGCCCCGATTGCATCGCGTTTGCCCCAAAATTGAATGTGTCGGGCCGACGTGACGAGCGTTTGAGCATCATACCAATAGGGGATATTTGCATTACGGATTAAGCGGATGGCGCCCGGGTCACCGGCCGTCACACTGTCAACCCCGATTGTTTTTAAAGCCGATAAATAGTCAGGCAGCGTCTCAATCTGATGATTGTGCATCAAATTATTGACGGCGACGGTCACTTCTTTGCCATAACGGTGGGCAATCGCTGTGACTTCTCGCACAGCCTCCAACGACCAGTCTCCCTTATGGCGTAACCCGTATGTTGCTTCTCCGATATAGATGCGGTCAGAGCCCGCCATAATCAGCGCTTCTGCTTGCTCGACGCCCTGTGCTGTAGTCACTAGCTGTATCATCATTTGGTTTCTTCTCCTCACTTTGTGAGTCTAATCACATATTCTTGCTATACTCTAGCATACGTTTTGACGTCGCGGCCGAGCAGGAATTTAACAACTCGTGAAGAAATCAGTAACAATGTATGACTTTTTATATCGAAGGAGTGGACGATTTTGACAAAAACAGCCTTAATTACTGGAGCCTCGACAGGAATCGGACTCGATCTTGCCGTGTTAGCGGCCCGGGATGGATTTGATTGTATCCTCGTGTCTCGCAACGAGCCTCGGTTGCACGAATTAAAAAAAGTACTGGAGAAACGTTACCGTGTCAGCGTACACGTCTTCGCCCTCGATTTGTCTGAACACCAAGCCGTAAAACGATTGACGAGTGCAATCGCCGATGCCGGACTGACGGTCGACTTTTTAATCAACAATGCCGGTTTCGGAACGGCCGGCGAGTTTATCGAGCTCGATGCCGAGACCGAGGCCGAAGAGGTCCGTTTGAACGTCAACGCCTTGACCGAATTGACGAAAGCTTATTTGCCGGGCATGGTGGAACGGAATCATGGCTATGTGTTGAACGTCGCATCGGTCGCCGCCTTCCAACCTGGTCCGTATATGGCGGTCTACTACGCGACGAAGGCCTACGTGTTATCGCTCACCGAGGCGCTCCATGCCGAAGTGAAAGGAACAGGCGTGCACGTGAGTGTCCTCTGTCCAGGTCCAACCGATACCGGATTCTTCAATCGGGCCGGCAGCGAGATGATGGTGTCAAAAATGCCGTCTCATCTCGTCGCTTTCTTCGGCTATAAAGGCGTCATGACCAACAAACGCGTCATCGTGCCGGGTGTGTCGAACCAACTGCTTGTCGCCGCGGCCAAGCTCATGCCACGCGCAGTCAGCCTTGAGATTTTGCGCCGCTTCCAAAAACCATCAGATGCTGGATCGGAAGACGTCTCGACGATTTAACCCATGTATGCACGTTAAAAAAGGAGGAGGTCCCCCGGGGGACTTCCTCCTGCTTTATGTGATTTGATTATGACCGCGCCAACTGAATCATGCGCCGGATGAGTGTTATGCCTGGAATACACACCATCAGTGTCGTCGCCACGACGACCGACCAAGCCAAGGTGCTTTCGAGGGTGAGCGCCCGTTCCGTCAGCCCGCCGAGGACGCTTCCACCTTGAACGGACAAGACGATCATGAGTGCCGGCCAAACGCTGGCCCCGAGGATACTGAGCATCCCGTAGCGCGTCCGTAGCAGCCGACGTGACATCAAAAACAGATTGAGCCCCATAAACAGCAGTCCGATGAAAAGAAACCAACCGATTTCAACCAGATTGACGTATCCGCTCATGCACGTGTCACCTCACTCGTGTGATACCTACTTGTTACCCGTCTTCCCGCACAAATATGCGAACGAACAAGTCATGCAACAAGATGAGGAAGACGGCGTTCCCGATGCCGTGGGCCACATCGAACGGTAGACTGAGCACGAGCAGTTTGACGAAGTCGGCCCCGATGACCTCCGCGAACGAAAGATTGGCCGTCCAGCCGAAGAGAAAACCGGCCCCCAGACCTACTAAAGCTAGGAGCCACCGCGAGTGACGAAGCAGTGGTTTAAGTAAAATGACGACGAGTACGACGAGAAGCCATCCTAAAAATTGAAACAAGACGAACGGACCGAGTCCGAGCAACAGTCCCGATAAAATCGGGACGAACAACGCCAGCATCGCGGCGCTCGTGAACCCGAAATACAAGGCCGTCAACATGAGCAACGCCGTCGACGGTTGCACGTTCGGGATGGCCACGAATAACCAGCGCCCGATGACGGCAAGCGCGAGAATCTGTGTCAGAACGGCAATCGGGATGTCCGTCCGCTCAAATCTTGACATGATTCCCGCCGCAATGATTAGGATGAGGACGTATGTGACCATAGCGCACTCCGTTTCCTATACTCGTCTAAATCGCCATCGAAGACAATCGTACCGTTCGACAGGCAAAGGATACGGTCCGCCGCCTGAATCAGTTGCTCATCATGCGTCGCACACAAAACATGTGCTGTCATGGCTTTCTCGGTTAACGCTCGTTCAAACTCAGAGCGCTCTTGCTCGGTTAAGCCCACGCTTGGCTCATCCAACAAGAACAGCGAAGCTTCGGAATCGAAGACGGCCTGCAGTTGAGCGACGCGACGATTCGCCGCATGCGGGAACGGGCCGTACTCTTGCTCGGCCGGTAAATAAACCGGCCGCTCTGCCCATTTGACCTTCCCATACAAGGGACGCACGCTTTTGGCAATCAATTCGAGCAACGTCGATTTCCCGCTCCCGTTCGTTCCGATACAGATGGTCAGTCCTGCCTGCTTCGCCTCGTATGACACATGCTCGACCGCATAGGAAGCCTGCAACGGATGGCGATAGGACACGTCCGTCACGACAAGTTGGGGCTGATTCATGGTCGGATTGACGTGAAACGGGTCGGATGGGGTATGTTCGCGCGCCCTGTCCGTGTATGCAATCCGAACGCCGAGCCCGGTCAACCTGCTGAGCAACATCGTCAAATGCTCGACCCGAAACCGATCCAAATGTCGAAACGGCTCGATCAAGACGATCGCCTCGGATGAATCGGCCAGGGCGTGAGCGATTCGGACGAGTTGCCGTTCCCCACTTGAGCACTCGTCGAATCGCTTATGAAATAGATGATCGATTTGAAGAATGGCAGCCAGTTCGGCTCCTCGCAGGGCGTCACTCCCAGAAATGAGTGTTGCGACTTTCCCAGCAAGCGGAGTGTCGAGGCGAACGACTCGCGCTTGTTCTTCCCTCACCCACTCCTCGAATTCATCATGTCCGTCTGCCAAGGATAACCAACGCATCGCGCACCCCTCCCTTCGTCAAATATGGATACAGAAGCCAAACAACCGGTGTGACCATAGCCGCAGTCGCCCCGAAACTAGCGAGGACGAGGCATTGGCCCCAGTCATGTCGTTCGAAGCGTCTCATCCGATTCGTCACATATACCGGCTCGAGGCGTTGGCTGTCGATACCGACGACGACGGCCTCTTGCCAGTCACGTCGCGGATGACTGGCCAACGATAAACGGACCGCCCGTTCCATCGTCGGGACGAGCGCCCAACCGCCGTACAGCAACCTTGTCGAACGAGGCCATTTGTTCAAGAACGGCAATAAACGCTCGAGGCGCATGAATCGATTGACCCAAATCATACCGAACAAAAAAGTCGCGAGTGGAATCAATTGATTTGTGACACCACCGACCGAAATCCTCCAACCGAGAACGAACGGGGCAAGTGAAATCAATAAGAACGCGAGGATAACACCGAGCATCGCCAGTGGAAACCGTCGTTCCATCAGTAACAAACCGAACAGACCGAAGAGGAGCCAAATCGAGTCATTCAAGTATGTCAACACGTACAAATGGACGAGTAAGAAGAAAAGGAGCGTGACCGGATGTCTGCGCTCCCAATCTGCCTCATTCGAAGAAAGAAATCGCATCTTCTTCGAACCGCCATTGAATGATGTCGGTCGATTCGACTTCTTTGGCTCCGGCGCCTTCATCGCCCGGGCTACCATTGAAGGCGTAAACCCAGCCTGAGGATTGTCCGGCCGACTTCTCTTCAATCCCGTCAACGGCCGTGACATAAGTCATGTCTCCGTCGCCGACCGATTCAATGTCAAGCTCGGTCGCTTCAAGGGCATCGAGTACCGTCGCCCCTTCTTCTAAGCAGACACTCTTCTCATTGAACAGCGTCTCTTCGGTCGCCGCATTGTAAACAGAAATCGTCGGCTCGACATCACAAGCCGTTTCCTCGGTCGATGTCGTATCTCCTCCGCATGCGGTCAAAAGCGGGACAAGTAAACTCATCAGAAGCAATTTTTTCATAAATCAGTCAAATCCTCTCGTTGATGGATAGAGTAGTTGTATAGAATCGTGTACTTCTCACCCGTCGTCCGCCCTTGCTGGCTCAATCCCGACAATTGAATGCTGTTGGCGAGCACCGGCTCGCGTTGCAACCAGAACTTGACGAGGCGATTATCCCGATTGATCATGAGCATCGACTCATTCTCGAACGTGTACATGTCGTACAGCCCATCGAATGAGAACTGGAGGAACGGGGCATCGACTTGTGTCGTGAATTCAGACCAGGCCGGTTTCCGGATCGCGTCGAGCATATGTTCAAAGTCGACGAGTTTCTCGAAGAACGCACTTCCCGAGTCCTTATTCAATTCATCGACTTGACGATACGTCAGCTCGCCCGATTCGTCGTAGTTGATTCGAATCTGTTGATACGAATTTGCGCGTTCGACCATGAGCAAATATTCGAGCGAACGGAGTTCACCGTCCTCGCTAAAAATCATTTTGCTTCGGTCGAGTTTAATGGACTCACTGTTAATCCGGCGCAGAATGTTGTCTGTCATCTCGTCAAACGTCTCGTCTTGAATCGACACCGTTCCAATCTGTTGTGACTCGGCCCGGAATTCGGATTGATCAAACAGCGGGACGAACAACAGGACGATGAAGAAAAAGAACCCGACGAGCGCCCCGTACCATTTATAGCGGCTATTGCGTTTCGGGAAGAATAAGAACGACATCAGGAATCCAATTGGAATATGAAAGCCACCAATCGGGAATGAAACGATCCCGAGTAATGAAAAAAATAAAAATTTGATAAGAAAGTTTGGTTCCGGTTCTTTCAGTTGATTTAAGCGTAAACCTAGCAACGTACTGATGACGAAAAAGCCTAGCCACACGTATAGTTGTACTGTCACGTTAATCCCCCACTGTAAACTCGAAGAAGTCAGTCGCTACATGGCTGTCTGGAAACACGGTGCGTACTTCATCCACAAACGCCTCGTCTCGACCTTGATAGCGGGCCGAAATATGCGTGACAATCAAACGGCCGACTTGCGCCGTTTTTGCGAGCGTTGCCGCCTCAACTGTCGTCGAGTGGCCGTATTGTCGGGCGAGCTTCGCCTCTGCTTGCATGAACGTCGCTTCATGAACGAGCACGTCGACGCCAGTAGCGAGGATGGCAGCGTTCGGACAAGGGACCGTATCGCCTAGAATCGCCACGACCGGTCCGGGAACCGCGTCAGTGACGTATTCTTTAGAGGCGTACGTTTCCCCTTCAAACTCGAACGTGTCAGACTGCTTGATCGTCCGATAAATCGGTCCGCTCGGGATGCCAAGCGCCTTCACTTTTTCGACGAGCAATGCGCCCGGTCGTTCCGGCGCTTCGATGCGGAATCCATAAGACGGAAAGCGATGTTCAAGCCGTCTGACCGTGACGATGTGCCCGTCCTGTTCGAACGTATCGCCGTCCTCGTACTCGACAATCGTCAAATCATAGCCGAGATAAGAACCGGTTACTTTCATCGTCAACTCGAGCCATTTCTTGATGCCTTTCGGTCCATACAAGGTGAGCGGGCTCGATCCGTCGAGCGCCGAGCGCGTCGACAGAAACCCGGGCAGACCGAAGACGTGATCCCCGTGAAGGTGTGTCACCCAGACGGCTGAGACTTTGCGCGGCTTGACTTTCGTATGCAACATTTGGTGCTGGGTCGCCTCGCCACAATCGATAAGCCACGTCTGTTTCGCAAGCGTAAGTGCCAACCCCGAGACGTTCCGTTGTTTCGACGGCATACCGGAGCCAGTTCCTAAAAATTGTAACTTCATAAATAATATTGTCCTTTCTTGTCGTCCATTCCATGCTATACTGTAGGCAATCGTTGAAAAAGGATGTGATCCGTGATGAAGAAAGTTGAACATTCCGACTCGATCTATCAACAGATCCGGGAACGGGCGACTTCAATGAATCGCAAACACCAACAAGAATTAGGCACCTCAATCCTCATTCACGACATAGCGATGGAACTTCACTGTTCAGACGAACTCGTTTTAGAATCGTTGGAGTTCGCCGCATAATAGCTCGAACACATAGGAAGAGCCGACATCACGTCGGCTCTTTTTCATTTCGTTTTAGGTGTCGCGACGAGCTCGACAATTTGAACGACATATTCAACCAACTTGTACAGTTCGACGAGTGGCATACGCTCGTTCGTCGTATGAATTTCTTCATATCCGACAGCAAGGTTGACGGTCGGAATCCCACCGCCGGCAATCACGTTGGCGTCAGAACCGCCGCCCGAATGCAAGATTCGAATTGGACGGCCAATCGCTGTCGCGGCTGCTTTCGCCACTTCGACGACTTCGTCCCCTTCTTCGAACTTAAAGCCTGGGTACATGATGTCGATGTCGACTTCCGCACGTCCGCCATGTTCTTCAGCTGCGTCAAGATACGCTTGTTTCATCGCTTCGGCTTGTGCTTCCATCTTTTCATGAATCAATGAACGCGCCTCGGCGAGGACTTCGACGTAGTCGCAGACGATGTTCGTGGCACGGCCGCCTTCGAAGCGTCCGATGTTTGCCGTCGTCTCATCATCGATGCGACCTAACTTCATCTTCGCGATTGCTTTCGCCGCGATTTGAATCGCCGATACACCTTTTTCCGGGGCTACACCGGCATGAGCCGTCTTGCCATAGATTTTGGCGTTCACTTTCGCCTGAGTCGGTGCTGCGACGATAATGTCGCCGACCGGGCCATCCGAATCGAGCGCGAATCCAAACTTCGCATCAATTTTCGAAAGATCGAGCACTTTTGCCCCGACGAGCCCAGATTCTTCTCCGACTGTGATCACGAACTGGATTTGACCGTGTGGAATCGCTTGTTCCGTCAACACGCGAACGAGTTCGATCATCGCCGTCAATCCGGTTTTATCATCCGCCCCGAGGATGGTCGTCCCATCCGTCACGACGTAACCGTCTTGAATACTCGTCTTGATCCCTTTACCAGGTGTGACCGTATCCATATGCGCCGTGAAATAGATCGGGTCGACGCCTTGTTTCGTCGCCGGTAGCGTAATAATCAAGTTGTTACCTGAATGAGCCGTTTTCGTCGACGCATCGTCTTCATAGACGTCGCATCCGAGCTCTGTGAAGACCGCCTTTAAATGCTCACAGATGACTGCTTCTTCTTTCGTCTCTGAGTCGATCCCGACCAGTTGTAAAAATGTGTCAAGCACTCGTTTCTCGTTTACCATGAAAACATCCCTCCATCCAAACATTTCTAGGTTATTATAACAAACTCGTGCCGTTTGCACGAACCTTTTCCATTCTGTACAATGAGGACAAACACATTTGGAGGAACGTCATGAGTAAGAAACAGAAAAAGCGTCAACGCATCATTCAAATCGGTGTCGTCGTCATCGTATCCATCTTTTTATTGAGCACGTTTTTGTCCGGGGTGGCCATGTTCCTGTAACAGCAGGATATACCGCTCTTTTAAAATCAAGTAGCTCTTCACGTCCGACAAAATATTTAATAACGATGAACGTACCTCAAATTCCTCACGCGACGTGGGGAGGGGTACGTTTTTTCGATAATGCTCAATCGTCTCTTCGAGCTCCCGTAGGAACGTCGAAGCGTCGGCCCGTTGGTTGACGTTGTCGCCGACGCGCCGAAGGAACGTCGCGACCGGTTTGGCCTCATTGACGACCATCGTGATCTCCCGTGAGTTCTCGGCGATGCGCTTCAAGATGTCATATTGCCGCTCCCGCATTCGGAAGTACAGGTAATCCATGTCCTCGTTCCGCTTCCCAATCGAGTTCCCCATGCGACGGAGCGCGAGGTCTTTCCCTTGTTTCAAATAATCCCGCGTCTTCAAGAGCATCATCGAATGGTCGTTATAGACGCCCGTCTCGACACAGGCGGCCACATCATAAAAGTGAACGGCGAGGGCCCGGTCGATATTGTCTTTGATGCGCTCGATCTCTTTATCAAGTGTCGGCATATACATGTTGACGACGAGTCCGACCCCGACGCCGATGGCGATCAATAACAGCTCGTTCACGAACAAATCGAGCGAGAACTGCCCTTCCGTATATAGATGGGTCAAGATGACGACACTCGTGATCATGCCGTCCTGCAGTTTGAGCTGTTGAACGAGCGGGATGAACATGACAAAATAAAGTGTGAGCGTCGCCGGTGAATAACCGAGCAAGGTGAACATCAATGCCCCCATGCCGATTGCAATCAGGCTGGCCATGACCCGCTCATAGGAAGCCCGAAACGACTTTTTCCGTGTCTCCTGAATACTGAGGATGGCGATGATGGCTGCGAAGACGTAGTAATCGAGATGAATCGTCTCGGAGATGAGCATGGCGATCCCGGCTGCCGCCGCAGTCTTGAGCGTGCGTGATCCGATTTTCATAAATATCTCCTCCTCTCTCACAAAATTGTTCACTAGTTTGTTCCGTTTGGCAATCCATATGTTTGGAAGTGATCGTATTGAAAAGAAAAAAACGTGGCGTGATTCCCACGCTGCTCACGCTCGCCCTCGCCGTTTTAGGTTTCCTTTGGCTCCAAGACCGTCCGAGCGGCTCGTATACCGTTCAGACCTATGACAGCGGGGACGTCTCGACCCGATCATTTGAGTCACTCGACGAGGCGCGGGACTATATGGAACGTGGGGGCAACCGGGCCCTGCTCGATGCGTCAGGCGACGTCATCGACTTCATAGGTACCGGTATCGCCGTCACCCCGACCGACCGAATCACGAACTTGTATCAAGACGCCGAGTTTAAGAAACGGCAGTCGTATGTCGCCGGCGGGACCCGCCTCCGTCTCGTGCAGACGGCCGACAAGCATTTGTTGGTGAACATTTCCGGCGCCGACGTCTACGTGAAGCCGGCCGACATGACGCTTTATCCGGACGCCGTCGTCGAGCGTCGCGGCTTCTATCAGATGCGGGACGGACAAGTGTTCCATACCGTCGAGGCGAACGGCAACTTGGCCGGGACGTTCCTCGTCGGACCGGCGCCGCAACAGTCGTCCGACCGCTATTATACGGAGGACGTGCGCGACGTGTTCGATTCGCCATACCAGTTCGCCTCGATCGCGTCGAAGGCACCGTATTCGGCTCGCGAGCTCGACGCCTTCCTCGGCTCACTCGACGACAGCCCGCTCGCTGGTAAAGGCGACGCCTTCAAAGATGCCGAGGCAGAGTTCGGCATCAACGCCTTGTTCCTCATGGCCGTCGCCGGACACGAGTCCGGATTCGGTACGTCAGCCATCGCCCGGGAAAAGAATAACTTGTTCGGCTTCCAGGCGACCGACAACGACCCGAGCGGAAATGCGGCCTCCTATCCGTCTGTCGAGGCGAGCATCGATGCGGCGGCTCGTTTATTCGCCGAAAAGTACGTGACGGGCGCCTATGACCGAGGACCGTTCCCTGGCAATAAACAAGAAGGCGTCAACGTCAATTACGCCTCGGACCCGTATTGGGGTGAGAAAGTCGCCGGGACGATGTATCGCATCGACCGTGAACTCGGATTGACCTATTTAGAGCAGTTGAAGTGATGGCCCAACGGCCGTCACTTTTTTTGCAGGAATCCCCCCTTCGCTGAGCGAATACATAAACTGAACGACCATTCATTTCAAAGGGGGATTTGTATGAAAACGATTTGGATCACAGGTGGCTCATCAGGGATGGGCAAGGCGATGGCGCTAAAATTCAAGACCGAGGGCTGGAACGTCGCCATCAGCGGCCGCAACGAGGAGCGGCTACAAGAAGCGATGGGCGAACTGGAGACCATCGGGGCCGGAGCGGCGATAGCCGTGCAACACGATGTGCGTGACTATGAGGGGTGTGCCGTTGCGCTCGATCAAATCATTGAACGGTTCGGTCCAGTGCACGCGCTCGTTAACAACGCGGCCGGTAATTTCGTCTGCCCGACGCTCGACTTGACGCCGAACGGATGGACGAGCGTCATCGACATCGTCTTGAACGGGACGTTCAACTGCACCCACGTGCTCGGCAAGCATTGGGAACGGGAGCAACTGCGTGACGGCTCCATCATCAACATGGTCGCGTCGTATGCCTGGCAAGCGGGCGCCGGTGTCGCACCGAGCGCGGCCGCCAAGGCCGGTGTGCTCAATTTGACGCGAACGCTCGCCGTCGAATGGGGATATCAGTTCGGGGCGCGTGTGAACGCGATTAGCCCGGGGCCAATCGAGCGGACAGGTGGAGCCGACAAACTAGCCGTCCACGTCAAAGAAGTCGAGCGCATCCGCCGCAATGTGCCGCTCGGACGGTTCGGGACACCGGAAGAGATTGCCGACCTCGCCTTTTGGATGGCGTCGGACGAGATGCGCTATTTGAACGGGGAATGCATTTCCCTCGACGGTGGCCATTGGCTAAATAAACATCCGTTCTAACCAAAAAACGGCCGAGGGATTCCTCGGCCGTTTCATATGTCTTGCCCTGTCCATTCCGCTTCGAACCGGTCCAAAAAAGTAACCATGAACGCGTGGCGGTCCCGGGCGATTCGTCTCGCCCGTTCCGTATGCATTTGATTCGCGAGCCGGAGCAACTTCTCCTCGAAATGAGCGATCGCGCTTTTCGAGTCACCCTCGCCGTGGAGGCTATTGCCACGTGCGCCGGCAAATTGGAACGTCCGGGCGATGCCGATTGCCCCAATCGCGTCGAGCCGGTCGGCGTCTTGCAGCATCGCGCTCTCACGTGACGACGGGGACCGTCCTTTTGAAAAGGACGACTCTTCAATCATCGTCAGGACGTGAGCCCGTTGTTCGGGGTCGATCGGTAACGTGTCAAGGTGACGTGCGACGAGACCTTTATCACGTCCAAGCTTCTCATCCTCGACATCATGCAAGAGCGCCGCGAGCGTCAAAGCGAGAGCGTCGACCGCTTCGCCTTCCGCGAGATGCGTCGTCAAACGGCGCACGCGGTCGAGATGGGCCATATCATGGCCGGTATGGTCTCCGGCATGCAGCTTCGCCACGTACCGTTCGGTCTCGAGCACCGCTGGATGCATCATCAAATCTCAATCGTCGTGTTCGGCTCAATCAAGAGACCACGTTGGTGCAATTGATCGCAGAACGCCCGTGCGTCTTGTTTGATGGGCGGGAACGTATCAAAATGGATTGGGACGACTCGTTTCGCTTGGAGCCAGTGCGCCGCATCGAGTGCGTCGACCGGTCCCATCGTGAAGTTATCCCCGATCGGGAGGAAGGCGACGTCAATCTCGAAGCGTTCGCCGTACAGTTTCATATCCGAAAATAGCGCCGTGTCCCCGGCGTGGTACACCGTGAGTGCGTTCGTCTCGATGATGAACCCGCCCGGCATTCCCATATAAACCGGGATGTCGCCCATGTCGAGACTCGAGCTATGGAACGCCTGCGTCATCGTGACGCGGCCGAACGCGAACGAATGGCCGCCCCCGATGTTCATGCCGTGGACCGAAAAACCCTTCTTCTCATAATATGTCGCCAGCTCGTGTGTCGCGACGATCGTTGCGCCCGTCTGTTTCGCAATCAATTCGACGTCTTCGATATGGTCAAAATGGGCGTGGGTGAGCAAGATATAGTCTGCTTTGACACTTGCCGGGTCGACGTCCGTATGCGGATTGCTCGTCAGGAACGGGTCGATTAAGACGGAAGTCCCGTCGATATCGAGTTGCACGGTCGCGTGGCCATAGTATGTGATCTTCATTGAAATCCTCCCTTTCTGGTGTCAGATGGATCGTTTCAGTTATAAGACTTTTTCTAAGAAGCGTTTTGCGCGGTCGGTTTGCGGGTTGAGAAGCAAGTCGGCCGGTTTGCCTTCCTCCATCAAGATGCCTTCGTCGAGGAAGAGGACACGGTCCGCCACTTCACGGGCAAAGCCCATCTCGTGCGTGACGACGACCATCGTCATCCCAGACTCGGCGAGCCCTTTCATGACATCGAGCACTTCGTTGACCATCTCTGGGTCGAGCGCTGACGTCGGCTCATCGAACAACATGACGTTCGGCTCCATGGCGAGCGCCCGGGCGATCGCGACACGTTGTTTTTGTCCACCCGACAGTTGACTCGGATAGGCGTCGATTTTCTCGGACAATCCGACCCGTTCGAGGAGCTTTTTCGCCCGTTCAATCGCCTCGGCCTTGCTCACTTTCAAGACGTTGATCGGCGCGTATATCAAATTGTCGAGCACGCTCATATGCGGGAACAAGTTGAACTGTTGAAACACCATCCCGATATTTTGGCGTGCTTTCGAGACGTTCGCCCCTTTTTTCGTGAGCTCATAGCCGGCGACGCTGACCGTTCCAGACGTCGGCACCTCGAGCATGTTCAAGCAACGGAGGAACGTCGATTTCCCCGAACCGGACGGACCGATGACGGCGACGACCTCCCCTTTCTCAATCGATGTCGTAATGCCTTTGAGGACCTCGAGGTCACCAAATTGTTTGTATAAATCGTTTACTTGTATCATCTGCCATCACTCTTTCTAAGCCGTTTTTCTAGACGTTGACCAAGATACGTCAACACCATCACTATTGTAAAGTATATCACACCGGCAAACAGGAGCGGTTCAAAGTAGATCGCCTTTTGCCCACCGACGATTTGCGCCCGGCGCATGATGTCGAGCACACCGACCGTCGAGACGAGCGCCGATTCTTTCGTGAGCGTGATCATCTCGTTGACGAGGGCCGGCAAGATGTTTTTGAACGCCTGCGGCAAGATGATTGATCGCAGTTGTTTGACGTACGGGACGCCAAGGGCATCCGACGCTTCCCACTGGCCTTTATCGACCGCTTGAATCCCGGCCCGAATGATTTCCGAGATATACGCCGCCGAGTTCAGTGAGAAGGCGATGACGGCCGATTGGTATGGCGTCGTGATATATCCGGTCAACTGCGGCAATCCGAAGTGGATGATCGCGAGTTGCAAGATGAGCGGGGTTCCGCGGAACACGGCCGTATAGGCGTGCCCGATGAAGTTGACGAGACGGTTTGGGACGATTTTGAATGTGGCGACGACGACGCCAAGCGTAATCCCGAACAAGGCCGAGACGAGCACGACTTGGAACATGACGGGAATCCCTTCGAGAATATACGGGATAGAATCATAAATCCGACTAAAATCCATTGTGAGTTCCTCCTAAAAAAGGCTGACTGATGCTTTCAGTCAGCCTTCTACAATCTTTATTCAGCTGGTGCAGCTTCTTGTTCGAACCATTTTTGAGCCAACTTCTCGATTTCTCCTGAATCGATCATCTTGTTCAACTCTTCATTGAACTGATCACGGAGCTCGTCGTCCTTACGGAAGGCAGCGGCTGAACCGGCCTCTTCCTCGTCGACGATTTCAAACGTCGTGAGTTCGCTGTCTTGATCGAGATATTTCTTCGCGACCGTGTCCTCGATGACCATCGCATCGATGCGGCCGGTCTTGATTTCTTGAATAATCTCTGGAATCTTGTTCAAGGCGACGATTTCAGCACCCGGGATTTGCTCTTTGGCAATCCCTTCTTGAATCGATCCGAGTTGGACCCCGACTTGTTTCCCGTCCAAGTCCTCAAGCGACTGGATGGCATCCCCTTTTGACAAAATCAAGTTCTTCGCCGTGAAGTAGATGTCTGAGAAATCGGCGTTCTCTTTCCGTTCTTCTGTCGGTGTCATACCCGCCATGACGAAATCGACACGACCGGCGTTGAGCGCCCCGAGCAGGCTCCCGAAGTCCATGTCTTCAATTTTCAATTCGTAGCCCATGTTCTCGGCCACTTGCTTGGCGATATCGATATCGAATCCGACAATCTCATCCCCGTTCGCCGTATCGACGAATTCATATGGGAAGTAGTCCGCACTCGTCCCCATGACGATGACTTTGTCATCTTCATCGGTCGATGTCGAACCTCCTTCGTTCACGTCTGCCCCACAGGCTACAGTAAAAGCGGCTAGGCTTGCGATACATAATGCTAGAAAACCTTTTTTCATGTTCATCGTCCCTTTCTTCAATAGGATGAAATTATCAGAACTTTAACAAAATTATGACATATATGTGAATGTTGCTCAACTGTTCTCTGACTCATCATATGTCCGACTTGTTCTTCAACCACTATATACACATAATTATTACTTGTAAAGTATATTCATGCATAAAATCTAAAAAAAATACGGTCACATTCGCTCGTAAGCAAAATAAGTGACCGTACCATTGTCCCGAGAGCCGTAGGGCTGCACTCGTTTGACCGAAGCGATGGGAATGGCGCTATACACGTGGGGATAGCGTTCCCCGTCCTCGTCAAACTCATAGTGGAGCAGGCTGCCGAGACGTCCGACATGGAACGAGACGAGCACGACTCGCTCCCCATGATAATGTCGACGCACGAATTTCCCGATCTGTTGCGGGGTGCAACAACGAATGTACCCTTCCGTTTGGAGGGTCGGCTCGTTGATCTCGCCGCGCGACAAAGCAATCGTATATTCGGCCTCGCTCATGATTTTGACGACTGGTTCCATCTCATCGATCCCTTCTTAAGGAAAAGCGCAAAGGCAATGCCTCTGCGCTCACTTCTTAGGCGTAGTAAATATCGAACAACGTCTGTAACTGCTCGACGAGCTCTTCGGCCGTTGATGACTCGATTGTGCTCCGTTCGACCATCGTGACGATATTGCCGTCTTCTAACAGCGCGATCGATGGTGACGACGGGGCGTAACCTTCGAAGTATTCACGGGCGCGGTCAGTCGCTTCACGGTCTTGACCCGCGAACACAGTCACGAACTGGTCCGGTTTGACGCCTTCCATCTTATTCACGTACGCTGCTGCCGGACGAGCGATGCCACCGGCACAGCCACATACCGAGTTGACGAGCACGAGCGTTTTGCCTTCTTTCGTTAACGCCGCGTCGACTTCTTCCGGTGTGGTGAGTTCTGTGTAACCTGCAGAGCGTACCTCATTGCGAGCTTGTTCGACTACATCTTGAAAGTATAATTGAAAATCCATATTGTTTCCCCTTTCGACTTGCGTCTGTTCTTTCTTATTTTACGTCTAGTGGATCGGTTAGGACAAGTCTATCGCTCAATTGTCCTTCGAGGAACGGTGTCGCGTTCAACAGCGTCTTGAAGGCCACATAGCGGGCCCGCGCTTCAGCGGTCGCTTCCCGGTTCGTCAAATAGGCCCGGATGAGGATGTTCTTCGGCGTGTGCTCCATATCGATGAACTCGAGGAGTTGCGCCTCATAGCCGACGAGTCCAAGTAATTCGGCCCGAATCGAATCGGTGGCGAGCGCCGCGAACCGTTCTTTGATGAGTCCATGCTGCAACATGACGTCAAGGCTCGGTGCCTCAAGTTGACGGTTCAATTCTTTTTGACAACACGGCACGCTCAAGATGACTTTCGCCCCCCAACGCACGGCCCGAGCGAGCGCCATATCCGTTGCGACGTCGCACGCATGAAGTGTGACGACCATATCGACCGCCGTCTCCCCTTCGAACTCATTGATGTCACCGACGAGGAACTCGAGACGTTCATACCCAAGGTCGCGCGCAATCCCGGCACATTCCTCGATGACTTCTTTCTTCAAATCGAGCCCGGTGATATGGACGTCATAGCCTTTCATCTCATGCAAGAAGTGATAGAGGGCGAACGTCAAATACGACTTCCCGGAGCCGAAATCGAGAATCCGGATGGTCCGGTCGGTCGGTAAATGTTTGATCGAGTCTTCGATAAATTCGAGGAAGCGGTTGATTTGCTTGAACTTGTCATACTTTTGGCGTTTCACTTTCCCATCCTCGGACTGGACGCCGAGTCGGATGAGGAACGGTACCGGCTCATCGAGCGGCAACAGGTACTGCTTCTCGCGGTTATGACTCAGCTTCACTTGTTTGACGGCCGTCTCGCGCTCCTTGAACGTCACTTTGAACTTTTTAGACAGTTGAAAGTGGAACTCGGACGCCTTCAACTGGAACTGTCCTTGGCGGAACGTCTCGAGCAATTCATCGAGTTCGATGACCGCCTCGTCCGGTGTGAGATTTTTATGTTTCATTACCCGTTCAAATTGGTATTCGAATTGTATATGGTACTCGCCTTTCAACAGGACCGGCTTCAATTTGACCCGGCGTAAATCGTTCGACTTTTGACGCGGTTGACTGATTGTCGCTGTGACGAGCTCGTTCTGGCGAATCACATCAGCCAGCCGTTCGGTTAATGCTGTATATTCCACTGCGTTCATCCTTTTTTCAATAGTTTCGAAACTTTTGTTCACGTGTATTCGTACATACTATTACACGAACACGTGCAAACGTCAAAGGAGGATCATTGTATGTTCAAAAAGTTATTATCATCGATTGGAATCGGCGCCGCGACGGTGGATACGCGACTCGAAGAGAGTGCCTGTGTGCCAGGCGGGACACTGAATGGTGTCGTCCATATCAAGGGCGGCAGCACCGAGCAATCGGTCGACCGGATTTACATCTTCTTCAACACGCTCTATAAGCATGAGGTGAACGACAAGACGACGTATTCGACGTTCACGATCGAGAAGATTTTGTTGAACGAAGCGCCGTTCATGATCGATCCCGAAGAAGTGAAGGAAATCCCGTTCACGATTGACGTGCCGTTCAACACGCCGATTTCGGTCAGCCAATCGAAATCGTGGATCGAGACCGGTCTCGATATCGCCCAGGCCGTCGACCCGAAAGACGAGGACTCGATTCTCGTCAAACCGAACCAGGCCCAGCAGGTCGTCCTCGACGTGCTCGACGACATCGGCTTCCGCTTGAAGAAGGCCGATACGGAGATGCTTCCGGCCCGCCATCGTTCCGGCCGTCTCCCGATTGCCCAAGAGCTCGAATACTCGCCGAACGGGACGAGCTACGGACGTAAACTCGATGAGCTCGAAGTCGTCATGCTCCAAACAGAATCGTCGTTAGATTTATTGATTCAAGTCGACAAGAGCGTCCACAATCTCGGCAGCCTGTTCGCCGACTTGACCGGGACCGACGAATCGACACACCGCCTCAGCTACACGAACGCCGAGCTCACTTCGCCCGAACGAATTCGCCGCGATATCGAAGCGTTGATTGAACGTTCCATCTGAACCATGTTGCCACGGACAATTCCGTGGCTTTTTTATTTTCCATATGAAAAATCCTGCCCTCGGTCGAAGGCAGGACGTGAATCAATAGAGCGTATACGTGTCCGGGTCGATGGACTCGAGCGACTGTTTGATCGCCTGCAAGAACTGACCGGCGACGAGACCGTCGAGGACACGGTGGTCGACCGACATGCACAAGTTGACCATGTCACGCGCCGCGAACATCCCGTTCACCCAAACTGGGCGCTTCACGATCGACTCGACCGACAAGATCGCCGCTTGCGGGTAATTCAGAATCGGTGCCGACTGAATCGAACCGAACGCACCCGTATTGTTGATCGTGAACGTGCCGCCGCGCATCTCGTCCGCTTTCAAGCGGTTGCCGCGGGCACGGGCCGCGACGTCTTGAAGTGCGACGGCAAGACCTTTGATGTTCTTCTCGTCCGCGTGCTTGATGACCGGGACGTAGAGGGCGTCGTTCGCCGCGACGGCGACCGATAGATGGATGTCTTGATGGACTTTGATGTGATCGCCCGCCCATTCCGAGTTCATCATCGGATGTTTTTTGAGCGCCTCGATCGCCGCTTTCATAAAGAACGGCATAAACGTCAGTTTGACACCTTCCCGTTTGAAGAACTCGTCTTTCAACTTGGCCCGAGCCGTGACGAGGTTTGTCACATCGACCTCGATCATGAGCCACGCATGCGGGGCCTCATGTTTCGAGCGGACCATGTTGTTGGCAATCGCTTGACGGACACCTGCCGTCGGAATGAATTCGACTCGGTCCGACGACCCGTCGGTTGCCGGCACAGATGGTGACACGGAAGGTGCCGCGGCCGACTCAGGTACGTCGAGCTTCGTTTTTGTCATCGTCTCTTGAAGCGGCACTTGCGTCGCCGCTTCCGGCTTGACCGGACGGCCTTCCGATAAGTAGCGGAGGACATCTTTGCGCGTGATGCGACCACCGAGGCCACTGCCGTCGAGTTCGTTCAAGTCGATCGCGTTCTCATTGGCGAGTCGGATGACGGCCGGCGAGAAACGACCGTTATTCTGTTTTCGTGGCGCGGCCGACGCTACAGTGACCGCTTGCTTCGTCTCGACCGGGGCCGCTTCGACTTGTGCCGGTTCTGCTACCACTTCTGCTTTCGCTGGCGCCGAATCGGCACCTTCGACTTCCATGACGAGGACCGGTGTGCCGACGGCGACCGTGTCGCCTTCACTGATTAAAATCTGTTTCACGACACCGGCACTCGTCGCCGGAATCTCAGCGGTTACTTTATCGGTCATGACCTCGGCGAGCGGCTCATACTCCTCGACGCGGTCACCTGGTTTGACGAGAAACGTTGTGATCGTCCCCTCAGTGACACTTTCCCCGAGCTGTGGCATTTTAATTGTCTGTTCCATATGACCCCTCCTTAAAAGGCGGCGAGCTGACGTGCCCGCTCCGCGATTTTTTCAGGGGATACGATGAAGAACTTCTCCATCGGTGGTGCATACGGCATCGACGGAACGTCCGGTCCCGCCAGACGCTCGATCGGCGCATCGAGTTCGAACAGCGCTTTCTCCGCGATGATGGCCGCGACTTCCCCGATGATGCTGCCTTCCTTATTGTCCTCGGTGACGAGGAGCACTTTCCCGGTCTTCTTGACGGCTTCGACGATCCCTTCTTGGTCGAGCGGATAGATCGTGCGCAAATCGAGGATGTGCGTGCTGATGCCTTCGGCTTCGAGCGTTTTCGCCGCTTCCTGGGCCATGTGGACGCACAGACCGTACGTGATGATTGTGATGTCGTCCCCTTCCCGCTTGACGGCGGCCTTGCCGATTTCGACCGTATAGTCGTCGGTCGGAAGGTCGGCTTTCAAGAGGCGGTACGCCCGTTTATGTTCGAAGAAGAGGACCGGGTCGTTCGAGCGGATGGCTGCCTTGAGCAACCCTTTCGCATCGACCGGGTCAGATGGGATGACGACTTTGAGTCCAGGCGTCGAGTTGAACATCGCCTCGACCGATTGGGAGTGATAGAGTGCGCCATGAATCCCGCCGCCGAACGGTGCACGGATGACCATCGGGCACGTCCAATCGTTATTTGAACGGTAGCGGATTTTTGCCGCTTCGGAGACGATTTGGTTGACCGCTGGCATGATGAAGTCGGCGAATTGCATTTCGGCGATCGGACGCATGCCATACATGGCCGCCCCAATCCCGACACCTGCGATCGCGCTCTCGGCGAGCGGCGCATCGATGACGCGGTCCTCGCCGTACTTCTCAATCAAGCCTTGCGTCGCGCGGAATACACCGCCTCGGACGCCGACATCTTCCCCGAGCACGAAGACGTTCTCATCGCGTTCCATTTCTTCATGGATCGCTTCATTGATCGCTTCAATAAACGTTTTCATCACATTTCCCCCTCGTACACATGGTCCATCGTCGATTCAGGAGACGCATATGGTGCCTTATCGGCGTAAGCAGTCGCCTCATTGACTTCACGATCGACGTTCGCCTCGATCTCTGCGAGTTCTTCCTCGGTCATGACGCCATCTTCAATCAAACGCTTCCGGAACAATTGATTCCCGTCACGATTCTTAAGGTCGGCCAACTCTTCGACCGAGCGATACGCTTTGTCATCGTCATCCGACGAGTGCGGTACGAGACGTTCGACTTCGGCTTCGATGAGCGTCGGGCCTTCGCCGCGAAGGGCGCGGGCGCGGGCTTCTTTCACGGCGACATAAACGGCAATCGGATCTGTCCCATCGACCGTGACGCCTGGCATCCCGTAACCTTTGGCGCGGTCCGATACGCGCTCGCAAGCGAGTTGCTTCGAGAGCGGTACCGAGATGGCGTATTTGTTGTTCTCACAGAACAAAATCACAGGCAACTTATGCACGCCCGCGAAGTTCGCACCTTCGTGGAAGTCACCTTGGTTCGACGAGCCTTCTCCGAACGAGACGAACGTGACGAGCTCTTCTTTTTTCAGTTTGGCGGCGAGCGCCACACCGACCGCATGCGGCACTTGTGTCGTCACCGGAGACGAGCCCGTCACGATGCGATGCTGTTTCGAACCGAAATGGCCCGGCATTTGACGGCCGCCTGAGTTTGGGTCTTCCGCCTTGGCGAACGCCGACAACATTAAATCGCGAGCCGTCTGTCCGAAGTGGAGGACAACGGCGACATCGCGGTAATACGGAAGAATATAGTCCGTCCCTTTTTCGAGCGCGAACGCCGCCCCGACTTGGGCCGCCTCTTGTCCTTGACACGAGACGACGAACGGGATTTTTCCGGCACGGTTCAATTTCCACATGCGCTCATCGATTTTACGGGCACGGACCATCGTCTCGTACATCGCACCGAGGTCTTGTTTCGTCAATCCTAATTCCTCATATGAATTCACAGTCATCTGTTCCATTCTGTTTCCTCCTTAGGCGTGAATCGGTAATCCGTCAACGGCCAGTGCCGCTTCTTGGAACGCTTCGCTCAGCGCCGGGTGAGGATGGACGAGTTGGCCCATTTCCCATGCCGTGGCGTTCAAGACGAGAGCGAGTCCGCCTTCTGTGATTAATTCCGTCGCTTTCGGCCCGACGATGTGTACACCGAGCAGGTCGTCCGTCGTCTTGTCCGACACGAGTTTGACGAATCCATCCGCTTGCCCTTCGATACGGGCCTTGCCGAGGCCGTTGAAACGATACGTGCCCGTTTTGACTTCATGCCCGGCTGCTTTGGCACCTTCTTCGGTCATGCCGACCGATGCGACTTCCGGGACCCCATAGACACAACGCGGGATCAAGGCGTAGTCGAGCGGAGTCGGCTCGTGACCGAGAATCGTCTCGACCGCCTTCACACCTTCCGCCGAGGCGACATGGGCGAGTTGAAGTTTGCCGATGCAGTCACCGATGGCGAAGATGTGACGTTCTTTCGTCCGATACTGTTCATCGACTTGGATGACACCGTTCTCGACGACAATCGATGTGTTCTGTAACCCGAGATGCTCCGTATTGGCGACCCGTCCGACCGAGACGAGTACACACTCGACCGAGATCGTTTCTTCGCCGACCGCGAGCGAGACGGCATCGGTTGCTACTTCTGTACGCTCCGGGTCGACGGTGACGTTCTTCAACACACGGACGCCCCGCTTTTTCAGGAGTCGCTCGACTTCCCGTGACACCGCCTTGTCTTCGAGCGGCAACAGACGCTCCCCGACTTCAATCAGCGTGACCGCGACATCAAGGTCGATAAGCATCGAGGCCCATTCGACACCGATGACCCCACCGCCGACGATGGCGATGGATTCTGGCAACCGTTCGAACTGGAGCAGGTCATCCGAGTTCAAGATGCGTGTATGGTCAAACGGCAGCCCTGGCAGTTCGCGCGGAATCGACCCTGTCGCGATGATGAGCTGGTTCGGCAAGATGAGCTCGGACTCCCCGGATTCGTCTTCAACCGCGACCGTTCCCGGCTGCGGCGAGAAGATGCTCGGTCCCAAAATCGATGCCTTTCCGCGAAACACCTCGATTTTACCTTGCTTCATCAAGTGCTCAATACCTTTTTCTAGTCCCGCGACCAAGTCGCGTTTGAACGACTGGGCCCGCTCCATGTTGAACGAAACGGATCCCGTCTCAACACCGTACGTGCTCCCGTGTTTTGCCGTCTGATAGACGTGGGCCGCTTTCAACAACGCCTTCGTCGGGATGCAGCCTTTATGTAGACATGTCCCGCCGAGTTTCTCGGCCTCCACGATTGCGACAGTTTTCCCGGCTTGGGCCGCCTTGATGGCTGCGACATATCCGCCAGGACCGCCGCCGATGACGACGATCTCATATTCTCGTGCCATGTGTATCCCCCTCATATTCTCGAACTGCTTCTTCATGTCGGATGGCCCGGAGTGCGCCTTCGGCGAGTGCCTTCAGCTCATCTTCGCCCGGATAGATGTGAACCGGCGCCAAATAGCCGACGCGCGCACTGATTTGCTCGGTCAGCCAAGTCGAATAGGCGATGCCACCCGTCAACAGAATCGCGTCGACGTCGCCGCGAAGCGTGGCGCCATGTTTGGCGATTTCCTGGGCGACGCGGTATGCCATCGTCTCGTAAAGAAGAGCGGCCTGTTCATCGCCATCTGCCATGCGCTGTTCGATCTCGATCGCGTCGAACGTTCCGAGGTGGGCAAAAAGCCCGCCTCGTCCGACGATTTTCTGTTTCATTTCCGACTCTTTATACCTGGTACTATAACATAGTTCTACTACCTGTCCAACAGGAATCGAGCCTGCCCGTTCCGGTGCGAGCGGCCCGTCGCCGTCGAGTCCGTTGTTCACATCGATGACTGCCCCTTTGGCGTGGGCACCGACTGTGATACCTCCTCCGAGGTGGGCGATAATCAAGTTAAGCTGTTTGTAATCGCTTCCATTTTCGGCCGCGAAACGTTTTGCGACCGCCTTTTGATTCAAGGCGTGGAAGATGCTGCGACGATTGATCTCCGGCATTCCCGTCGCACGCGCGAGCGGGCCGAGCTCATCGACGACGACTGGATCGACGATGAAATTCGGTACCTGAAATAATTCACCGAGTTTATAAGCGAGTAGTCCGCCCAAGTTCGAGGCATGCATCCCGAAACGACCGCTCGCCAAATCTTCACGCATGAGCGGGTTGACAGCGTACGTCCCCGATGTCATCGGGGCCAGCAATCCCCCGCGACCGACGATTGCGGACAAGTCCTCGCCCGCAATGCCCGTTTCGGCCAATAAGTCCCGCACCTCACGTTCTCGATGCGGGAGTTGCTCCGGAAGTGACAATCCTGTGACGTCGGCCTCGTGACGGACGGTACGAGATAAAATCTCGTCCGCTCCGTCAAACAAGCCGACCTTCGTCGAAGTCGAACCCGGGTTGATGGCGAGAATGAGCTGTCGTGTCATCTCAGCGCCCACCGAGTAAGCTCTTTTCGACTTTCAAGAACTGGCTGCGCGAACGCGACATCATCTGAATCCGCTCCTCTGCCATCTTCTCGGCGGCGACATGCGTCGGTACCCCGTCGCGCTCGGCAATCTCGAAGACGCGCTGCATGTTGTCATAGATGAGTTCGACTTTCTTCATCGCCCGCTCACGGTTATAGCCTTCGAGCTCGTCGGCCACGTTGATGACACCGCCCGCGTTGATGACGAAGTCCGGCGCATACAGAATGCCGCGCTCCTCGAGCACGTCCCCGTGACGATCCTCAGCGAGCTGGTTATTGGCCGCACCGGCGACGATTTGAGCCTTGAGTAGCGGGATCGTCTTGTCATTGATGATCGCACCGAGCGCACACGGGGCGAAGATGTCACAATCGACCGCATAAATCTCGTCCGGTTTGACGACCGTCGCGCCGAAGTCCGTCTCCGCGCGTTTGAGCGCCTCTTCGTTAATGTCGGTGACGACCAAGTGGGCCCCTTCTTCATGTAAGTGACGGCACAAGTTGTAGGCGACGTTGCCGACCCCTTGGACAGCGACCGTCTTGCCGGCGAGCGAATCCGAACCGAACTTCCATTTCGCTGCCGCCTTCATGCCGCGATACACGCCATACGCCGTCACCGGCGATGGGTTGCCGCTCGATCCGAACGCCGGGCTGACGCCGGTCACGTAATCCGTTTCCATGTGGATGAAGTCCATATCGGCGACCGACGTATTGACGTCCTCGGCCGTGATATAGCGTCCGCTGAGCGATTGCACGTAACGACCGAATGCACGGAACAACGCCTCTGATTTGTCCGTCTTCGCATTGCCGATGATGACGGCCTTCCCGCCACCAAGGTTGAGTCCCGCCGCCGCGTTTTTGTACGTCATCCCTTTTGCGAGACGAAGGACGTCCGTGAGCGCTTCTTCTTCCGACGCATAGTTCCACATCCGCAGCCCCCCGAGAGCCGGCCCGAGTGTCGTGTCATGAATGGCGATAATCGCCTTCAGTCCTGACGCCTGGTCTTGGCAAAAGACGATTTGCTCATAGTCCTCGGCCTGCAAGACGTCGAAAATTCGAAAGCGTGGTTCCATGTTTGTTTCCATCATTGATGATTCCTCCATAAAATTTATTTTTTAGCGTGCAAGAGCGCGAATGCGAGTGAGTACAGTTTGGCCTCGGCCGTATCGGCCCGGCTCGTCAAAACGACCGGTGCGGCTGCGCCGACGACGATCGCCGCCACGCTCGCTCCGGCAAAGTACATCATCGACTTATAAAGGACGTTGCCGACCTCTATGTATGGGACGAGCAATAGGTCGGCTTGTCCGGCGACCTCACTCTCGATGCCTTTTTGTTTGGCCGCGACCATGTCGACGGCGTTATCGAGCGCAAGCGGTCCGTCGACGACACATCCTTTGATTTGGCCGCGACGGTTCATTTGGGCGAGCAGCGCCGCGTCTGTCGTGGCGGCCATCTGTGGATTGACCACTTCGACGGCGGCGATGGCAGCGACACGCGGTAGCTCGTACCCGATGTCTGTCATCGCATCGACCGCATTGGCGATGATGTCCACTTTCTCTTCGAGCGTCGGCGCGATATGGATGGCCGCGTCGGTCACACCGATTAATCGTTCCCGGTTCGGGATTTGAAATAAGGCGATATGGCTGAGCGTCCGGTTCGTCCGGAGTCCTGCCTCGCGGCTGAGCACAGCTTTCATGAACGTCGACGTCGCGACCATTCCTTTCATGAGCACATCCGCTTCTCCTGTCTTGACCGCGAGCGTCGCTCGTTTGGCAATCTCTTTATCGCCTTTGATGTGGATGATATCGACCGCGTGATCTTCGATGCCGTGCTCGTCGCATAATCGTTTAATCTCCCGGGCATCTCCAATCAATTTAAATCGAGATAGACCGTGATCGGTCGCGAGTTTGACGGCGCGAATGACCTCCACATCGGCGGCCCCGGCAATCGAGACGGTGCGCCCGTCCAACCGCTTCGCCTTTTCGAGCATCCGTTCAAAATTCATGCATGTCCCCCCTTGCCTGTCTTCATCCACTAACAAGCAATTTTGTTTCCACTTTTGAAAGCGCTTTAATAGGTCGTATACTCTGCACTTTTTTGCGTGGTATGAAAAAAAATGCAGGTAATTTATTGCATACGTTCAAGTTTATTATACAGCGTCCGAATCGAAATGTGTAATCGCCGGGCGGCCTCTGACTTGTTGCCGTCCGCCTCCTCGATGGCCCGTTCAATCAAATCACGCTCATAGCGCGACACGGCATCCTGTAACGACAGCGCGTCGGTCGGTCGGGCCGATGCGACACGCGGTGACAGCTGTAGGTGGTGCGGCGCGATCCACTGCTCGGAACTCGCCATATAGATGATCGCCCGCCCGAGGACATTCTCGAGCTCTCGGACGTTGCCTTTCCAATACTGATTCTTCAACAGCTCGGTCGCCTCGCGGTTCACCCCACGCACGCTGCGGCCGTACTCTTGGTTCAGCTTGCGGACGATGCGTTCGCAGAGTGGCTCGATTTCTTCGAGCCGGTCCCGGAGCGGCGGGATGTGGATCGGCATCCGGTTGATCCGGTAATATAAGTCTTCACGGAACGTGCCGTCCGCCACTTTTTGTTCAAGGTCGGCGTTCGTCGCCGCGATGATGCGGACGTCGACCGGGATCGCATTCGTGCCCCCGACCCGGACGATCTCATGCTCTTGCAGGACACGGAGGAGTTTGACTTGGACATCGACCGGGAGTTCGCCGATCTCGTCTAGGAAGAGAGAGCCGCCATCGGCCTCTTCGAAATAACCGACCTTCCCCCCGCGTTTCGCCCCGCTGAAGGCGCCGTCCTCGTAGCCGAACAATTCACTCTCGAGCAGCGTCGGGGAGATGGCCGCACAATTGACGCGGACGAACTTTTTATATTTGCGCGGTGACTCCCCATGAATGGCGTGGGCGAACAGTTCCTTGCCCGTCCCCGACTCCCCGCGAATAAGGACGGTGACCGGCGTGACCGCGGCGAGGCGGGCCTGTTCGATGACGAAGCGCATCGCGTCGCTCGACGCGATGATGTCGGCGAACTGGTATTTCGCCTCGAGGTTGCGGATGCGTGTCTTCGCTTCTTGCAGCTCGTCACGGAGCGCTCGGATTTGAGACACGTCCCGGATGACACCGACCGACCCGCGCAACTTCCCTTCGACGATAATCGGTTCGGCATTGACGAGAATGTCGCGCCGCGTCGCCCCGATTTGCATCCGGATATCGCGGACTCCTTGCCCGGTCGACAGCACTTTCAAGTGGACACTCTCCTGCATGCCGATGTCGGCCGTCGCCGGCTTGTCGACGACGTCTTCTTTCTTGAATCCCGTCAGTCGCGTATAGGACGGGTTGATTAAAATCGTGTTCCCGTTGTGGTCGGCGACCGAGATGGCCTCGCTCGTACAGTCGATAATCGCCTCGAGCATCTGTTGATTTTGCTTCAGCCGTTCGACGACGATGCGGATGAACTCGCCGGGCAAGACGACCGCATCCGCAAAGTGTCCTTTCAACTCATCGAACGTCTCGGAGCGGCCCGTCGTCTCGATGACAAAATCGAGACGCTTGTCGGCACAGGCCCGCCAATCTTCCGCCGTCATAATCCCCTGGTTTCGTGCGAGCTGCATCCCTTCGGCCGTCGACTCTGGGTCGATGACGGCGACGACGGTGGCAAGCGGCGAGTCGAGCAGCATTTTCAGCACCTCGGTCCCGCCTTTTCCCGCACCGACAATCATCAATCGTTTATTCATTCTGAAATCCCCCAATTTTACCGTTCTGCATTCATGCTACTGAACCTGAACTGATTTCGCAACCTCACAAAAAATGCCGTGTCGGCCTATGTATTTTCTGTTAAAATAATGAGTGTTAAGGAGGAGATCCTATGCGCATCATCGCACTGTTGATCTTAATCATCCCTGGCCTCTTCGGTGTCTATGGCATCAAGTTACTTCGCGACAGTTTCTTCCTCAAGACGAGCGTCCCGTTCTCTTGGATCGAGTCGGTGGCAGCCGCCTCGATGTTACAAGGAACGTTCGGACTGTTGATTGCGATGGGCGGGATCGGTTTCGTGGCAGGTTATATCTTCAATCGTGATAAGAAAACAGGCAAAGTCCCACGAATAGATTCTTGAACACAAAAAAAGGTTCCCTAACTTGACTTCATTTCAAGTGCGGAACCTTTTTATTCGTATTGAATTGTGATCACTACGGATGATCTCCTCTCCTACTTGCTACAATCTTGTGACATGAGGTCCAATGGTCTTCTTAATGAAGAAGTTTGAAAGAAATTAGTAACTGCCGTCTTGCGTGAACGGAAACGTACCCATTCGAGTTACTAACGATTAATCATCGGGTCATGTCGAACCATCCATCGTGAAGTCGAACGCTTGCCATAAACTGTTCAACGGTTGACAACACTCCTTTTGGTCAACTGAACGATTCGTTTTCCCCGGGCACGGTCCCTAGCTTCGAACTCGATGCCGGAATCGCCTCGCGAATGAGCGTACGTCGCGACCTCTCGTCGGGACGATGACGATTTGAGATGTCGTTCCCACCTCTGAGCTATTGACGGATAGCGGTCCGAGATGATTTCTTGCTCTAACCCGTTCCGGAACACGTTAGAAAGCGTTCATCTGACGCTCGTCCAAGTAACTTGGTACACCTTTATTATAACAAGTTTCGCCCAATTTGCAAGCGCTTTCTTTCACAAAGTAAAAGAAAAATCAGGAGGAAATCCTCCTGATCGATCACTGCTGCTTGAACGACTGATACGTGACGAAATACGAGATAAATTCTGAGTTTTTCGGACTGCGTTCGCGTTCCGGGCGCCCGTCGAACATCTCATGATCGCGCATCCCGTTCTCCCACGCCGTCTTGATGGCGTGGCGCATCGCCCGCTCGACACGGGACGACGTCGTCTCATGTTCCTTGGCAATCATCGGATAGAGCTCCTTCGTAATCAAGCCGAGCAATTCCTGACGTTCCCGCACGTAGACGACGGCTTGGCGGATATATTTGAACCCTTTGATCCGCGGCGAGATGCCGAGTTGTTGCAGTAAGAGCGAGATATCGAGTTCTTCCGGTGACATCGCCTCGAAGTCTCGGCTCGAGCCGGCGGCGAGTTCGCGGATTTTCGTGATCAGTTGTTGAATGTTGAACGGCTTGACTAAAAAGTAAGAAGCGCCGAGTTGAACGGCCTGCTTCGTGACTTCATCTTTCCCGAACGCGCTGAGCATGATCACTTCCGGTTTGGCGTTCGCCAGTTCCGTCTGTAACCGTTCGAGGACGCCGATCCCGTCTAGATGCGGCATGATGATGTCGAGCAGGAGCACGTCCGGCTGGTGTGTCTTGACGACGTCTAAGCATGCCTCGCCGTCGTAGGCTGTCCCGACGACTTTCAAATCGTCTTCGGACTCGAGTTGGCGGGTCAACAAATCGACGATTTCTCGATTGTCGTCCGCGATGCATAATGTAATCAATTAAGACACTCCTTCGATAAACTTCCGTTTTAATTGGAGAGACATGGTGAGCAGTTCCTCCACATGTTGTTTCGTCAATTCCGTCATTTGCGCCCCGGCAATCATCCGTCCGAGCTCATCGACCCGTTCGGCATGCCCGAGCGTCGACACGTTCGTCTTCGTGCGCTCATCCGTTTCCGTCTTCGTGATATACAAATGCTGGTCCGCCATAGCGGCCACTTGGGCCAAATGGGTGATGCAGAGCACTTGCGATCCGACCGACAACCGGAAAATTTTCTCGCCCATCGCTTGGGCGACCCGTCCCGACACGCCAGTATCGACCTCGTCGAAGATGATGGACGCGACACCGACCGTCCTTGAGAAAATCGATTTCAAGGCGAGCATGACACGCGACAGTTCGCCGCCCGAGGCGACTTTGGCGAGCGGCTTGAACGGTTCGCCGACGTTCGTCATCATATAGAACTCGACTTGGTCGAGCCCGTCCGCTTTGAACGGCCCTTCTTTGAACCGGACTTCGAACTGGGTCTTCTCCATATACAATTCCTTCAATTCACGCTGAATCGCCTTCTCGAGCTCGGTCGCCGCTTGCTTACGGGCTGCCGATAACGCCAGTCCGGTCGTGCGCACTTTTTGTTCGAGACGCTCGAGCCGGTCCGATAGTTCTTGCAAGTGTTCTTCCCGATTCGTCATCGATTTTAACTCATCGGCGATTTTCTCCCCGTACGTGATGACCTCGTCGATCGTGGCTCCGTATTTTCGTTTCAACTGTTGGAACAAGGCGAGCCTCGTCTCAATCTCATCGAGCCGAATCGGGTCGAATTCGAGTGAATCGAGCTGATCACGCAACTGGAATTTGGCGTCCTCGAGCAAGAAGTAAGCGTTCGAGATCGTCTCGGCCATCGGCGCGAGCGATGTCGACAAGGAGGAGGCTTCCTCCATCTCGCGCATCGCAATCCCGATTTGGTCGAGCCCTTTCGACTCGTCCGCGACGGCCTCATACGATAACCGCACGTGCTGATGAATCCGCTCGAAATTGGCGAGCTCGTTCCGTTCCTCGGTGAGCGCCTGCTCCTCCCCGACCTTCAGTTCGGCCGCCTCAATCTCATTCGTCTGGAACGCGAGCAGGTCCATGCGCTGCGCCAGCTCTTGTTCGCTTTGACTCAACCGTTTCAACTCGTCGGCGACGTTCTTCCAATCGACGTAAGCCTCACGGTAACGCTCGAGGAGCGGCGCGAGCTCGGCTTCGGCAAAACTATCTAAAATGCCGAGATGGTATTCGGCATCCATCAAGTGTTGGTGCTCATGCTGGCCGTGAATATCGACGAGCAATCGTCCGAGCTCACGAAGCGTCGACAGCGGCATCATCTTGCCGTTGACACGGCAGACGCTCTTTCCGCTACTATGTAGGTCGCGGCGTAAAATGACGGTCCCTTCTTCAATCTCGATGCCGTATTGGGTCGCCGCCTCGATGATCGGATGATCCGGTTCGACGTTGAACAGCCCTTCGATCTCCGCCTTGTCTTGACCATAGCGGACGAACTCGCTCGAGCCGCGGCCCCCGACGAGCAGGCCGATCGCATCGAGCAGAATCGATTTCCCCGCCCCGGTCTCACCCGTCAATACGGTCATCCCACGCTTGAACGTGATATTCAGTTCATCGATGATCGCAAATTGTTTGATCGATAGTTCTGCTAACATACGATAATTCACCTCATAACATTCCGAGTAGTCGTTCGATGATTCGCTTCGCTTGCTCTTCGTCCCGGGCGATCATCAAGATCGTGTCATCGCCACATACGGTCCCAATCAATTCGTCCCATGACAAATGGTCGATTAACACGCCGATCGCATCCGCGTTGCCAGGCAACACTTTCATGACGACCAAGTTTTGGGCCGAGTCGACCGAGACGAAACTGTCGCCAAGAATCCGTTTCATTTTCCCATACGGGTTAAAGCGCTGGTCGGCCGGCAGACTATACTTATAGCGGCCGTCGTTGAGCGGTACTTTCACGAGATGGAGCTCTTTGATGTCCCGCGACACGGTCGCCTGTGTCACTGGATATCCAGAGCGATGCAACTCGTCGACGAGCTCGTCTTGCGTCTCGATTTCACGATTTGTCACGATTTCTCGAATTTTAATCAAACGCTGTCCTTTATTCATCCTCGCTGACACCTCATTTGTTGTTTCGCATACTCAGTATCATTCTAAAGTATTGTCGAAAAAAGGTCTAGCATTCGCAGGATGATTTCCCCAGTCGGTCGCATTCCCACATGAAAAAGCTGCAGACGGTTCGTCTGCAGCTCAAGCGTTCTTCTTCAATTGCGCGTGGGCGGCGTCGATGACCGCGTCCACATCGATGGCTGGGTCGACACTACCGACACCTGTAAAACGGGCGAACAATAAGAATTCGATATTCCCATCCCCACCGGTGATCGGGGAAAAGTCGAGTCCAGCCACTTCGAATCCTTCCGAGGCGAAGTAACGGACCATGTCGTCGACGACCCGTTCATGGATGGCGCGGTCCCGGACGATGCCTTTTTTGCCGACATCGGCCTTCCCTGCCTCAAATTGCGGTTTGACGAGCGCCATGACGATGCCGTTAGGCTTCAAAATCGTCTTCAACGGCGGAATCATGAGCCGAAGTGAGATGAACGAGACATCGATCGTCGCGAAATCCGGCGTCACCGGGAACTGGTCAGCGGTCGCATGGCGGAAGTTCATCCGCTCCATGACGACGACACGGTCATCGCTCCGAAGTTTCCACGCCAACTGGTTATAGCCGACGTCGACGGCATACATTTGCGTGGCCCCGTTTTGGAGCGCACAATCGGTGAAACCGCCTGTCGATGAGCCGATATCGATGCCGATGTTACCAGCCACATCGAACGGGAAGACTTGGAGCGCTTTTTCAAGCTTCAGTCCGCCCCGCCCGACGTATGGCAACACTTGGCCTTTCACTTCGAGCGGAATGTCGTCGAACACTTTGTCGCCCGCCTTGTCGAGGCGTTCGGTCCCGCTATAGACGAGCCCGGCCATGACAGACCGCTTCGCCTTCTCTCTCGTCTCCGCTAAGCCGCGGTCGACGAGGAGCACATCTAATCTAGTTTTCTTTCGTTTTTCCATAGTTCCTCACACATTCTGTCGATTTGTCACTTGAACGAACTGCTGAACCGAGTCAGCGATTTGCGTCGGACGGAGCCCGATTTCTTCGAGTAGCTGATTGACGCCGCCGTGTTCGATATAGCGGTCCGGAATGCCGAGTCGGAGCACACGCGGGAACTGCCCAGCATCGCTCGCATGTTCGAGCACGCTGCTACCGAAGCCACCGGCGAGCGCCGCTTCCTCTAACGTGACGATCGGGATGCCTTCCGCATATAAAGCAGAGAGCATAACATCGTCGAGCGGTTTAATCGTCCGAGCGTTGATGACGCGGACGCTCACTTGTCCTTCAAGCAGTGCGCGTACTTCGAGCGCGTCTTGCACTTGTGGACCGAACGTCAAGATGGCGACGTCCGTCCCGTCTGCAACCGTCTCCCAGACGTCGAGCGGCAATTCGCGGAGCGTCTCGCTCATCGGTGTGCCGATTCCTTCACCACGCGGGAAGCGGACGGCAATCGGACCATCGTCGTACTTGAGCGCCGAATAGACGAGATGTTGCAACTCTTCCTCGTCTTTCGCCATCAAGATGCGAATGTTCGGGACATGACGCATAAAGGCGATATCGAATACCCCTTGGTGCGTCTCCCCGTCCGCTCCGACGAGACCAGAACGATCGATTGTGAAGACGACGTTCAAGTTTTGACGGCAAATGTCGTGCACGAGCTGATCATAGGCGCGTTGGAAGAACGTCGAATAAATCGAGACGACCGGCTTCAAGCCTTGTGTCGCCTGTCCTCCGGCCAATGTGACCGCATGCTGTTCGGCGATGCCGACGTCAAACATCCGCTCCGGGAATTGCTTGTTGAAGCAATCGAGTTTCGAGCCGACGCTCATCGCGGGTGTGATGAGTGTCACGCGCTCGTCCGTCTCGGCGACTTTCGTAATCGTCTCAGCGACGACCTTCGAATAGCTCGGTCCTTTGACCTTGCCTTTGATGACTTCTCCCGACTCGATTTTATACGGTCCGAGGCCGTGCCACGTGCCGACACCATCGAGTTCGGCCGGGCGATAGCCCTTGCCTTTTTTCGTGATGACGTGGACGATGACCGGTCCATCGATTTTCTTGGCATATTCGAGCGTCTCAAGCAGGTCGCGTAAATCGTGACCGTCTGTCGGTCCGAAGTACGTGAATCCGAGCTCTTCGAAGAACGTCCCCGGGATGAGCGCTGATTTTAACATATCCTTCACACGTTCCCCGCTCCGTTCGAGCGAGTTGCCGACGATCGGGATATGTTTGATGAGCGTCTCGACTTCCTCGCGGGCGTGTTTCAGTTTACGAGACGAGCGCATCCGGCCGAGCATGTTGTGCAAGGCACCGACGTTCGGGGCGATTGACATCTCATTGTCGTTCAAGATGACGATGACGTTTTGTTTCTCGGCACCGATATGGTTGAGTGCTTCGAGCGCCATTCCCCCTGTGAGCGCCCCGTCCCCAATGATGGCGATGGCCCGGTCGTTCGAGCGCCCTTTTAATTCGTTCGCGATGGCGATTCCCATCGCGGCCGATAAGGACGTCGAGCTGTGCCCCGTCTCCCAGACGTCATGATCACTCTCACAACGCTTCGGGAATCCGCATAAGCCGTTGTATTGACGGAGCGTGTCGAACTGACTCGTTCGTCCTGTCAAGATTTTGTGGACGTAGGCTTGATGCCCCACATCCCATACGAGTTGGTCTTTCGGACTGTCAAATACACGGTGCAAGGCAAGCGTCAATTCGACAACCCCTAGGTTTGGTCCCAAGTGCCCTCCCGTTTCAGCCAATTTTTCAATCAAAAACCGTCTGATGTCCGCGCCGAGTGCTTCTAACTCGGGTACCGACATCTTTTTTAAGAATGACGGGTCTTGAATGGATGTCAAGTCCATGATGACCATCCTTTCTCCTGTCTTATTACTGATTCGTACCTTACATTTTACAAGAATGTGTCCATAGATGCTATACATTCACAAAAACAAAGGTGACACGATGTGCTCATCGTGTCACCGAGATTAATGATTGCGCTGCACGACGAAGTCGAGAAGCTCTCGTAAACGGGGGGCCTCGACCGATAGTTCGGCCAATGCGGCCTCACTTTCCGTGACTTCCCGTTCGAGCGCTTGCTTCGCCCCATCGAGCCCGAGCAGTTTCGGATACGTCGCTTTATCGTTGCCTTCGTCCGAACCGACCCGCTTCCCGATGAGCGCCTCGTCTCCTTCGACGTCTAAAATATCGTCTTGGATTTGGAAGGCGACACCGAGATGTTTCCCGAAGCGAACGAGCGCCTGTCGGTCCGCCAATGGGGCGTCCGCCAAAATCGCGCCTGCTTCGAGGGCATATACGAGCAGTGCCCCCGTCTTTCGCTCATGAATCGATTGCAAGGTCGACAGCGACACGCCGGCGCGTTTTTCGGCGAGCATGTCATCGAGCTGACCACCGACCATGCCGGCGCTACCGGCCGCTTCACTGAAGCGGGCGATGAGCGCGACGCTCTTCACTGGTTCGAGCTCCGCATGGGCCAGAATCCGAAACGCGTCCGTCAATAGGGCGTCGCCTGCGAGAATCGCGGTCGCCTCATCGAACTGACGGTGATTCGTCGGACGCCCACGCCTTACGTCGTCATCATCCATCGCCGGAAGGTCGTCGTGGATGAGGGAGTACGTGTGGACCATCTCGAGAGCGACGGCCGCTTCATGACCGAGCGCCCGCGGACGTCCGTATGTATCGAGGACGGCATAAAGGAGAGCCGGACGAATCCGTTTCCCCCCTGCCTCGAGTGAGTACGTCATCGATTGGAACAAACGGTCCGGCATCGACGACGCGTCAATGAGACGGCGTGTCGCCGTCTCGACTTCCTGTTTCCACTCTTGAAGATAGGCTTGCGCGCTCATACGGTGCCACCCTTTTCACGGAGCGTCCCGTCGAGTTCGAGAATCTCGTCCATCTTCTGTTCCGCGGCCGTCAGTTTGGCCTGACAGAGTGCCGACAAGCGGACACCTTCCTCATAGAGGGTCATCGCTTCTTCAAGGGCGACTTCTCCTGTCTCGAGTTGCGTCACGATTTCCTCGAGGCGGGCGAGTGCCGCTTCAAACGTCTGTTCTGCTTGTTGTTTCGCCATCATGTCTCTCCTTCACTTCCGCAACGGCTTGGCCATCCCGAAACCGGATTGTCACCAGGCCGTCATGTAGTTGTTTGACATCTTTCACGTACGTCCCATCCTGCTCAATCAACGTATATCCTCGAGCGAGCACGGCGAGAGGACTGACCGCGTTCAAGCGACCGACTTGGGCTGCAAAGCGGTCCGTCGGTCGTTCGAGTGGGCGGATGCGCTTGAGGCGACCGTCGAATTGTCGGTGTGTCTCCTCGTTGCGACGAAGCGTCTGCGCCAGCTTTCGGACATCGAGCTGTTGTCGGGACTGGGCAAGGCGATGTTTGGCATGTGTCACTTGTTTCGTGACACCTTGTTCGAGCCGAATCTCGGCTTGTTCGAACCGCTCCCGCTTTTGTGTGAGCGTGAAGCGGGGCGACTTTAAGCCGTAACTGTTCGTCGCCCGACCGAGCCGTTCCCGAATCGAGGACATCTGATTCGTGACGGACCGGGTCAACTGGGCCGTCAACCGTTCGACGTCTTTTCGTTGCGCCTCGATCGTCGCTGTCGCGAGCTCTGCCGCCGCCGTTGGTGTCGCGGCCCGCACGTCGGCGACAAAGTCAGCCAACGTGAAATCGGTCTCGTGCCCGACGGCCGAGATGACAGGAATCCTAGATTCGTGAATCGCTTCGACGACGACGTCCTCGTTGAACGCCCATAACTCTTCAATCGACCCGCCACCTCGGCCGACGATTAACACGTCGCAATCGGTGCGTTCGTTCATCCACCGAATCGCGCTCGCCACTTGCGGGGCGGATTGATCGCCTTGGACGGCGACGGGCGCGAACGTGATGGCCACGTGCGGCGCACGTCGTCTGAGTGTCGTGGCGATATCGTGGAGGGCCGCGCCTTTCGGCGAAGTGATAATCCCGATTCGCTCCGGGAAGGCCGGCAGCGGACGTTTCCGTTCCGCTGCGAACCATCCCTTCGCCTCGAGTTCACGTTTTCGTGCCTCATACCGTTCGAACAACATCCCGATGCCGTCCTGTCGCATCAGTTCGACATACAGTTGGATGTCGCCTGTCGACTCGTACATCGTCACGCGGGCGACGACGATCACATTCATCCCGTCTTTCGGTTCGAAGTTGAGCGTCCGGGCGTCACGAGAGAACATGACCGCCTTCATCCGCGACGATTCGTCTTTGAGGGTGAAATAACAGTGCCCGGAGGCGTACCGTTTGAAGTTCGAAATCTCGCCGATGACGGCAAGTTGTTGCAGAATCGGGTCATCGTCGAGCTGTCGCTTCACGTAGCGGACGACTTCGGAAACTTGAATCGGATTAGCCACGAGAGGCGACCTCGACCGTGTTGTGCATGAGCATCGTAATCGTCATCGGGCCGACACCACCCGGAACAGGGGTGATGGCGCTCGCGACATCACGGACACCTGCAAAGTCGACATCCCCGACGAGACGACTGTCGACGCGGTTGACACCGACATCGATGACGATCGCCCCAGGTTTGACCATGTCAGCTGTGACGAGACCGGCCCGACCGACGGCGACAATCAAAATATCGGCCTGCCGTGTCATCGCCCCGAGATCATTCGTCTTCGAATGGCAGTAGGTCACGGTCGCGGATTCGTTCAAGAACAGCATCCCGACCGGTTTCCCGACGATTTGGCTGCGACCGACGACGACGACGTGCTTGCCGACCAAGTCGGTCTGCGTCTTGACGAGGTGCAGAATCCCGTGCGGTGTACATGGCAATAGCGTCTCGAGACCGAGCATCATCTTCCCGACGTTCGTCGGATGGAACCCATCCACGTCTTTGTCCGGTGAGATGCGCATAATGACGCGATTCTCATCGATATGCTTCGGCAACGGCAACTGCACGAGAATACCGTGCAACTCGTCGTCCGCGTTCATCGAATCAATCAGTTCGAGCACTTCACGTTCTGAAATCGTGTCATCGAAGCGAATCACTTGCGAATCGATGCCGATGTCAGCCGCTGCCCGTTCTTTCCCCCTGACGTAGCTGTGGCTCGCCGGATCATCCCCGATTAAAATGACTTTCAGTTTCGGTACGATGCCGCGTGCGCGCAGCGCACTGACCCGTTCCTTTAACGTCTCCCGATATGATGCTGCGATTTGTTTCCCGTCGATCACTACTGCCATCTCTCTCATCCCCCGTTGTCTTAGGTTTCTCTGTAGTTGGTGTGGTGTCTTCTCTATTTGTTTAACAGACCGTAATGCTTGTCTTCGCTTACGCTTTGATGATGTTACCGAGCACGCCGTTGACGAGCTTGGCCGCTTCTTCATCGGCGAATGATTTGGCGAGTTCGACCGCCTCGTTGATCGTCACTTTGTCCGGAATCGTCTCGACGTAGAGTAACTCGTACGTCGCCATGCGAAGAATCGTCCGCTCGACATTTCCAAGACGATCGAGTCTCCAGTTTTTCAAGTTTTCGATGAGCAATTCGTCAATCTCATCTTTCTTTTCTAACGTCTCAACGACGAGTTGTTCGTAGAATGGATCCGACTCCATGCCATCGAGGGCAAATTCGATGGCCTCGTCTACCTCAAGTTTTGATACTTCGATTTGAAAAAGCGTTTGAATCGCTTTTTCCCGTGCTTCATGACGTTTCATTCAGATACTCTCCTTTTGCATGCTTTCATTGTGATAGTTTAGCATAAAGCCTCCATAAATTCAGTACAAAAAACCAGGAAGCCCAAATAATGTTCGGGCTTCCTGGTCAAGGTCATTTCGTGAGCGTCATTTCTTTTTCGACAAATTTCGTGTCGAACGCCCCTGTTCGAAAACGTTCATGGGCCATGACTTGTTGATGGAACGGGATCGTCGTGTGGATGCCCGATACGGTGAACTCGTCGAGGGCGCGAAGCATCTTCGCGATCGCCTCTTCCCGAGTCGGGGCATGGACGATCAGCTTCGCCACCATCGAATCATAGAACGGCGGGATGACGGCACCGGCATAGAGACCGCTGTCGACCCGGACGCCCATGCCGCCAGGAACGATATACTGATCGATTTTCCCGGCCATCGGACGGAAATCTGCAAACGGATCTTCCGCATTGATGCGACATTCGATCGAGTGACCACTAAATTTGATGTCCGCCTGGCTGATGGCAAGCGGATGTCCAAGCGCGACTTCGAGTTGTGCTTGGACGAGGTCGAAGCCGGTGATCATTTCGGTGACCGGGTGTTCGACTTGGATTCGCGTGTTCATCTCCATGAAGTAAAACTCGTTCACTTCCGGTACGTAAATGAACTCGATTGTACCCGCACCCGAATACTGAATCGCTTTGGCCGCTTTCACGGCTGCGTCGCCCATCGCTTGACGGGTCGTCTCATCGATTGCCGGAGACGGCGCTTCTTCGACCAACTTCTGCATCCGGCGCTGAATCGTACAGTCCCGCTCCCCGAGGTGGATGACGTTGCCGTATTGATCGGCGAGCACTTGCACCTCGACGTGGCGGAACGACTCAATGTATTTCTCCAAATAGACGTCGCCGTTGCCGAACGCCTGCTTCGCTTCTTTACGTGTGTCGGTGAGCCCTTTCACGAGCTCAGACTCGTCGAAGGCGACACGGATTCCACGTCCTCCGCCTCCGGCCGTCGCCTTGATGATGACCGGATATCCAATCTCGCGGGCGAGTTCGATTGCTTCCTCGTCGGTGACGACACCACTCGACCCCGGGACGACCGGAACGCCCGATTCGATCATCGTTCGTTTCGCCTCGTCCTTGATGCCCATCTTCCGAATCGCATAGCTACTCGGTCCGACGAACTGGATGCCGCACGCCTCGCTCATTTCGGCGAACTCGGCGTTCTCGGCTAAGAATCCATAACCTGGATGAATCATCGTCGCATCGACCGCGCAAGCGACCGACAAGATGTTAGGGATATTCAAATATGAGTCTTTCGACGGGTTCGGTCCGATGCAGTATGCCTCATCGGCAAGACGGACGTGCAGCGCCTCACGGTCCGCTTCCGAGAAGACGGCGACCGTCGGGATATTCAACTCTTTCGCGGCCCGGATGATGCGGACCGCAATCTCTCCACGGTTAGCAATGAGTAGTTTCATACATACCTCACTTCACGCTGAAGAGCGCTTGGCCGTATTCGACTAAATCGCCATCTGCGACGAGGATCTCGACGATCTCCCCGCTGATTTCCGTCTCGACATCATTGAACAATTTCATCGCTTCTAAAATACAGACGACCTGTCCGGCTTCGACGCGGTCGCCGACTTGAACGTAAGCGTCTTTGTCCGGTGCCGGACGCGAATAGAACGTCCCGACCATCGGTGACGTGATCGTGCGCAAGTTGCTCGGCGCAGGTGTTGGTGCCGCCTCTTGTTCTGTCTCGACGACTGGCACAGGTGCTGCGACCGGGGCCGCGTGCACGATCGGTGTATGAGTAGCGGCGAATTGCGGGGCCGCTTCTTTTTTCAATGAAAGTTTAAACTCCGGCGTCTCGAGTTCCATCTCGTGAACGGACGTCTGATCGAGTAATGTGATCAGCTCTTTAATGTGTTCGATTTGCATGAAATAACCCCCTGTTTATACCTGGTACTAATCTCTACTCTACTATAACTGGTCAGACCAGTGAATGCAACGACAAAAAAAGGGCCCATTCCGAAGAATGGACACCCTTGGTTTACCCGTTATAGCGGCCCGTGAACTCGCCTGTGCGCGTGTCGACCGTTACTTTTTCGCCTGGCTCGATGAAGAGCGGCACTTGAATGATGTGGCCCGTTTCGACCGTCGCGTTTTTCTTCACGTTCGATGCCGTGTCGCCTTTGACGCCTGGATCGGCTTCGACAATCGTTAAGACGACCGTCGTCGGAAGCTCGATTCCGAGAATCTCACCGTCGTAGTCAGCGATACTTACTTCCATGTTCTCGAGCATGTACGGGAGCGCCGCTTTCACTTGCTCGCCCGTCAATTCGAGCTGTTCATACGACTCTGTGTCCATGAACACGTACGTATCGCCCATCGGATAGAGGTACTGCATGCGTTTCCGTTCGATGTGCGCACGTTCGATGCGCTCGCCACCACGGAACGTCGTCTCTTGAATCGCGCCTGTGCGTAAGTTACGCATTTTCGTGCGGACGAAGGCCGCGCCTTTACCTGGCTTGACGTGTTGGAATTCGATGACTTGCCAAATCGAACCGTCAGACGTCTTGACCGTTAAGCCTGTTTTTAAATCGTTTACTGATACCATGTTGATTTCCTCCTAAAATGAGCTGAGACTCAAGCCTCAATCGTAATTAACTCTTTTGGCGACTGCGTGAGACGGATGTTGCCCGTCTCCGTGACGACCACATCATCCTCGATGCGGCAACCGCCGATCCCGGCGATATAGATACCCGGTTCAATCGTGACGACCATCCCCGGCTCGAGCACCGTCTCCGAACGGAATGACAAGCCTGGTGCCTCATGCACTTCCATGCCGAGACCGTGGCCTGTCGAATGTCCGAAGTACTCACCGTAGCCCGCGTCTTTAATCACGTCACGCGTCAATGCGTCCGCCTCGATTCCCGTGATGCCAGCTTTCGTGCCCTCGACACCTGCGAGTTGAGCCCGGAGCACCGTATCGTAAATCGTGCGCAACTCGTCCGAGATGTCCCCGATAGCGAGCGTACGTGTGATATCCGAGCAGTATCCTTGATAGTAGGCACCGAAATCGAGCGTCACGAGTTCTCCCGCCTCGATGACCTTGTCGCTGGCCACACCGTGCGGCAATGCCGAACGATGCCCTGACGCAACGATCATATCGAACGAAGATGAGTCCGCACCTTGGGCCCGCATGAACATTTCCAGTTCATTCGCGACTTCTTTTTCAGTCCGCCCTGGACGGATGAACGTCTGGATGTGCGCAAACGCCGCGTCCGCAATCGCCGCGGCTTCCTTCATTATCTTAATCTCTGACTCATCCTTAATCAAGCGTAGCTTTTCGACGATACCTGACGTCTCGACGAGCTCGGCTGCGACTTCTTTTTCATACGTCCGGAACTGGCCGACCGTCATGTCATCTTGTTCGATGCCGAGGCGCTTCACCGCTTGCTCTGTCACGACTTCCGCCACCGACTTGATGAGCGACGTCTTATGCTCGATGATGTCGAAGCCTTTTACTTGGCTAGCGGCTTGTTCCGTGTAGCGGAAATCCGTGATGAAGCTCGCCGACTGCGCCGTGATTACGAGGACACCGCTCGACCCGGTGAAACCAGATAAGTAGCGGATGTTTTCCCGTTTCGTCACGAGCAATCCGTCGATGCCGTTCGCTTCTAGCTGACCTTGCAGTTTGTTGACCCGTTCAATCATGTCGATTCCTCCAATGTACGAGCAATGCCTGCAACGCGAGCGTATAGCTCGTCAGGCCGAAACCGCTGATGACACCGAGACAAACGGCGGCAAGTTTCGACTCATGACGAAACGACTCCCGTGCATGCACGTTCGAGATATGTACTTCGACGACCGGGGCTTTGATGGCGGCGATGGCATCACGGAGCGCAATCGACGTATGCGTGTACGCCCCCGCATTAAAGATGACCCCCGCATAATCGTACGCTTCATGGAGCGCGTCGATCAGTTCGCCTTCATGGTTGGATTGGACGAACGTCAACTGAACATCCTCCGGGGCGGCGAGCAATAGCTCCGCCGTCAATCCCTTCAACGAGACGTCCCCGTATACGTCCGGTTCCCGCTTCCCGAGCAGATTCAAATTCGGTCCATTTAAGACGAGTATATGCACAAGTCTTCCCCCCTGTTCGTCAAGTCGCCTCTATTGTAACAAATTTAACGGTTCGTGCGACAATCGACGTTCGTGAGGTTTCGTTTTTTACGTGAATCACGGTATAATTCAACTATATAACTGTAGGAATCGAGGAAATGACATGAAAACTAAACCAATGATTCCCGTCGGTGGCCAGGCGCTCGTGGAAGGCGTCATGTTTCAAGGACGCGCCGAAAGCGCTTCGGCGATTCGACGGAAAGACGGGTCTATCGAGACGTTCCAGCAGCCCCGCATTCTCGTCCCGTGGGTCCAATCGTTAAAAAAAATCCCATTCCTGCGTGGTGTGGTCGCGCTATACGAATCACTCAAAAATGGTTCGGCCCATATGACGTTCGCAAGCGATCGTTATGACGTCGACCCGAGTGAGGACGAGGCAACGAAACCAGAAGAGAAAAAACAGAACATCTTGATGGTCGTCATGATCGCCATCGTCGGCGTCATCTCATACGTGTTCGGGAAGCTGATTTTCAACGTCACCCCGGCCCTTCTCGCCGCCATGTTCCAAAGCGTGCCCGCATTGTCCGGTCATGTGATTCAAAACCTCCTCGAAGGGGGAATAAAATTAGTATTGTTGCTCAGTTACCTTTATTTGATTTCCTTGACGCCACTCATCCGGCGCGTGTTCCAATATCACGGGGCCGAGCACAAGGTGATCAACTGTTATGAGTCCGGACGACCGATTACCGTCGATAACGTTCGGGCAAGCTCACGCCTCCACTATCGCTGTGGATCGAGTTTCATCCTATTCACCGTTTTCGTCGGCATCGGCGTTTACATGATCGTCCCGATCGACCCCCTCTGGGTCCGACTCGTCAGCCGCATCGCTTTGTTGCCAGTGGTCATCGGCATCTCGTTCGAGGTGCTCCAATTCACAAACCGCTTCCGTGAACATCGCTTCTTGTCCGTTCTCGGCAAGCCTGGGTTGTCTTTACAATTGTTGACGACGCGCGAACCGAATGACGAACAAATCCGTGTCGCCATCGAGGCGTTCGAGACATGGGAACGTTCAGAACTAGGTCAACCGGCCGTGCAAAGAGAGGGATAAAGAGGAGGAAAGCACCATGATCAGACAAAGAATCGGCTCGACCGCAGCCACGATCGTGTTCATCTTAGGCTTCATCGGTGTCGGACATATGCTCGCGACCGACCCTGGTCGATTGTTCAGACAGTTGCTCTTCATCGGGATTTTCGGGTTGATTTTCTATGTGATTTATCGAGTGTTCATGGCGCCGAAAATCTCGGCTGAGGATATGCGTTACCGGAAGACCGCTCAAGCCTCGAAAAAACGGATGCAACGCCCAGGTGCGAATCCGAAAGTCAAGCCGTCCACTGCGGCCAAGAAGAAAGTGAAGCCCAGTTCGAACGTGACGAAACTGTCGAAGCGTCCGACCCGCTCGGCCCATCGCAGTGACGCCCCTCACTTGACCGTCATCGAAGGCAAGAAAGGCAAGAAGAAAAAGAAAGCCAATATGTGAAAACGAACCAGGCCATATCCGGCCTGGTTCGTTTTTCATTCTGTCTCGACGAAGCCGATGTACGGCAGATTGCGGTACTGTTCGGCATAATCGATGCCATACCCGATGACGAATTCATCTGGAATCTCGAAACCGACATAGTCCGCATCCAACGTGACGAGCCGGCGGGCCGGTTTATCGAGAAGTGTACAAATCTTCAATTCTCCCGGTTGATGTAACGTCATGTGCTGGCATAAAAATTTGAGCGTCTGTCCCGTATCGATGATGTCCTCGATGATGACGACGTACTTTCCTTCGACATCGAGATCTAAATCTTTACGGAGTTGGACGTTCCCACTCGAGACCGATTTCTTCCCGTATGACGACGTCGCGACCGTGTCGAGTTGGACACTGCCCGTCATCTCGCGCATCAAGTCGGCTGCGAAGACGAGCGACCCTTTCAAGACGGCCACGAGGACGATCGGTGTCCCTGCCGCATCGCGTTCGATTTGTTGGGCGAGTTCCGCCACACGTTGTTTAATCTGCGCTTCGTCAAACAGTTTCCCTTTGATTTGAATATCCATAATGTCGGCGATTGTTCGCCGTCACCCCCTTATCTTTCTTACCAGCACCCATTCTATCATAAAAACGGCTTAAAAATAGACTTTACTTAAAAAATATGAAGTCATCGTTCGGGTTTAGGTTAGATTTATGTAAAAACGACCGCTTCCGATTCGATTCATCGGTCGCGGTCGTTTACATTCACTCGTCTTCAGAGCGGTTCACGTCTTGAAACGCACGAAACTGTGCCATCAGTTCCGGTTTGTCTTCGAAAAATTCGACGAATTGGGTCATACAGTCGAGCGTATTTGAGCTTAAGTGGTGTTCAATACCTTCGACATCCTCATAGACGTGAGCTTCGTCGACGCCAATCAAGCGTAGGAATGACTCGAGCATCGCATGCCGTTCGACAAGCCGTTTCCCGATTTTTTGGCCTTTGTTCGTCAGCATGAGACCTCTATATTTCTCATAAATCAAATAATCTTCCCGGTCGAGCTTTTGCACCATTTTCGTGACAGAGGAGGGATGCACCCCTAAATGTTCGGCGATATCGGATACGCGAGCGTATCCTTTCTCCACCATCAGCAAATAAATTCGTTCTAAGTAATCTTCCATACTCGGTGTCGGCATGGGCATAGCCTCCCCTTATGTTCCGTTCTGCAATCTCTATTTTAACGCAACCATTTAGAAACCGAAAGCAGAACGGGGAAATCCATCAGTCAATCATTGTCTCATGACCTTAAATTCTTTATAATGGATGTTGGTGAAACTTAATAGAGAAAGGGAGAACATCAATGGGAATCGAAACTATCCTCGTCATCATCCTATGGGCTGCGCTCATCGCATACATCGTCTGGCGTTTCTTGCCGGCTCGCGGTTTGAAGAAAATGAAGCAAGAAGAGTTCCGTGCATCGCTCCGTAAAGGTCAATTGATCGACGTCCGTGAACCGAACGAGTACAAGGGAGGCCACATCGTCGGCGCCCGTAACATCCCGGTCGGACAAATGAAACTGCGCATGAAAGAACTTCGCAAAGATCAACCAATCCTCATGTATTGCCAAGGCAAGTCACGTACGAACCAAGCGGCCAAGCTGCTCATGAAAAATGGTTATACGGACATCTACATGCTCGACGGCGGCTTCAAAAACTGGAAAGGGAAAGTCAAAAAAGACTGACCCGCTCACTACGTCCACTCCTTCTAGCGGAGATGGACGTTTTTTTGCGCCAAAAAACCCGCTCGCTTATAGCGAACGGGTTCGGTTTCAATTGATGGACGACGGTTGGCGTCGTTCGTATTTGAGCACCGGCTTGCGAGCAGCGAGCGTCTCGTCGAGTCGTTTGACGACCGTCGTATGCGGGGCCGTTTGAACGATTTCCGGATTCTCTTCTGCCTCTTTGACGATTTGGAGCATCGCGTCGCAGAATGCGTCGAGCGTCTCTTTCGATTCCGTCTCCGTCGGTTCGACCATGATGCACTCCTCGACGTTGAGCGGGAAGTAAATCGTCGGCGGATGGTAGCCGAAATCGAGCAATCGTTTGGCGATATCGAGCGTACGCACGCCGAGCGCTTTTTGACGTTTTCCAGACAAGACGAACTCATGCTTGCAGAACGTATCGTACGGCACATCAAACGCATCTTTCAAGCGGGCGAACATATAGTTGGCGTTCAATACCGCTTCGCGTGAGACGCGCGTCAACCCTTCCGCGCCCATCGTCTTGATGTAGCTGTAGGCACGGACGTTAATCCCGAAGTTGCCATAGAACGGTTTGATGCGGCCAATCGATTGCGGGCGATCATAATCGAGCGTGAAGCCCGTTTCGGCACGGCGCGCAATCGGCGTCGGCAAGTACGGAATCAAATCGCGCTTCACTCCGACCGGTCCAGATCCTGGACCGCCACCACCGTGCGGGCCCGTGAACGTCTTATGCAAGTTCAAGTGGACGACGTCGAAGCCCATATCCCCAGGACGGGCGATGCCTAAAATCGCATTCGAGTTGGCTCCGTCGTAATAAAGTTTGCCGCCGGCCTCGTGGACGACTTTGGCAATCTCCAAAATGTCGGCCTCGAACAAACCGAGTGTATTCGGGTTCGTTAGCATGAGCGCTGCCGTATCGGCCCCGACTTTTGACTTCAAGTCTTCCAAATCGACGAGCCCACGCTCATCTGATTTGACGGTCACCGTCTCGAAACCGGCGACGACGGCCGAGGCCGGGTTCGTTCCGTGTGCCGAATCCGGCACGAGTACTTTTGTCCGCTCCATATCACCGTTGTGATGGTGGAACGCCTTGATGAGCATAAGACCGGTCCATTCTCCATGGGCCCCGGCTGCCGGTTGAAGCGTCACTTCATCCATGCCGGTGATTTCGGCAAGTTGTTCTTGCAGGTCGACCATGAGCTCGAGCGCCCCTTGAATTGACTCGACCGGCTGCAACGGGTGGATATGGGCGAAGCCAGGGAGGCGGGCCATATCTTCATTCACTTTCGGGTTATATTTCATCGTGCACGAGCCGAGCGGATAGAAGCCGGAATCGACACCGTGGTTGCGTGTCGACAGCGACGTATAATGGCGGACGACATCAAGTTCCGATACTTCCGGAAGCTCGGCCGCTTCTTGACGGATCATCGAAGCCGGTAAGAGCGTGTCCAAATCGACTTCCGGCACGGTCGGTGTCGGCAAGTTATAGCCCGTTCGTCCTGCACGTGACACTTCGAAAATTAATGTTTGTTCGTGTTGCATCACTTCATCCCCCCAACCACTTCAACAAATTGATCGATTTCTTCTTTCGTCCGAAGCTCCGTCGCGCAGAGCAACATTTGCGTCTGCCGTTCTGTCTCATACGAGCCGAGTGGCAAGCCGCCGATGATGCCGGCCTCGAGCAGATGACGCGACACATCTTCCGCATCGACTCCGAAGTCGACGACGAACTCATTGAACATCGGCCCTTCATCGATTACCGTGTATCCGGCAGTCTTGAGTGCTTCTTTCATGTAATGGGCCGTTTGAATGTTACGGACGGCCATGTCACGAATCCCGTACTTCCCGAGGGCAGACATCGTGATTGATGCCGCGAGCGCATTGAGCGCCTGGTTCGAGCAGATGTTTGACGTCGCTTTGTCACGACGGATGTGTTGTTCACGGGCCTGAAGCGTCAAGACGAAACCGCGCTTCCCATCCTCATCGACCGTTTGACCGACGAGGCGGCCTGGAAGTTTGCGCATGAGTGCTTGTTTGACGGCGAAGTATCCACATGAAGGACCGCCGAAGCTTTGCGGGATTCCGAACGGTTGGGCGTCACCGACTGTGATGTCGGCACCGAGCGCACCCGGTGATTCCAGAATACCGAGCGCGAGCGGATTGCTCGACACGACGAACAAGGCGCCGGCGTCGTGCGCTGCTTTCGCGAGGGCTGACAAGTCCTCGACACGACCGAAGAAGTTCGGATATTGGACGACGAGACACGAGGCGTCCGTCAAATCGATGTCAGATATATCGGTCACTCCCGCACTCACGTCCGTATATTCGACCGTGAGCCCTGGCCCACCGGCGTATGTTCGGATGACATCCTTCGCTTCCGGATGGACCGCTCCTGATACGACGACACGTTTTTTCTTCGTATGGGCACTCGCCAGATACGTTGCTTCAGCGAGGGCAGTGATTCCGTCATACATTGACGAGTTGGCCACGTCCATCCCCGTCAATTCGCAAATCATCGTTTGGAACTCGAACATCGCTTGGAGTTCACCTTGCGAGATTTCAGGTTGATATGGCGTATAAGCAGTATAGAACTCGGAACGGAGAAGCATATGGTTCATGACGCTCGGAGAGAGGTGATCGTACATCCCGGCCCCGAGGAAACTCGGAGTCGATTTCGTGTGCATGTTTTTCTCAGCCAGCTTCGTCATATGACGAACGAGGTCAACTTCCGGAAGCGGCGCACCGATGGCCGCTAAAGAAGCCGTCTCCCGGAGCGATGCTGGAATATCCTCGAGTAGGTTTTCAATCGACTCTACGCCAATCGTCTGCAACATGTCACGCTCATCTTGCTCTGTCATCGGTAAATAACGAAACTCCATTCTATTCATGCTGAATCCCCCTGTTTCATTTACGTTTATAAAACGGTGTCGGTACACGTTCGGCTTCTATTTTTTTACCCCGAACTTCAACGATAAAGTGTGTCGCCTCCGCGAAACGGCGATCGACGCGCGCCCAGGCAATTGATTCGTTCACCGTCGGCGGCATCGTACCAGTCGTGACAACACCAATCGTCTCTCCGTCAACTTCGACCGTCGCGCCTTGACGCGCGATACCACGCCCGAGCAGACGCAAGCCGATCAATCGGCGCGGGATGTCTTCTTTTTGCTTCACGAGGGCGTCCTTACCGATGAACTCAGTATCGAGTTTGACGGCAAAGTTCAAGTTCGCCTCGAACGGAGTGACCGTCTCATCGAGCTCGTGCCCATAGAGCGGGAGGCACGCTTCAAATCGGAGCGTGTCACGCGAGCCGAGCCCGCATGGCGTGACGCCTTCAGCTTCTAACGCTGACCAAATTGCGGCTACGTCTTCGGCGCGGGCATACAATTCAAACCCGTCCTCCCCCGTATAGCCACTGCGTGAAACGATGGTCGACACGCCGGCCACGTCGCCGGTCATGAACCGGAAAAACTTGATGTCGGCCAGCGGCAAATCCGTCAAACGGCCGAGCACTTGTTCAGCCATCGGTCCTTGGATGGCGATTTGACCATAGGCGTTCGACTCATCCGTCACTGTGACGTCCCCTGTGACATATTCACGGACGTGCGCCACATCTTTTTCGATATTCGAGGCGTTGACGACGAGCCAAAATGCATCTTCATCAAGTCGATAGACGAGCAGGTCGTCGACGACACCGCCATTCGGTAAACAGAACAGATTATACTGCGCCTGACCGATCTGTAATTTTGACACATCGTTCGTGACAAGACGTTGCACGTTCTCGAGCGCATCCGGTCCTTCGATGCGAATCTCCCCCATGTGTGACACATCGAACATCCCGACGTTGTTGCGAACCGCTTGATGCTCTTCTTTAATCGATGAGAACATGATCGGCATCTCAAACCCCGCAAAATCCACCATCTTCGCCTTTACGGAAATCAAATCATATAAAGGCGTACGTTTTAACGATACTTTCTCCATATTATCCCCCAATCCCGAACGTAAATAATGTATTTCGTGAAATATTTCGTTTTCTATTCCACTTTATCAATTTTTTGCGGCTCTGCCTAGCCAAAATGGGCAAAAATAAAGAGGATGGAAAACGAAAACGTTTTCATCCTCATTATTTCATATTTTAGTCTCAGTGGAAACGTCTGGGCGTTCGATTCCAGCGGTCCGTTTAATTTCTTTCGTCAAGCCGACGGTCGCTTGTTTCAGCTCCATCGTCTCGTCCTTCACTTTCACCGAATAGGCTTTCATCTGTTTCACCGATGCATTGACCGTATCCACGTGTTGTTTAATCTCATTGACGAGCCCTTGGATGACGTCGGCACGGATTTGGAACCGTTCCGTCAAGCGCTTCACGCGACGAAGGTCTGCCTTCATTTTATTACGGTACAATAAGAAGCCATACAAGCCGAGCCCGACAAGTGCGAGTACGATAATCCCAAGATTAATCCAAATCATCCTTCTACCTCCTTCAACTGATTCAATGTATGCGCGATGGCCTCTGTGCAGAGCGAAGCGTCAAGCACGTGATTTGCGCGCGCATAGAGCGGTCGACGACGTTCGTACAATGCATGAACGGCCGCTTTTCCGTTACGAACGAGTGGACGGTCCGAGTCTTTAATCCGTTCCCAACAAGCTTCAAACGGCAAGTCGAGCGTGATGATGACACCTTGCTCTCGCATCCATTCCATATTCGCTTCCCGTTCAACAATCCCTCCGCCCGTCACGATATAGTCAGCGCGCGCATTTTGTAACAGTCGACTCTCTTGGAGCCGAAACGCTGCTTCGCCGTAACGATCGAAATATGCCGGGATGTCCATACCGGTATGTGTTTCAAACAACTCGTCCAAATCGATGACGTGATTCGATTTTGCAAGATATTGTTTTAAGCTTGATTTACCTGTACCCATAAATCCAATGATGTAAAACGGTTTAGTCATCGAAATAAATCACCTCTTTATGTCGTTCACCGGTCTGAAGGCGTACGTCGACCTCAATCGTCCCAGTGCCGAGCGGACGGCATTGGATTGTGCCGGTCGGTCTCGTCAACGCGACCGCGGTCGACCCGCACGTCCGCTCCGCCACCATCACGTGAGCCTCGAAGCGAATCGCCAAGGCATCGAGCGCCAATTGTTCAGTGCTTCGTTCGATATCAGTATACCAAAACATCGCCCCGCCGAGTAACCACGTCAATACGATTAACGTCGACATCACAAAGTATCCGCGCGCATGCACATCACGTTCTTCTCGCGCGGCCCGGTCGCATCGTTCCATTGAATTCGAAAACCTTCCCCTACCGGTTCGACCCGGTACGCCTCGATTCCTCTTAAAAATAGCAAATTCCCTCCCCCGTCTCCGACCATGACCAAGTTCCGGTCGATTTGTTTGAGCGTCCACGTCCATGTCGTCCCGTCCGGGCGCACGTGCGTACCGACGAGACGGCCCGACACGACGTCACAATCGCGGCTCTCGAACAGTTTCCGCACCATCAGTTGCGGCGTCGTCTGAACTTTCGCCCGAGGTTGTTCATAAAATGCTTGTCCGAGGACGAGGAAGTGGACCATCAGCCCGATGAAGAGCGGGATGATCAACATCGTGAGACTCACTTCGAGCAAGGTGAAGCCCGAATCAAAGCGTCGGCAGGCAAAGGTCGCCGTCACAGATTGTTTGGCGTCCGCTCGGGTTCGCGGCATCGCGCAGCACCTCCCCTTGGAGCCGTTCATACTTACGGACGGTCGTCTCGAGGCGCTCGACCCGTTCCGTCGCCGCCTCGATGAATGGGGCAACGACACCGACCCAAGCCAGTAAGAGCGCCAGACTGAGGCAAATCTCCCAAAACGTGACTCCTTGCTCATTTCCCTTCAACGCGCAACACCTCCGGCTCGTACGTCCCCATCCTGAATTTCAACGTCACCATCGTCGTTCCTGAATAGAACTTCCACTGTCCCGCATACGTCGCTGCCGTGCGTGAAAAGACGATTTCACTATTGGTCGGCAAACTCAGATCGACCCCTTCCGGCACCACGCGGGACACGATTGGTGTCGTCCCGCAAGCGATTTGGTAGCGCCGTTCTTTGAGATACCAACGTAAACGCGGCACACACGAGCCGTCGGCGGCGACGTAGGGCGCTTGTCCCACTTCGGCGATGTCACTCACGAGCGCCTCCGTGAAATCGAATAATGCCAACCGGTCCATCGACCGGACGACCGGGGTCGCCATGAGGAGCAGGAGTGCCAAAATGACGAGGACGGCCGCCGTCTCGATTAACGTATAGCCGTCTCGCCTCACTGTTTCGTCAACGTACCGGTCGTCGGCGCATACGTGTACACGAACGACTGACAACTGTATTCGAGCGGACTCTCAGTCGTGGCACGGTCGATCGCCACTAACGTCTCAGGGTACGCTTTATGTTCCGCGTAATACAAATTGATTTCGGACTCGACGATGCGCACACTGCCCTCGCAACTGACGCTGTCCGCTCGTGACTTCCCGTCTGACATCGACGGGACGAGGAGCAAGAGCAACACCGAGATAATTAGCAAGACGGCGGCCATTTCGACGAGCGTGAATCCTTGTTCTGATTTGAAGCGTGTCATAATCAGATTCCTCCTTGTCATAGTTGAGACATGATTAGTTTGACCGGCAAATAAATCGTATAAAAGATCATCGTGACCATCACCGTTAAAAATCCGTATAACATCGGTTCGGCCTTGGCGATCAGCTGCTTCCAATACAGCTCCATCTCTTCGAACACGAGATCCCGATGAATCATCATGATTGATCCGAGCTCCCCGCTCACCGTCCCGACGCCGAACAGACTGACGACTTCATGCTCGAGCAAACGCTCTTGCCGCGCCGCCGCCTCGAGTTCGCACCCGGCCGACATGCGCTCATGCATCCGTCTCGCGATGCTCGCCACCTCACCGTCTCCTCGTGACAGCCGCTCGATGATGTGACGGACCGAACCCTGTCCTTCACTCAACAAGGCTAACTCACTGACGAACAAGTACGTCACGTACAGGCGTCTACCTCTCTCGACGACACGTAGCGGCACGAGTCGGCCGCGTCGGCCGTTCCAATAGAGGCCGGCCCCAGTCACGAGCAATCCGACGAACAGACCTGGGAAAAACCATCGCGACAGAAGAATCGCGTTCAGCCCATCGAGCGTATCGACCTCTACCATCGTCAACAGCTTTGGGAAGATATACAGGGCGTAAATCGCACCGAGCCCGAGCAGCATCGTCAAAATCACGAGCGGGTACCGTGCCAACTGGCTGAGTTCTTGCCGTAGATTGCGGCGCATCGTCGATAAGACGAGCACTTGCTCAAGCCCTTCCAAAAAATGATGACCCCGTTCGGCTGTGACGAGCATCTCTCGCATCCTCGGGTCGGTGACGAGTCCCTCGAACACGTTGGCGAGCGAGCGTCCTTGCTCAAGTTGATTCCGCATCTCACGGATGACTAGTTTCATTTTTCCACGTTCATGCAGTTCGAGCGTCTCGAACGTCTTCTTCAACCCGACTCCACGTGACTGGAGTCTGAGGAAGCGGCGAATGATGGCCAACTCCCTGCTCAATTGGTCTCGGACCACGTACAGCTCACCTCGTCTTCCCGGTGCAGGATGCACCAATGCCGTGCGACTTCCATCTTCCCCGTGAGCTGTTCGAGTCGCCGTTCGCCATCTGTCACACTCGCCGTATGGAACGTCGCAATCGTCATATGACCGCTGAGTGCCGCATCATGCGCCACCCTCAACTCCTCACTCGTCCTGATCTCTCCGATGACAATCACATCCGGATCGGCCCGGAGCGTCTCTTTCAGCAACGTGCGATGGTCGAGTCCCGCTTTCGGATTGACTTCGAGTTGAATCACGCCCGGCACTTGCTTCTCCGGAGGGTTCTCAATCGTGACGATGCGTCGACCGGCCAAACTTTGTAAGAACGCATATAGGACGGTCGTCTTCCCCGCCCCGGTCGCGCCCCCGATTAAGAGCAGACCTTGCCGCAACGTCGACCATTCGTTGAACCGATGGACGTCCTTGTCATCTAACAACTCCGCTAAATGGAACGAGGCGTTCGGAAGCCGCCACGACATGAGCGTTCGGTCGAACGATGGTAGGAAAGTGACCCGGATTGCCTCAACTGACCCGGCGTACATACCGGACTGGGGCACGCGATGATCTGTTTCCGTCAACGAGCACCAATACTTCATATGCAAGGTCAATCGTTCATAGTCTGTATGTGTCATCATCTCCAATCGTTGCAAGTGTGCCCCATGCCGTACTTGAATCATCACCTCGTCCCCTAACGGCATGAAATGGACATCACTTGCCTGCAACGTACGTGCCGCATCAATCACTCGCTCAATTATTCGCATCATCTCCGCCACCTCAACATGAGCATAAAAAAAAGCCCACTCGTTGGAAAGTGGACTTGCGTCATGAAACGTTTGCAGTTGTCGATTCGAAACGGCGGGCATACGCCTCGATTGTCGCCTTGTCATAACCGACAATGACTTCGTTGCCATCCGTCAAAATCGGGCGTTTCAATAGTTTCGGATTTTCGCTCATCAACTTGAGCAACTCGCTCAGCTTTAAATCTTCGACGTCAATGTCTAATTGCTTGAACGCCTGACTTCTCGTTGCGAGAAGCGAGTCGACTCCGTTTTCGCTCAGTGCCAATAGCGTCTTCAATTCGTCCACGGTCGGGGCGTTGCGGAAGATATGGCGCTCGCTAACCTCAAGGTGCTGCTCCTGTAAAAACGCTTTCGTCTTACGGCATGAAGTACAGCTCGGGTACGTGTAGAACATCAATTCATTTGCCATTTCAATACCTCCTCATATTGTGTGGAACGATTCGTTCGATGTGTGTAAGTTGATTATACAACCTTATACCCGTTTTGTACATAGTTTGTACAAGTTTTTTATTTTTTTGTACAACCTTGTCCAACGTTTTTATTTCACATATTTTTCACGATTATTTTGCTCAATTCACACGTTTTCATAGCATTTTTCTGAATGTGTTGGTAAAATAGTGAATGAGAATGGAATAATGCACGTATGGGGGGATTAACATGGCGAGAATGTTCCGTGTCCTAGGCTTTTGGACTGGGTTGATCGCGGCGCTTGCTTTCGTAGGCGCACTCGGTGGAGATCAAAGCAGTAGCGAACATAGTGGTGACTTCGTCGTAATGGGTCTTGTCTTTTTAGCTCAAACTATTTTCTTCGTCGCACTAGGCTACTTGAAACTCACTGAAAAAACGTATGTATACGTGTTCGGCGCTTATTTGACTGTCTTCTTCGTCGTCTTCACGTATTGGAGTAACTTCCAAATGTAAAAAAAGATTGTCTCCTCGTGAGACAATCTTTTTTTAGTTATCTGTCGAAAAACGGATTCGTCCGAATCTCGGCCTCGAGCGTCGTCTTCGGCCCGTGACCTGAATAGAGCACCGTTTCACCCGGTAATAACTGACGCATGCGATCGATCGATCCAAGCAACGTCGCTTGGTCACCACCGTACAAATCGGTCCGTCCGACCGACTGTTTGAAAATCAAATCCCCACAGAAGGCGATGCGTTCGGTCGGGAAGTGAAGCGTGACGCTGCCCGGCGAATGACCCGGCGTGTGATGCAACTCGATGGAGAACGCACCGATTTCGAGCGTCTTGCCTTGATAGATCCGTTCGGCCGGTCGCATCGCCGCACTTGGCAGATGAAACTTCGCCGCCCCGTTCTTCTCGTCGTCCATCAGCCACGTCCGTTCCGCTTCATGGACGTAGACCGGGACGTTGTAACGGTCACGCAAGGCATCGATTCCCCCGATATGGTCAAAGTGGGCATGTGTCAACAGAATGGCGTTCAAGCCACCGAATCGTTCCACTGCCTCGAAGAATTTCGGGTCATCCGTGCCCGGGTCGACGATGAGGACCGTGCCTTCTTTTTCGAGCACGTATCCGTTCTCTTGGGCCAGGCCCGATGTGATTCTTACTATGTTCATCCAGAACACCTCCCCCATCATTCTAATCGATATTGTGGCAAAATTGTAGCGGAGGCTTTCTTTTCTCGACAGCGTCTACATTATCGGATAAAATAATAATGATATTTCAGTGAAATTTTTATGAATTTCATGACGTATAATAAAGGGGGAACTCGTCATGCATTTGTATGAACCATTTGGATGGATCTCGCTCATCGTTGCACTCGTTGCAATCTGGGGAATGGCCCGTTCGTTTAAGAAGCGCCAATTCTTTCCACTTGCTTTCGCCGCGGTCACTGTACTCGTATTCGGATTTTTCGGCGTCGCGACATTGATTTACGGTGGAATCCCAAGCTAATGAGCACGAAGACGACTCTGGTCGTCTTTTTTTGTATAACAAATAGCGCCGTCCCGGCTAAGCGGGACGGCGCTATTTGTTATTGTTCGGTCTGCTCTTTGAAGCGGAGCAAATCTGAGTAAATCAAATCATCGTTCATTTGGAGAATCTTCTCTGCTTCTGCGCTATCCGGTCCACAGAGCGAGACGTCCTCAACGACTTCACCGCTCGAAGCGTCATAGCATGTCGATTGCGTCCAGACGTATTCGTCGGTGATGACGGTGCCATCCCGGAAGATGGCGCGGCTCGTCCGGTCTTCCGATAACAAGTCACTTCCGAAACCTACCGTGTCCGACGTGTCGATCCCGAGCAAGTGCAAGATCGTCGGCTTCATGTCGACATGACTGCCGATCGTCTCGTGCACTTCACCCTTGTCTTGGCCCGGTAGATGAACCGCGAACGGGACGGACTGGAGCTTGGCGACGTCGTATGGCGTCAACTCGTCTTTGCCGAGCAAGTCGGCCATGGCGTCGTTATGGTTCGTCGAGATTCCGTAATGGTCACCGTAGACGACGAAAATCGTGTCGTCCCACATGCCGTTCGCCTTCAACTCGTCGATGAACAAGCCGAGCGCATAATCTTGATACGCGAGCGCTTGTGGGAAGTTGTTGAGTGTCGTCGAACTCGTCTCGAATTTCGGCACGAGTTCGTAGTCCTCGCTCGGCATCGTGTACGGGAAGTGGTTCGTGAGCGTGATGAACTTCGCATAGAACGGTTCCGGCAGATCTTCGAGCATCGGAATCGACTGTTCGAAGAAGCTGTCATCGAGCAGTCCCCACTCCGTCATGTCCTCGGGGTTGCCGAGGTCATAGCTCTTCTCATCGAAGAACTGGTCGACGCCGATGTTTTTATACATCAAGTCCCGGTTCCAGAACGATTTGTTGTTCGCATGGAACACGGCCGAGTAGTAATTGTCTTCCTTAATCAATTCAGGGAGTGCCTGATACTCATTATCGGCGTTCGTGAAGTAGACGGCACCACGCGGAAGTCCGTATAGCGAGTTGTCGAGTGCGAACTCGGCATCCGACGTCTTCCCTTGGCCGACCGTATGGTAATAGTTCGGCCAGTAGTGGGACTCTTCGATCAGTTTGTTCAAGTTCGGTGTGATGTACTCGCCGTTCGACGCTTTCATGTTGTGCGTGAAGTTTTGGGCCGACTCGAACGAGACGACGACCACGTTCTTGCCTTTATACTTCCCGAAGTAGTCCGGGTTCGGTGCTGCATAGTGTTGACGGGTGTACTTCTCGATTTTGGCGAGTTCTGACCCGTCAGCCATCGCCTTCTGGGCCGACGTTTTCGTTTGAAGCATCGCATCGTAGACGTGGAAGTTGAACGTCCCGATATTCTTGACCAACAGTTCCCGGTCGAACGAACGAGTCAACAGTTCCGGACGCTCTGTTTCAGCGAGCGACAAGTTGAACAAGAACACGACGACGGCCGTCGCGAATGTCACGAGCGCTCTCCGATGAGAGGCAGCCGTCGCTGTCGCGTTGATGCGCCATAGGATGAACGGCAAGACGAGCACGTCCCCGAGGATAATCAAATCTTTCCATTCCAACAGTGACGTGAACGATGTCGACAACGTCTCCATGTTCGACGGTTGCAAGATGACCGGCATCGTCAAGTAGTCGGTAAACTCGCGGTAATAAACGGCATCCGCAAACAAGATGAACGATGCTGCGGCATACAGCATGTACAAGACCCATTTCTGCTTATTTCCTTTAAAGAAGAAACTGAACGCGAATAGGAATAGAGTGGAGCTGATCGGGTTGATCAGCAGAATGAATGCCTGAGCGGTGTTTTCAATCGGGATATTGAAGAAAAATTGGTAAACTACGTACGTCTTCGTCCAAAGTAATAGCGAGAAAATCCAAAATAACCGATATTCATGAAACGAAGCGCGGACCGTATCATTCAGTCGCATAGTAAGCTTCGAGAAGCTCTGAGATGACTTCATCTGACGGCCTCCTCCTCTGTTCAACGGGCGACGAGATCAACTGATTCGCGTCCCCCTATTTTTTTATAAGGCCAATTGGCTTGTTATCCATTTCACGTACGATAACAGTCCGGTATCAAGTCCAAATCTTACCCCTTTTTTAACAAAAAATCAACTCCGTCATTACAAATTTTACATTATCCCATACCCGTTCCAAATAAAAAACACGCCTGCGTCAAATCGCAGGCGTACATGGACAAACGTTATACACGAGTCGGGATAAAGTGTTTACGAGCGAGCCACGCACAACCGATGACACCCGCATCGTTCTCGAGTTCCGCGATTTTGAACGCCGTCGACGCATAGACGCGCTCGAGGGCGAACCGTTTGAACTGCTCGTCGAGCGGCTCGAGGAGTGCTTCGCGTGCTTTCGAGACGCCTCCGCCGATGACAATCATTTTCGGGTTCAACGTGTTGGCGATATTCGAAATCGTCAATCCAAGATATTCGGTCATCTCGTTCACGACTTCTGTCGCGACGACATCATTCGCTTTATACGCTTCGAACACGTCGCGTGCTGTCACTTCGTTCAGTTCGTTCAACGATGTCGTCCGACCTTTACGTTTTTGGAGCGCCAGACGGGCGACCCCGGTGGCCGAAGCAATCGTCTCGATACAACCTTTACGGCCGCAGCCACACATGACGGCTTTCGACTCGTCACGTTCAACCGTGATGTGGCCAATTTCCCCAGCCATACCTGCAGCCCCGTGGACGATATTGCCGTTCGTGATGACACCGCCGCCGACGCCTGTGCCGAGCGTGATGGCGAGCAGTTCTGATGCGCCTTCGCCTGCCCCTTTCCACATTTCACCGAGTGCGGCAGCGTTGGCGTCATTCTCTAAGACGGCCGGCAAACCGACCGCTTTCTCGAACTCGCTGACGAGCGCAAAGTTTTTCCAACCGATGTTTGGTGAATATTCGACCACACCTTCTGAAAAGTTGATAAAGCCTGGTGCCCCGATGCCCGCTCCTGCGAAATCTTGCTTCGCTTTGCCCGACGTTTCTAAATAGGCTTCGAATGAAGAGGCAATATCAGTCGGAATATGTACCCCGTTCTCACGAATATCCGTTGTAATCTCCCACTTGTCAGAAATAATCCCGTTCATATCGAGGACGGCCATCTTCACCGTCGTTCCACCAATGTCGATTCCTAATAACCACTTCATGTGTTCCACTCCTCGTCTCGATTAAATCGCTTTCATCCCATAGTTTACACTATTAAACCCCTAGTGCAAACCTTTGCACTAGGGGTTTTTCTGTCAATCTCTTGAATTTTTCAGTTCATGGGTCAAAATAATCTTGGCCGTATCATATTCCCGTTGTTCAATCATTCCGCCCGCATGCAACTCATCGAGTTCCATCATCATGAGCCCGATTTCGGCATCGCGCTCACCGATATAAATGATCGTGCCGAACGATTTCAAAAATTGCTGGACGTCATAAAAATTTTTCATCGTTCGTCCTCCATCGCGGTGAGCACGAAACGGTACAGCAGTTCCCGGGTCGCTTCGAGCGATTTGAGATGCGTCCGCTCATAGCTATGGCTTGACTCGATGCCTGGTCCGACGAGCGCGTGGCGCACATCGTAGCCGGCTCCGATTGCAGCCGAGGCGTCCGATCCATAGTACGGATAGATATCGACTTTATGGGCGATGTCATGTTTACGGCATAGCGCGGTGAATTGACGGCGCAACCCGAGATCATACGGGCCTGACGAATCTTTCGCACAAATCGAAACTGTATACTCGTCCGAGTGTTGCCCGTCCCCGAGCGCACCCATATCGACAGCGATATATTCAGTCACCGCTTCGGGAATTCCGGCGTTGCCCCCGAACCCGACCTCTTCATAGTTCGAGATCAAGTAATGGACCGGGTGTGGCAACTCCGCCTCGACCAGATCTTTCGCCAAATCGAGCAAGATGGCAACGGACGCCTTGTCATCGAGATGACGTGATTTGATATAACCGGCGTCGGTCTGACGGAAGCGCGGGTCGAATGAGACGAAGTCCCCGACCTCGATACCGAGGGCCCTTACGTCTTCGGCTGTATGGACGTCCGCGTCCAAGCGCACTTCAATCGTTGACGCCGTCCGTTCGGCGCTATTCGTATCCTTATAGACATGGACGCTCGATTGATGAATGAGAATCGTTCCTTCAATCGGCGCACCCGTCTCGGCATGAACCAGACAGTTCTCCCCTTCGATTGCGGTCCAGGCGTATCCGCCGACTTGCGTCAAGCGCAAGCGGCCGCTCGGCAAGATTTCTTTCACCATCGCGCCGAGCGTATCGACATGGGCCGTCAACAGGCGGGCTCGATTCGATTTGCCCTCAAATGTCGCCAGAAGCGCCCCTTTGTTCAAGCGTTTCGTGGGGATCCCGAGTGCCGTCAGTTCTTGTTCGACGAATCCGATCGCCTCGTCCGTCATCCCGGACGGACTTGGAATTTCAACCAATTGCTTCAACGTTTCAATCATACCCTTACTCCTTTGTCATCGATTGTAGCCGAGCCAAAATAATATGCCGGACGCCACGAACACGAGCCCCGCAAATAGCAGGCGACGTTTCTTCACATGTTCATCCGGTAAGCCGACCACTCCCGCCATCAGAAAGCCCCCGACGAGTCCACCCGCGTGTGCGGAATGGTCCAAACTAGCGCCAAGGACGAAAGCGAGTCCCACGTTTAATCCTAACATAATAAACAGTGGAGGGCCGAGTGTCTTCATAAATAAGGAGCGGTCGCGCAGTCCGAAATAGAGCAGTGCGCCGACAAGCCCAAACAATGCCCCGGACGCGCCGGCCGAGATGGCTTCGCTGAACGCATACGAGGCGACCGTGGCGATGACACCTGCCAACAGATAAATGGTGGCGAAACGCGTCGACCCGTACATCCGTTCCACGAGCGGGCCGAGTGACCAGAGCGCGAACATGTTGATGGCGAAATGGAACCAACCGATATGAAGGAACATCGGTGTGATCAGACGCCACCATTCTCCTTCGTCGATGAGAGGATTCACTTTCGCACCGAAGCGGATGAGCGTGTTCGGATCGAGCGTCGAGCCGATTGATTCGGCGAACCACATGACGAGGAACGTCACGAACATGAGCGCATAGACGAACTGAGGCTTCCCAAAGGCGAACCGTTGCTTCAGTTCATTTTTCCGTTGTTGGTCGAGGGCGACGGCACGCGGGCGATATGACGTTTCCGTTTCGGCGCACGGCCGCATCTCGAGCTTCACTTTTGCCGCAATCGGGAACGTGAGCGACGACAGACGCTCTTCATCGACGAGCGGGTCACCATAAATGTGGACATGGAGCTTCTCGCGGCCGATTCGGGCCAAGCGAAACGAGTTCATGACCGCCTCGACGTCCAAGGCGACATGGTTCGCCCACGCCTTATCTGTCCGTATGTAGAGGTGATAGACATCCCCCGCTTTCGTGTCGAACAATAAAAGTGCCCGCGACGGCTCTAAGACGCCCTCGATGCGTCCTCCTGCTTCGACGGCACGATATACATCTTCCCAAAAACAAGCTGGTTCTGTCATGTTGGCTCACCTCCTTCTATACTTTCATTCTAAAGGAATTTAGGCAGGACGACAAAATCGAGCATCGCCCCAATCTGCCCCGCTCTTCCGTCGGTCCACAAAAAAACCGTAGTGGCGGGAGCCAACTACGGTCATGACAGAACGAGTAATCGTTCTTATAAGACAGGTTGCATCGTTTTCAATAACACTTCTGCCGAATGATGCATCTTTTGTTTTTCTTCGTCTGACAACTCGATTTCCACGACTTGACGGACTCCTTGGCGGTTGATGATGGCCGGTACACCGATATGGATATCGTTCAAGCCGTATTCACCATCTAAATGTGCGCCGACCGTCAACAACGTGTTCTCGTTACGGAGCACAGCCTTGACGAGACGGAGCAAACCGAGGCCGATGGCGTAGTACGTCGCGCCTTTGCGCTCGATGATGTGGTACGCCGCGTCCCGAACGTTGACGTAGATGTCTTCGAGGTCTTCCCATGTATACTCGTCGTTCTCTTCAAGCAACTGCTCGACCGACTTCCCGTAGATGCGGGCGTTGCTCCAGGCCGCGAATTCCGTGTCTCCGTGCTCACCCATGATGTAGGCGTGGCAGTTGCGTGGATCGACGTTGAAATAGTCACCGAGCATGTAACGGAGACGTGACGTATCGAGTACCGTTCCTGATCCGAACACGCGGTGTTTCGGTAAACCTGAGTATTTCCAAGCCAAATGTGTCATGATGTCGACCGGGTTCGAGGCGATGATGATGATGCCGTCGAATCCAGATGCCATGATGTCCCCAATCATCGATTTCATGATTTTGGCGTTCTTCTCGACGAGGTCGAGGCGAGTTTCACCCGGTTTTTGCGGAGCACCGGCAGTGATGACGACGATATCTGCTGCACCACAGTCCGTATAGTCCCCTGCCCAGACGCGCATCGGTGAAGAAGCGAACGAGACGCCGTGGTTCAAGTCCATCGCTTCGCCTTCCGCCTTCGATTTGTTGATGTCGATAATGACGAGTTCCTCACAAAGACTTGCTGTCGTCAATTGGTACGCAAAGCTGGCACCGACCGCTCCGGCCCCAACGAGCGCGACGCGTGTTACTTTTGCATGATTTAATGTTTCCATATTGATTCTCCACCCTTCGAACAATCTGTTTCATGTTTTTGTTATGTCTGTTACATAAAGATTGTAACATCATTCACAAACACTCACTACTAGGGAAACCGTTTTCACTTTGGCGATATTGTGACAAAATTCACATTCGTTTGAAACATCTACATTTTCTGTACTACCCTCATCGTAACAAGAGGAAACTAATCGTCGCGGCCGCGGCGATCGACAAAAAGTTGACGGCGTCATTGCCGAGAAAACGCCAGCCCGACACATAAGCCGTCGGCTCACGATGATGCATTTTCTTCTCGGTCAATTTGCCGCACACACGGCATCGATATTTCCGTTGCACCGTGGCCCCTAACAAAGTGTCGACGACGCTGCCGCTCAATCCGAGAGCAATCAAGACGAGCGCGAACGTCACATCGATCTCGATAAATGGAAGCGAGGCGAGGATGATGACCGTGGCCCCGACAATCGACATGACCGTACCGAACACGGACACCCCACCACTCGTTCCCGGTTCGACTTCACGGAACGTCCGAATCGAGCGCGGTTTCTGCTTGGCGAGGACGCCGAACTCAGATCCCCACGTATCACTCGTCGCCGCGGCAATCGAGGCGACATAGGCGAATAACCAGGCGTCGTTTGGCGCAAGAATCATTCCAAGCGCCGTCACCATGCCGACGCCCCCATTGGCGAGCACTTGTACGAAATCACGGGGACCCGATTTCTCAACAATCTCATCGACAGGCGCCTTGTCCCGGGCACGATATTTCGAGGCGAGCGACGATGTCGAGAAGAAGACACCGAGTAAATAGAGCCCGAACCAACCGAAACCGTAGCCGATGACCGTCCCCGTCACGACCGTCAAGACGGCACCGGAGCGGGTCAACGAGCGCAATCGATAGCCGGCAAAGGCCACCAGACAAGTTACAACGAAGATGGCGAACATAAAATCGTTTCCCTTTCCGTCACGATGAATTCGACAGGAATGTCGTGTGGCTCAATCGGGATCTCATCGAGCAGTTGAACGTCATAGGCCAACGCGATGGTCGTCCCTTTGTACGTGGCGAGGTAGCGATCATAGTAGCCGCCTCCCCATCCGATTCGATAGCCGGACCGGTCAAACACGCGGCCGGGGACGATACAGACGTCAATCGAGCGCATCGTCGCTTCAGTCGTCGGCTCCAATATATTCATGACGCCCGGCTCGAGGTCTTCTAGCGAATGAATCTCATGGAACGTGAGTCCCTGTTTCGTAACTTTCGGCACAAACACCGATTTTCCTGCCTTCCATGCTAAGCGGATGAGCGGCAACGTATCAATCTCTAAATCGAGGGCGAGCGTGACAGCCACCGTATCAGCCTCTTGCCACGCCTTCAGTTCGGTCAATGTATGTATGATGACGCGGTCCCGGTCCGACCTGTCGTCGAGTTCACGGATTTGACGATGTACGTCTTGCCGAAGTTGTTTCTTTTCAATCACTTCAATTCCCCCTTGTTCAAAAAAAAGGCCGCCACATGAGTGACGGCCAGTCTCATTATTTCACTTCGCGGTAAAGCGTGTGACGACGGAGACGTGGGTTGTATTTGCGCAATTCGAGGCGCTCTGGGTTGTTACGTTTGTTTTTCTTCGTGATGTACGTGCGATCGCCTGTTTCTGTGCAAGCTAGTGTGATTTTAACGCGCATTTCTTTCACTCCCATCTTACTAATGTTGTATCAAGTGCTTTTGCTTTACAGTCTAAGCATACTCAATTATCCTACCAATTTTTATTTGAAAAAGCAAGGTTATTTCGTGTTCTTTTTCAAACGTTTTTGCCCGTATGGCGAAGCATCGAGCGGCAGGCAGGTTTTTACGTTATCACCAATCGCATAGCGCATTCCGACTTCCTCAGTCGATAGTTGTTCGCAGATGTACACCGTGTCGGCTTCAGCGAGGACGCTGTTCTCGATTCGGTGAATCGCGTCGAACAGACCGCCGTGTCCGTGCGGATTGCGGGTCGTTTCAAAGGACAACATAGTTGAGTATAACGGAACTTGTAGTGCTTTCGCAAGCGAACGTGCCGCAGGAATCGTCATCCAATCAAATTGATGGATCGCTTTGAACGGAACTTTGGCCACGAGCTCATGCGCAAGTTTGACGTACGCCACGTTTTGGGCCGCGACTTGGTTCATCACGTGCTCCAAGAACGGGCTCGTCAGACGGACGCGGTACACGTGGACGTGGTTGTGACGTTCATACTCCGGTAACCCTTCCTTGAACGGGGTCAAGACGTACACCATCTCGCCTTCCGCCGCCCGGGCTTCGACCTCGTCGATGACACGGCGTCCGAGATCACCGACGACGTTGCCTGTATATTCTGGCGTCAAGACGAGAATCGCCTCGCCTTCACTGCCACGTTCCTCAGTCACGTAATAGTCGTGCGGAGACAGGAACGTGTCGATGTCAATGTCCACATCATCAAGGAACGGATACGCGCGATAATGGTCGGCGAGCAGTTCATCCGATAACTTGTCTTGATACAGTGCCGTCTCGAGCTCAGCGAACAGGCGTGTGTGCTCGCGGAAGCGTTCGGCTGCATATTGGGCCGTCGTCTGTCCGTCGAGTATGAAGGCCCAGTCACTCGATACGGCGAGGACGTAATGTCGCACGAGTTGAATGAGCGCCCGATCGACGAGCGGTGAGGCGTGACGATAATCGGCCACGTCTTTGACGAGTTGTGTTTCCATCATGTGCAAGTGGCGGAGCATCCATTCGTTGCGCTCGTTGATCCACACATCACCATAACCTTTACGCCCCCACGTGTTCATCGAGACGTGTACTGTCTCGAGGTCTTGGAAGTGGCGCTCGAGGAACAGGGCCGGCGTAATCGTCTCGATTCCGAACTCTTCGAGCCGCTCGGCGACCTTTCCGAGGAATTCAGGTCCTTCAAACCACCAATGTCCGAACAACTCGGCATCGAACGGTGCCGTCACGAGGAACGGCGGGAACATTTGTCCACCATGGGCCTCGAGATGCCCTTCGAGCGTCTGCGCAAAATCGAGGGCGTGGTTGTCGATTTGATGTTCGGCCCAGGCGCGGACATAATAGTCTTTCTCATCCGAGTCGCCCGTGATGCGGTGCATCTTCAGACCGGTATCGAATCGAATCCCTTCTGGGTGCATGAACTTTTCAATATACGCCCAGTCGCGGTCATAGGCGAGGTCACGATAAAACTCGCGATAGTCAGGATGGCCCGGATACCCGATCATCGAGCTCCAAATCTTCCCGGAGATGATTTGGTCACGCGGGAACAAGGCGACGCCATGCGGCGAGTAGACCGGTGCGCCAATCCCCTTGTCCGGAGTAGGGTCGGCATCGAGTAAAGCGTGCTCATCGACGAACGTATAACGAACGCCTTCCTCGTACAAGATGCGGTCGACACCCGGCGTATAGGCACACTCCGGCAACCAAATGCCGGTCGGGCGGAACCCGTAATGACGCTCGAAACAGTTCAAACCGGTACGGATTTCCGTGCGGGCGGCCTGCTCCGTGAACAAGTGCGGGTTGAAGCCGTGCGTCGCCGTACATGTGACCATATCGATGAACCCTTGCTCACGATATGTACGGAACGCATGGTTCAAGTTCTTTTCCCAATGCAGGAACGTTGTTTTCAAATCGGTGTAGCGCCCGCGATAAAAATGGAGCGTCTCAACTTCCTGTTCGCTCCGTCCTTCGGCGAGCTCAATCTCAATCAATTCGAGCATCTCATCCAAATGTTCCACGTAACGGTCCTGGACGAGCGGGTCGGCGAGCATCTCGACGACGGGCGGTGAAATGCTGACCGTCCAATGAAGCGGCTTTTGCAGACGGTCGATTTGCCAAAGAATCGGGATATATGTCTCGGAGATGGCTTCATACACCCATCTCTCTTCTAAGCGGTGTTTCTCTTCATGTCGCACGTACGGAAGGTGGGCATGAAGGACGAGTGAAAAATAACCTGGTTTCATCAAATAAATCCTCCTCAGCGCACGAATCGGTATGCAGAATATTTAGGTAGCGTGTCGAGCAGTTCAGGAGACTCGACTTCCCCGTATTGCCAACGTCGTACCGGTTCAGCGAAACGACCATGGCCGGCTGGCTCCGCACGTGGCGTATCAATCGGTGAAGATGCGAGCAACGGAAGAAACTCCCCTTCCATCGTCCGAATCCCAAACTCGAACACATACGTCGTGTTCGGATCGAGTGGCCGAACGAACCAACTGTTCGTCATCTCCGGTAATTCGAACGTATACGATCGGTTCGCATGCCCGCTCGCGTAATCAAGCAACGTGATGTCGAGGATACGGAACGCCTTCGGCAAATCTTCCCACGGACGCATGAACTGCATCGACAACGTCTCCTTGACGCTGTCAGAAACCTCCCAAAAGACGTAGACGGCGTTCGGCGATTGAACGACCGCATGCATCAAATCTTGATCATAACGGTCAGGGAGCTTCCAGAACCCATCTGGGCCTTTATCTAGAAGCGGTGATTGGACTGGCAGCTCATGTTGCAGCGTCGAAGCGACCTGCGTCCCAGATGAGGCGGGTACTTGCTTCGATTTCGGTGTCATTGCTTTCTTCCCTTCGGTCTTTCGTTTTGGAGCGGCGGCTACCGGCTTGGCTGGTTCACCGTGTTGGGAACGCCATTTGCGCCAAGCGTACTGGACTTTCCCGATCGGCATGTCTAATTGTTCTGCAATCTGTTTTAACGTTAGTCCTTGTTGTTTCAAGGAAACGATTTTCTCTTCCATCTATTTGTGGCTCCCTTCCTAAAAAAAATCCATGTGTTCTACTATTCGCCTCCAACCCGTGAATTCCTGCACAAAAAAAAGTAAAGAACAACTGGTCTGTTGTTCTTTACCACTCTTCTTACTGGTTTAAATCATAATGTTTCCCTTTTTCGAGGAAAATGAGATGTTCCCCGAAATTCGTCACGTGATCGCCCATGCGTTCTAAATAGCGGGCGATGTTCGAAAACTCATAGACATCGTTCGTCCCGACAGCCATCGTCGGCACAGATCCCATGTATTGTTTGATGACCTGCAAGTTCAAGTCATCGATGACTTTGTCCATCTCGTTCAAGTCACGCACCCGGCTGACCTCGCCTTTACGATAAGCGCGAGTCGCCAGCTCGAGCATGTCAATCAACTGCTCGGCCATCTGTTTGAGCGGCTTGATGTCTAACACGTACGGGACGTGCTCGATGCGCGCAACGGCTTTGGCGATGTTCGTCGCATAGTCCGCGATGCGCTCAAGGTCTGTCGCCGACTTCATCGTCACGATCAAACGACGAAGGTCGGTCGCGACCGGTTGTTGTTTCGCGATCAACAGAATCGCCTCGTCATTGATTTCGAGCTCGAGGTCATCGAGTTCGTTGTCGTTGTCGATGACCGTCTGAGCGAGTACGAGGTCATGTTTTTCAAGCACTTCGATGGCCGTAGCGGTTTGACGCATCGTCAAATTCGCCAAGCGAACGACCTTGTCTTCTAATTCGTTTAACTTCGTATCAAAAAATGTGCGATTTTGTGCCATGATTGTCTCCCCTTCTTAACCGAACCGGCCAGAAATGTAATCTTCAGTCCGTTTGTCCGTTGGATTCGAGAAGATTTTATCGGTCGCATCGAACTCAACGACTTCTCCGTTCAAGAAGAACGCCGTCTTATCCGATACACGAGCTGCTTGCTGCATGTTGTGCGTGACGATGATAATCGAGTACTGCTCTTTCAACTCTTGGACGAGCTCTTCGACTTTTAATGTCGAGATCGGGTCGAGTGCTGATGTCGGCTCATCCATGAGGATGACGTCCGGTTCGATGGCGAGTGTGCGGGCAATACAGAGACGTTGCTGCTGTCCTCCCGAGAGGCCATAGGCGTTCTCGTTCAAGCGATCTTTCACTTCATCCCAAATCGCGGCGCCGCGAAGCGAGCGCTCGACGATTTCATCGAGTACTTTTTTGTTTTTGATGCCGTGTGTACGTGGCCCGTACGCCACGTTGTCATACACCGATTTCGGGAACGGGTTCGGCTGTTGGAACACCATGCCGACCGACGTGCGAAGATCTTCGACTTTATAATCGCGGTCAAAGATGTTGCGACCATGATACAAGATTTCACCGTTCGTACGGACAGACGGCACGAGCTCGACCATCCGGTTCAACGTCTTGATGAACGTCGACTTCCCACAACCAGACGGTCCGATGATGGCCGTCACTTCATTTTTCTTGATGTCGAGGTTGACGTCGATCAATGCCTGATCGTCGCCGTACCATAAATTCAAGTTGTTCACGACATAGGCACTGTCTTTTTGCATCACCGTTCCGGTTGGTTGAGTCGTCGTTGTATTCACTTCATGATCTCCTTTGAGTTCTTTTTGTTTCATCATCTCGAGAGTCCTCCTCGTTACCTGCTACGACTTAATGTCGGTTCGTGTACTTGTTACGGATATAGATGGCAGCCGAGTTCATGATGATCAACATCGTCATCAATACAATGATTCCGGCAGCGGCCAAGTTTTGGAATTCAGCTTGCGGACGGCTCGTCCAGTTGTAGATTTGAATCGGGAGCGCTGTGAAATCAGAGAACACATTGCTCGGCGTCGTCGAAATGAACGTCGCTGCTCCGACCATGATCAATGGGGCCGTTTCCCCGATTGCTCGCGATACGGCCAAGATGATTCCCGTGATAATCCCTGGAATCGCCGACGGCAAGACGACGTTGAACGTCGTCTGCCACTTCGAGGCTCCGAGTGCGAGCGACGCATGGCGCAATTCCATCTTGACGGAACGGAGCGCTTCTTGTGACGCGACGATAACAATCGGTAAACTCATCAGTCCGAGCGTGAGAGCTCCGGCCATGATTGAGTTCCCAAGTTCCATAATGCGAACAAAAATCGTCAATCCGAGCAATCCGAAAACGATTGACGGGACACCGGCCAAGTTTGAAATATTTACTTCGATAAATGATGTGACACGGTTTTTTGGTGCATACTCTTCAAGATAAATCGCAGCACCAACACCGACGATAAACACCATCGGGACGATCAACATCATCAACCAAAGTGATCCAATCAAGGCTGGATAGAGCCCGGCCTGTTCAGGTCGACGGGATGGGAAGTTGCGGAGGAAGTCCAAATTCACCCAGCCGCCACCTTTAGAGACGACATCATAAATCAATGTCGATAGGACGAGCAGGGCAAAGACGAGCCCTGCTAAAAAGACGTACTTAAAGATTTCATTTAATTGGAGACGGCGCTTAATCCGTTGTGAAACGGAAGCACGGTCCATCAAGTTCTTCGTATTCTTGAACTCACTGTTCGGCAATGCCATATTAGTACTCCTCTCTGAAGCGGCGCGTCACCCAGTTCGCGAATAAGTTCATCACGAGCGTAAAGATGAACAACAATGCGCCGACCGCATAGATACTGTAGTATTCGATTGTCCCGTATCCTGCATCACCTTTGGCGATTTGGACAATATAAGCTGTCATCGTTTGAATCGCGTTGAGCGGGTTGAACTCAAAGTTCGGTTGTGACCCACCTGCGATTGTTACGATCATCGTCTCACCGATGGCACGGCTCATCCCGAGGACGATTGAGGCGATAATCCCTGAGAGCGCGGCTGGCATGACGACTTTAATCGCGACTTCAAGACGCGTCGCGCCAAGGCCGAGGGCTCCATCACGAATCTTTTTCGGGACGGCGCTCATCGAGTCTTCCGAAATCGAAGCGATCATCGGAATGATCATGATTCCGACGACGATTCCCGGGCTGAGTGCGTTATAGATTTGAAGCCCTGGAATCAACGCTTGCAAAATCGGTGTGACGAACGACAAGGCAAAGAATCCGAAGACAATCGTCGGAACGCCAGCAAGCACTTCAAGAATCGGCTTCAAAATCGTGCGGGCACGCTCAGACGCATACTCGCTCAAATAAATCGCCGACGCCAAACCGAGTGGTACAGCGACAATCATGGCAATGACCGTAATCTGGAGTGTCCCCATGACGAGGGCCCAGACGCCGAAACGTTGATCGGCACTAAGCGGATACCATTCGGTCGAGCCTAAAAACTCGGCGACCGGTACGCGCTCGAAAAACTTGAACAGTTCAAAACCGAGTGTGAACGCGATGCCGACCGTCGTGACGACCGAAACGAATGCGCTCAAGAATAATAAGAACGGCATGACTTTATCAAACACGTTCGTCGTACTATATTTCTTTTTCTTATTGGCTTCAATCATCTCTCGAATTGACAGCCCTTTGTTTGGTTGATTCATCTCGTGTATCGCTCCCTACCTCTTCATACTAGAAAGCACGGCGAGAAGGCGAGAGCGACTCTCACCTTCTGCCTTCTGCGCTATTACTCGCCAGCGATCTCGTCGATCACTTCAGCGTTCTCATCATATCGTGCTTGTTCCATTCCGACATATCCAACTTCTTCTGAAAGGGCTGCTGCATTTTCATTCAAGAAGCGTGTGTAGTCAGCGACTTGTGGCTTGTCTTTCAATGACGCGTTGTTCACGTATGTGTAAATCTCACGTGAGAGCGGGTATGAAAGATCGTTGATCGTCTCTGTCGTCGGTTCGACGCCTTCGACGTTCATCGCACGAAGCGTATCTTGGTTTTCAATGTAGTACGCATAACCGAAGAATCCGATCGCACCTTTCGTACCGGCGACCCCTGTCACGAGGACGTTATCATCTTCTGACAATTGCGCGTCTTCACGAATGTCCGTGTCTTCAAGGACGGCTTCATTGAAGAAGTCGAACGTTCCTGAGTCTTTACCTGGTGAGAAGAATGAGATTTCTTCGTCTGGCCAGTCTGAGCGGACGTCTTTCCATGTCTTCACGTTAGGGTCAGTCCACATCTTGTTGAGTTCGTCGATTGTGATGTCTTGAGCCCAATCGTTCTCTGGGTTGACGACGAGCGAGAGACCGTCGAGAGCGACAGCGAGTTGTGTATACTCGACACCGTTCTTCTCGGCTTCAGCCGCTTCTTCTTCTTTGATTTCACGTGACGCGTTCGAGAAGTCTGTCTCGCCTGTTACGAAACGTTTAAATCCGCCACCCGTACCTGAGACACCGACCGTGACTTCAACGTCTGGCTGTTCAGCTGAATATTCTTCGGCTACGGCTTCCATAATCGGGAAGACTGTTGACGAACCGTCCATGACGACTTTACCTGAAAGTCCTTCACCGTCGGCTGCGCCGCCACCTTCTTCATTATTCCCACACGCGGCACCGATGATGGCCACCGAAGTGATTGAAGCGACTAAAGCTGATTTTTTCATCCAAGACATTTCTGACGTCCTCCTTGAGTTTGCTTTGATTTGTGTTGTGGCTTCGTTGTTCTGTCCTACAATTAACATCCTAATAAACTACTATTAACGAGAAATAAACGGAACGTAAAAGAATTGTAAAGACGAAAAAAAGAAGCCACCGAAGTGACTTCTTTATTGAATCTGTGCTTGGACGTCTTCTAAGTCGAAATACGCCTTCATGATGTCGTGCGCGACACGGGTGTTGATCCCTTCCGCCTCGAGGCCTGGCATGATGATGGCCCAAGCGATTTCCGGGTCATCATATGGCGCCCAGCCGACGTGGTTCGAGTTGAGTGTCTTAATCGGTTCACCGTTCGCGTTTCGCTTCGCTTGACCATCTGGCCCTTCCGCGATCGCTTGAGCGGTACCGGTCTTACCGGCCGCCGTGATTCCCGTCTGTTGCAGGATACGAGACGTTCCACTCTCGACCCCTTGCCGGAATCCTTGGCGCGCCCGTTGAAGAAATTCATCACGAATATCGACTTTATTGAGCGCGTTCGGTTGGAACGTGCTGACGACTTGCTTGTTCGCTTCGTCGAGCGAGCCAGGTTCGATGATTTCTTTCAAGAGATGCGGTTGAATCCGGTATCCGCCGTTCGCAAGCGTCGACGTATACTGCGCCAATTGAATCGGCGTGTATGAGATGAACTGACCGATCGACATATCCATGAGGAGCGTAACACGGTCCGGTACGCTACGGAATCCGATTGATTCATATGGGAGGTCGATCCCTGTCTCAATTCCGAGTCCGAACTGCTTATAGTAATGTTCCATCGTATTGAATGCCTCGGTCACGTTCTCTCCGACGATTTGGCCGGTCGAGTAGTAATCGGCGAGCCGCAGGGCAATTTGGAACATATAAATGTTCGATGATAACGCGAGGGCATCAAGGTCGTTGATGTTCCCCATGTTCCGGTACGACGACTTGAGTGACGAACCGATACGAATCGGCGTGTCATAAATATATTCACCCGGTTGGATGACTTCTTCTTCAAGTCCGAACGCGACCGTCGCTCCCTTGATTGTCGAGCCGATTTGACTCGCCCGCAGGACCGTCCCGGTCGAGACGTCTTTGAATTCGTTCGTTTCATAGTCGAGCTCTTGTCCCGAGAGGGCGAGCAATTCACCCGTTTGCGGGTTCATGACGACGGCGAAGGCACGGTCAAAGTGCGGGCTGCCCGAGCGGCCGGCTCGAATCGCTTTCTTCAAAATCTCATCGATTTCTTTTTGGAATTCGATGTCCGTCGACAAGATGATATCTTTCCCTGGGTTCCCGCTAACGCGAGTCGGTTCTCCGACCGGTTCCCCTTTATACGTCGTGAAGACGTCATAGGCCGGGGTCCCGCGTAGCACGTCCTCATACTGTTGTTCGAGATAAGACGTTCCGACCCGATCATTCAAGCCATACCCTTTCGCTTGATACGAAGCGCGCTGCTCGGCTGGGATTTGACGATAACTTCCGAGGAAGCTTTGGAACGTCTCACCGAACGGATAATCCCGCTGATAATACGGTTCGACACTGACGCCAGGGAGCAGTTCCAAGTTTTCTTCAATCAGTGCCATTTCTTTTGGAGACGCCCCGATTTTAATGACTTGTGGGTCGAGCGCATAGCCTGACTCCATGTTATGTTTGATAGCGATGATTTCTTCGGTCGCATCATCAAACGTGATTTCCGCGTCCGTGATGGAATCGAGCAACAACTGGTCGACGTCTTGGTTCGACAAGGCGGCCCGTTCTTCTTCCGATAAATCAGCCAACAGGTTTTGGACCCGTTCTTGCGAGCGCTCCGGATCGATGGCAATCCAATAATCCTTGCGGTCCCGCTCCGTCACTTTACGGTCCTTCTCCGGTACGTCGACGATTTCCGCGAGCTTGATGGCGACTTCGAGCCGCTCTTCCGTCTTCGTCACTTGCGACCGGCGATACATGACCGAGTAGTTCGAGATGGTGTCGGCGAGCACTTGGCCGTTGCGGTCATAGATTTTACCGCGCGGTACCTCGTACTTGATTTTGCTTGATTCGGTCTTCTGAACTTCACGGGCAATCAACTCACCGTTGACGATTTGGACGACGCCTAAACGGAAAATGAGTGTCGCGAATAAGATGAAGACGATAAAGAACAATAAGTTCAATCGCAACGGAAGGTGGTTGCGCCGTTTCTTCGGCACTTTCACACGGTTTCTGGCCAATTCAGTTATCTCCTTTCTGATTCAATTCCTTCTATAAGTATAGGTAACGTATATGTCAGTGTTATTTCTATTTTTCGACTCGATTTTCACTATATCATAATTTGTTTACAAAATAATGAAATGTAGAAAAAATCCCGAGATTCAATCGAATCCCGGGACAGTGTCATTATTTTGCGTCTGCGTAGAGCTTCGCGACGTAATCCCAGTCGATGACATGGAAGAACGCTTGAATGTAATCCGGACGACGGTTTTGATAGTTCAAGTAGTACGCATGCTCCCAAACATCGAGACCGAGGATTGGCTGAACGCCTTCCATGATCGGTGAATCTTGGTTTGGAGTCGATGTGACTTCGAGTTTGCCGTTTTTCACGACGAGCCAAGCCCAACCAGAGCCGAAGCGTGTTGTCGCTGCTTTCGTGAACTCCTCTTTGAACGCGTCGAAGCTGCCGAACGCTTCGTCGATTGCAGAAGCGAGTTCGCCCGTCGGAGCACCGTTCTCGTTCTTCTGCAACAATTTCCAGAAGAATGAGTGGTTCCAGTGACCGCCACCGTTGTTGCGGACCGCTGTTTGAATGTCAGCAGGAAGTGAATCGAGGTTTTGAAGCAACTCTTCGAGTGAAGAGTAGTTCACGTCTTTTCCTTCGAGTGCATTGTTTACGTTCGTGACGTAAGTGTTGTGGTGTTTCGTGTGGTGGATTTCCATCGTGCGTGCGTCAATGTGTGGTTCAAGTGCATCGTATGCGTAATCAAGTTGTGGTAATTCAAATTTAGCCATAACTAAAATCCCCCTTAAATTGGTTTGAACAACGTTCGTTTTAAATGTAACAGATTTGTGACGGTCGACTCAATTGTAATGCTTCACTCGACGTCTTGTTCAGGTAACGCCCAAACCGAAATCGAACCTGCCTCTACTTTAAATACCCCATGTCCGTCTTCATCAATCTCAACGACCTCATCGACGGTCTGTGTCAAATCGACCCATTTCTCGCCGGCACGGTGCTCGCCGACGAACATCTGTTTCTCGGCTGCTTCACTGTTCGAGATGAGGACAGCACAACCCGAACGCTCGATCTCCTCGACACCTTGACGGACCCAACCGATGACGTGTTCGTCATCGAAGTAGTCGTCCTGTTGACCGTACGCTTTCTCCCGGCGTGCATAAAGGAGCGGATCGATTGCCACTTTCTTCCCATCGGCCGGGTGCGGTCCATTGATGCCGTAGTAGTCCCCATAGAACACACAAGGGTACCCGTCTTGGCGAAGCAAGATTAAACCGTAGGCGATTTGTTTGAACCAATCTTCGACCCATGACTCGAGTGCTTCCGCCGGTTGTGAATCGTGGTTATCGACGAACGTCACTGAGTGGAGCGGGTGGGACTGGACGAGCGTATCGTCAAAGATCGTCCGCATATCGAACGATTCTCCTTCTGTCGAGGCACGCTGCAAGTTGTAATGGAGCGGCACGTCGAACAAATCGACGTGATAATCGATGTTGTCGAGGAACTCACGGCATGCATCGAGCTCTGACTTCCAGAACTCACCGACCAAGTAGAAGTTGTCGCCTTTTTCAGCTTTCATTTTCTGGCTGAACTCTTTAACGAAATCATAGTTGATGTGTTTGATGGCATCGAGTCGGAACCCGTCGCACTGCGTCTCTTCGATAAACCACTTGCCCCAGCTAAGAACTTCTTCACGGACTTCTGGGTGGTGATAATCGATATTGGCGAACATCAAATAGTCATAGACACCGAACTCGTCATCGACGTTGTCGTTCCATTTTTTGTTTTCACCGAGGATGAAGAAGATACCGCTATGGTCGTTCGCAGCGTCATAATCTGTACCGTTAAAGTGATGGAAGTTCCATTTGAAAGAGGAGTGTTTGTCGTTTCGACCTTCGAAATCAAACTTGGTCCAGCCTTCAATCTCGAACGGCTCTTCTGACAGCACTTTCGTGCGATCTTCCGGGTCGACTTCGAGCACATCGAACTTCTCGGTCGCATCGGCCCCGGCTTTATGGTTTAAGACGACATCCATATAGACTTGCATTCCAAGTTCTTGGGCATGCTTCGTCGCCTCGAGTAATTCCTCTTTTGTTCCGTATTTGGTCGCGACCGTTCCTTTTTGGTCAAACTCCCCTAAATCATACAAATCGTACACGCCATATCCCGTATCCTCGTCGCTCTGTCCTTTCGTGACAGGGGGCAACCATAATGCGGTAATTCCGACTTCCTTCAATTCAGAAGCTCGTTCTTTCAATCGCTTCCAATGTTTCTGGTCAGCCGGGACGTGCCATTCAAAAAATTGCATCATCGTATGATTTCGTTCCATCTCGCTTCGCCTCATTTCATATTTTTCAAAAAACAAAATGCTAACGGATATTTACCCAGGACTTCGAGTTTGAAAACTAAAAATGAAAACAAAAAACAGCTTTCATCAGAAAGCTGTTCACAAAATGGACCCTGTAGGACTTGAACCTACGACCGGACGGTTATGAGCCGTCTGCTCTAACCAGCTGAGCTAAGGGTCCTTTATTGGTAGCGGCGGAGGGAGTCGAACCCACGACCTCACGGGTATGAACCGTACGCTCTAGCCAGCTGAGCTACACCGCCACGTTGTTATACAGTAATAATATACTGAATGAACGCGTCACTGTCAATCAAAAGTCACATTGAACCAAAAAGTCCCTCCGTCTCAAATGAGCCGGAAGGACCGTTGGATTAGACTGTTGCTTCGTTTCTATCTTCAAGCGTGATTTCTGTGATGTTCATGGCGTGATCACCGATGCGCTCCAAGTTCGAGAGCATATCGACGAAGAACATACCGGCTTGGCCGTCACACTCACCTGTATTCAAGCGGACAACGTGATTTTTACGGAACTGACGCTCCAGCATATCGAGTTTCGCTTCCATCTCGATGACTTGACGCGCTTCGACCATGTCTCCGCTCGCCAACGTTTGAAGTGACTTCTCGAGCGTGGCCCGTGTCAAATCGTACATTTCCGTCAACTCTTTCTGAGCACCGGTCGATAGTGTGACACGTGTCGCCGTCTTATAATCGATCAATTCGATAATATTCTCGACGTGGTCACCGATTCGCTCGATATCGTTGATGGCATGCATGAGTGTCTTATGTTCTTGTGATTCTTGCTCCGTCAAATCAACGGCAGCGAGTTTCACGAGGTAATCTGTGATTTTTGAGTTAAGCGAGTTGAGCGCCTCTTCAATGTGCGCTGACTTCTCGGCATGTTTCTTATCGCCAGTCGTCATATAGTTGCGCGCTTCATCAAGTCCAAGTTTTGCGAAGTCGCCCATGCGGATGACTTCAAACTTCGCTTGTTCGACGGCGATCGATGGTGACTGTTGGATGAAGATTGGATCCAAATGCTGTGCTTTCGTATCGACGATTGAATCTTCACCAGGAACCATTTTCGTCACGATCCAAGCAATCGTTCCGATGAACCAGAACTGGATGAACGTGTTGACGACGTTGAACGTCCCGTGGGCGAAGGCGATTTGCATCTTGTCTTCAATCGCTAAAATATCTGTGATCCAGTAAATATATTGTGTGAACGGGATCAACAAGATCATGAAGATCGTCGTCCCGACAATGTTAAAGATGACGTGGGCTGCTGCCGCACGACGGGCTGCTACCGAAGCACCGATTGAAGCGAGTACCGCTGTAATCGTTGTCCCGATGTTGTCTCCGAACAAGACCGGAAGTGCCGCGTCCAAGTCGATTGATCCACCGGCATACAACTCTTGCAAAATCCCGATCGTTGCTGATGACGATTGAACGATGACGGTAAACACCGTACCGACGACGACACCGAGGAACGGGTTGTCACTCATCGATTGCGTCAAGTCGATGAAGTATTCGCTCGAACGGAGCGGCTTCATGCCGCTTCCCATAAGTTCAAGACCGTAAAACAGCATCCCGAAACCGAAGAAGATTTGACCCAAATGTTGCAATTTCTCTTTTTTAAAGAAGAAAAGAAGAATCGCACCGATAGCGATAATCGGCAACGCGTAGGCGCCGACATCGAAACCGATGATGAACGCGGTCACTGTCGTCCCGATGTTCGCCCCCATGATGACCCCGATTGCTTGACGGAGCGTCATGAACCCGGCGCTGACAAGACCGACCGTGATGACAGTCGTACCTGACGATGACTGAATCAAGACTGTTACAATGATACCAGCTAGTACTCCGAGGAACGGATTCGATGTATACTTATCAAGGATGTCACGCAGGCGGTTACCTGCTGACTTTTGGAGGCCGTCTCCCATCGATTTGATACCGAAGAGGAAGATCCCTAATCCTCCAAAAAACATGAATAACATTTCTTGCAAATTGTATTCCACGATTTTTGTACTCCTTTTGATTGTGAATTAGTTGTGTTTGCTTGGTTTTTAATGCCCTACTCATTATGCCCGCATCACCCATTCGATGTAAACAGGTTTAATGTTAAGGTTTTATTAAACCACTGTATGATTTTTGTTTGTTTTTCTAGTTTTGTACTATAACAGATTGGAGTTCCATTTATGTTCAAGACAACGATTCAGTTTATCCGCCATAGCCTTTACCCGTCCAAGCAGGCGTTACGTCTCCGCTTGGCCCCACTCCACGCCTATATGATGGCGAGTTTAGTGTTGACGTTGACCGTCACGGCACTCGATTACATCGTGTTACAACCAAATTTCTTTTGGCCGATGTGGTTGTTCTTACATGCGTTCGCGATTTTCTTCTTCTATATGGGACTCGTCGCCCTCAGTGCCCTCCTCGTCCAACTCGTCACGAAATGGCGTACGAAGAAGATGTGGCCGTATCGCCAAGCTTGGCCGTATGCGGTCGCGATGTCGCTCATTCCGACAGTCAGTCTCGTCGTCCTGTATCACGTTTCGCCGTCCGCGTCGTGGTTCGGGATTCTACTATTATTTATTTATGTAGTCGTTCCATTATCGCTAATCCCGATTAAACGAACATCATAAAACAAGGCCGGATGAACGCTTCTATGCGCTCGTCCGGCCTTGTTTATTGGAGTGGTGCCAAATCATGCAAGACGTCGTGAAGACGTTCGCTTTGATTGCCGAGATGGGTTCCTGCCGTTTGTAAAGCTCGTTGTGTATCCGTCCATTCTTCGACACCGTCTTGTAAGTCATGCAGTTTTTGCTCGAGCATCATTCCGATTTCGGTCAATTGACCATTCGCTTCCGCCATTTCAAGCAACTGCTGTCCGGTCAGCGATGTCTGTTCCGTGATCGCTTGGAATTGGCTCATTTGTTTTGTGACCTCATGATCAATTTTCTCGATCCCCGCTTCGACATTACGCAATCCCGCCCCTAATGATTTAATGTCGGATTCGAAGCGTTCCATTTCCATGAACACTTCGCTTCGTTCTTGCCGAATGGCTTCAATCGTAGCCACAGCGGATAACGTCGATTCGTTCGTCACTTTCGCCAACTGTCCGACCTCGCTGGCGACAACGGCAAATCCTTTACCATGTTCACCGGCACGTGCTGCTTCAATCGAGGCGTTGAGCGCTAACATTTTTGTCGCAGCCGCGACAGAAAGGATTTTCTTTAGCGCATCATCCGCTCGCTCTGATGTCGCCTCGCTGTCTAATAATCGTTGCTGGACCGCTGCCGCTTTGATGGCAAACGATTCACTCGCTCCTTTGACGCTCGAGAACGATTCCATTTCTGACGCAATCGTTCGATTTAGTAACTCTGTCCGTTGATCGATTGCAGCGATATCTTTTTCGAATGAACGAACGTGGGCAGCGATATCGGTAAACCGATGGGTCGACTCGGTCGTGAACGACTGGTAAGACTGACTCGTCAGCGCGACCGTGGCCGCTACTTCCTTAAAGCCCACGATTTGCTGTTCATTCGCCTCCAGTTGTCTTCTGAACAGCGGCAAGCTTGATTCGAATGCTGTTGACGTCTCGGTCATCGTCACGAGCGAGCGCGTCCATAATCCAATTAACGTATTGTATGCCTGCTCTAGACTTCGCATTTCAATTGAGTTGGCGTCTAATGTAACTGCTGTGAATGAGCGCGTCGCCACCGACTCACGCAATCGTTCGGCAAACTGCGTCAACGGCTTGACCTCACGACGAATCATGACGGCAAACAAGCCAATCATGAACACGAGCATACTGATCAGGCCAACGAAGACGATTTCTTGTAGTGCCCACATCGAACCGAGTACCGACTGTTTCGTCACAACAATGACGTAATGAGCCTGAAGTTCAGGAATCGGCGTCGTAACGATAAACTCATCATGTTGATCACTGACACTCACGTCTTCCACTAAAATCTCATCTAGGCGATTGCTAAACCGGTCTTCAACTTTTTTCCCGCTCAATTTTTCGATATTATCATTGGTCACCAAATACTGACTCGCTTCGAGTCCGTCTGTAGCTAGGATCGAAGCCTGTTGCATGTACGTCGACTTTAAAGAACGGGTTAACATCTTTTCGTTCGCGACATACGCCCCATACGTCGTCTTGATTGTCTCCCGCATCACAGTCGCTTCTCGATGCAACCGTTTTTCGATTTCGTCGGTCATCAACTGTTCGGCTTTCATGGCGAACCAACCGAATACAATTGAAAATGATATGAGCATGATTGGCATCAACGTCCAAGTCAACCGACTTGCCATCGTCCACTCGTTTCGACGCTTCATCCTCTTCAATCGTTTAAATCGCTTCAACATCCTTCATTCCACCTCTTCACACGTCATTTCATTGAATATATCGGTCTTCAGACGGTGGAAAATTATGAAGCATCTGTTAAGATAACGTTAGCGTTTCGTAAGAGCACATCTCGCAAGCGCTTGCCGGGTGCTTTTTCACAAACATTTCGTTATGATAATAAGGAAACCACTCATCTTAAATCGATTGGAACCTTTCCAAAAGAAGGAGATTACGTATATGTCAGAAATTCTGCATCGTTCATTAACCCGTCCGATTCGTGTCGGCAACCTCATCATTGGGGGATCGAATGAGGTCGTCATCCAGTCGATGACGACAACGAAAACACATGACGTCGAAGCGACCGTCGCCGAAATATTGCGTCTTGAAGAAGCAGGCTGCCAAGTCGTCCGCGTCGCTTGTCCGGATGAGCGCGCTGCCGATGCCCTCGCTGAGATTAAGAGCCGCATCAATATCCCGCTCGTCGTCGATATTCACTTCGACTACAAATTGGCGCTCAAAGCCATCGAGAGCGGTGTCGATAAGATTCGAATCAACCCGGGTAACATCGGTCGTCGCGAGAAAGTCGAAGCGGTCGTCAACGCCGCTAAAGCAAAAGGCATCCCGATTCGCATCGGTGTCAACGCCGGCTCACTCGAAAAGCAATTCCTTGAAAAGTACGGTTATCCGACGGCTCAAGGAATGGTCGAGAGTGCCATGCACCACGTCAAAATCTTAGAAGACCTCGGTTTCTATAACACAATCATCTCGCTTAAGGCATCTGATGTAAACTTGGCCCTCGAAGCGTATACGCTCGCAGCCAAGACGTTCGATTACCCGCTCCACGTCGGAATCACGGAATCAGGCCCGCTCTTCTCGGGATCACTCAAGTCTGCTGCCGGCCTCGGGGCAATCCTTTCGCTCGGTATCGGTTCGACGGTCCGTGTCTCACTATCTGACGACCCGGTCGAAGAAATCAAAGTCGCCAAAGAAGTGCTCAAATCGTTCGGTCTCGCGGCCAACGCGGCGACGCTCATCTCATGCCCGACATGTGGACGCATCGAAATCGACTTGATTTCGATTGCGAAAGAAGTGGAAGAGTATATCCAAAACATTAACGTCAACATCAAGGTCGCTGTGCTCGGCTGTGCGGTCAACGGACCGGGTGAAGCACGTGAAGCCGATATCGGCATCGCCGGTGCCCGCAACGAAGGCCTGCTCTTCCGTCACGGGAAAATCATCCGTAAAGTGCCTGAAGCCACGATGGTCGAAGAGTTGAAGAAAGAAATCGACGCCATTGTCGCCGAGAAACTTGCCGCTCGCGAACTCGAGGAGCAAGAACTCGCCAACCAATCTAACTAATCCTTCGCCCGCTCGGTTGCAACCGAGCGGGCTTTTGGTACAATAAGGGTTATGAGCAAGGAGGGACGAAGATGCACATTGGAATAGACCTCGACGGAACCGTCACGGATCCGCAAAGTTGTTTTCACTATATGAACGACGCACTCGGGTACGCCATCGATTATCATCAAGCGACCGAATACGAGTTGCATACGTATACCGATATGACGCAAGAAGCGTTTTGGCGCTTCATGATTGAGCAAGGCCACGAGGAAGCGATTTATCGTCGCTCACTTCCCCACTCTGAAGTGAACGACGTCCTTTGGCACATGCGAAAAGCACACCGTCTCCATTACGTCACGGCCCGCAGCGAAGCCGTCCGCGCCGTCACCGAGGAGTGGATTCGGCAGCATGAACTCCCACTCGACTCGCTCATCATGACAGGGAGCCATGACAAGGTCGGCGTCGTCAAACAGCTCGAACTCGACCTATTCATGGAGGACCGTTATGAGAACGCGATCTCGATCCATGAACAGACGACCATCCCGGTCCTATTGTTCGACGCGCCGTATAATCGCAAACCGTTACCGGATGGCGTGAAGCGGATCACATCTTGGAACGAGGCGCTCCACATCGTCAATCGCTTCGAGACGACCAAGTCTATCACCATTTAAAAAAAGCCCCATATACGTGGATAAGAATATCCACTGTATACGGGGCTTTTTTATATGCGTCCGATCGCTTCGATGACGTCTGTTGCGAGGACACTCGCCGGATGCATCTGCCGACTCGCGGCTTGTGCCGCCAAGGCGTGCCATAGGACGGCTTGTTCGTTCGGGGAAGACTCGGTGTCGATTCGGTCCGTCCGCGCCCAGAGCGCGAGCAACATTCCGGTCAACACGTCGCCGCTCCCTCCTTTCGAGAGCGCCGCGGCTTGAATCGTATTGACCGCCCCCGTCCCGTCTGGTTTGACAATCAGCGTATGCGTCCCTTTCAAGATGAGGTGAATCCCATGTTGCCGTGCGAAGTCTGACGCGATACGGAACCGGTCCGCTTCAATCTCGGCGACGGACCGTCCCGTCAAGCGAGCGAACTCTCCCGGGTGCGGCGTCAACGTGAGAGGACCTTCCGCTGCGAGATGTTCCGTCGTCAAGGCGCCCGCATCGACGATCAGCGGTTTCGATTGACGACTGACGGTTTGCCATAAACGGTCCGACCGTTCATCGTCGACGAGACCTGGCCCAATCGCCGTAGCCGCATACGTTTTGTCCGGTAATTCATCGATGCCATAATACATCGCCTCCGGTAAACTCGATGCCATGATGTGCGCCTCCGATGGGATGGCCAAGTCCAGTAAGCCAATGCCAGTCCGTAACGCCGCCCGGGCCGCCAAGAACGGGGCTCCAATCAAATGACGGCTCCCGCCAATCAAACATCCATGACCATATCGATTCTTATGACCGTACGGGTCGCGCTCGAGCAACCCCCGATCAAAGTCTGACTCGATCAACACACGCCATTCGGACTTGTGTGACAGTCCGATATCGACCATCTCGACCGTCCCATAATATGGGGCCGTCTGAGTTAAAAAGGCACTCCGCTTATAGCCGTGTAGCGAAAACGTCGTATCTGCCTTAACCGCATGTCCGTCAAATTCTGACGCCTCATCACTCGGGACACCGGACGGCACATCGATCGCCATGACCGGCGCCGACTGTTCACGCATCCAAGTGATGACGTCCCTCGCCTTTCCGGTGACCGGACCACGGAATCCGACCCCAAACAAGGCGTCGACGACATAATCGGCGTCTCGGGGCTCCTCGACGATGGTGACGAAACGGCGCGCATACGCCGCATGCCGTTCCCCTTCCGAAGACTTCGGTTCGCCAAATGGGGCATAGACAAAGACGTCACACCCTCGCTGTGCCGATTCTCGAGCCACGACCCAGCCGTCCCCACCGTTATTGCCGGCGCCGCAGATGACGAGCACCGACGAGCGTGGCCGGAAGGTCAGACGGGCCGCCACGGCTGATGCTGCCCGTTCCATTAACACGTCGGCCGGCATCCCTTGCCGGAGCGCCGTCGCATCGGCTTGTTTGATTTCGGCTGCGGTGTAAATCATCTCGACTCCCCCTCTCTTGATTCGACAAAAAAGGGATTGCATCCACAATCCCTTCTTGTCACTTACATTGTTTACAATACCCGTAAATCTCGAATTTATGATCGACGACCTCAAAATCAGGATCGAGCGTCTCGACATAGCGCATCGGGCAGAGCTCGAGCAGCTTCGTCTTACCGCAACCGCGGCAAATCAAATGGTGATGATGATGATTCGACCCGCACGTGACGCGGAACGCCTTCTCTCCATTCAATTCGGTCGCTTCGAGCAATCCTTCCTCAGCGAATGACTTCAAGTTGCGGTACACGGTGTCAAAACTCATCGTCGGATGTTTCGCGCGCATATAGTCGAGCACGTCCTTGGCACTGACGTAACGCTCTTCCGCCGCGAGAAAGGCAAACATCTCAATCCGTTTCGGTGTCACTTTGAGCGACGACGATTGCAGGCGGGTCAATTGTTCAGTTTCCTTCATAACGAACCTCCTTCTTCCGAGCGAGTCCGAGTCGTTCAGCCAGCATGACGACGGCTAAAATCATAACGGCGAGCAGAACGATGACACCACCCGGGGCGACATCGAGCTCATAGGCGAGGATGAGTCCGCCAATCGTCGCGACTTCTCCGAACACGATTGACCAGAGAATCGTTTGCTTGAAGCTGCTCGTGAACCGGAGCGCAGCCGCGACCGGTAATGTGATCAGACTCGAGACGAGCAGTGTGCCGACGATGCGCATGCTGACGGCGATGACGAGCGCGACGACGAACATGAACAGCACGTGGAGCATCGTACTCGGCAGGCCCGACACTTTCGCCTGTTCTTCATCGAACGACAAGAACAACAGCTGTTTATAGAACACGATGATGACGAGCAACGTGAAACCCGCCACCGCCAAAATCATCCAGATGTCTGATAGACTGACCGCTGAGATTGACCCGAACAGGAGCGTCGACAAATCGATGGAAAACCCGCGCGACAATGAGATGAAGATCGCACTGAGTCCCATCCCGGCCGACATCATGATCGGAATCGACAACTCTTGGAAATGGACGTATTTTCCGCGGAGCCAATTGAGGCCGAGCGCGGCGAGCACGGAGACGAGCGTCCCCAAGTAAAGCGGGTTCAAGTCGCTGAACAGCAGAATATACTGTCCGAGGAACAGACTGAACGAGATTCCGGCAAGCGTCATGTGGGATAACGCGTCGGCAATCAAACTCATCCGTCTGACGACGACGAACGAGCCGATGAGCGGCGCAGTGAAACCAATGACGACGGCTGCGATGAACGCATAACGTAAAAAGCTGTACGTGAACAGATCCGTGATCATGACGTACCTTCATGGACGAGCACTTTGACCGGATACGGTTTAATCGCCGTCAATTCGCCGAGTTCACTATATTCTTTTAATCCACAGTTGCAGGCCATACGCCCGTGATCGAGATGGACGACTTTCGTGACGAGGTCGGTGACGACGTTCAAGTCATGGGTGACGAGAATGAACGTACATGACGTGTGCTCACGCAACAGATGGAGCACCTCATAAAAATCACGCAAATGTTTTTGGTCGACCCCGACCGTCGGTTCATCCAAGATGAGCAAGTCCGGTTGGTTGACGATTGCTCGAGCGATAAAGACGCGCTGTTGCTGGCCGCCGGACAGGCTGCCGATTTTCCGATGTCGAAACTGCCACATATTGACCGTCTCGAGTGCATTTTGAATGGCCGCCTTGTCTTCGATATTCAACCGTTTGAACAGACCGAGGCGTCCATAACGGCCCATAGCGACGACTTCCTCGACCGTCACCGGAAATCCTGAGTTAAACGACGCGGCTTTTTGGGAAACGTAACTGATACGAGACTTGTCTTTGAACTGTCCTTGGGGACGGCCGAACAGTTCGACTGATCCGGTTTGCGGCGATAACAATCCGAGAATCGTCCGAATCAAGGTCGATTTGCCGGACCCGTTCTCCCCGACGACAGCGACAAAGTCGCCTTGTTTAATATCGATGGACACGTCCTGTAGCGCGGCGGTCCCATCGTAATGATAGGAAACATGATTTAATTTTACGACGGATGTCGTCATAAGCTACCCTTCTCTCGTGTGATAAATCGTAATCATTTCTACTTGCTTGGCGTCTGTATTATACAGAATATCAGTCTATGCTTCAAGTATAGAGGCAATGCGAGCCGATTGGCGGCGCACGAACTGAAATCCGTATGTAATTTTATGATCTTCGTTGTACACTAGAGATAACGCAGAGGGGGTTTTTCCGTGGAGAAAAAACTAGCAGTCATCGATATCGGGTCCAACTCGATTCGTAACGTCATTTTTGAAGTGAACGGCCACGGTCAGTATTTTGAACGGTTGAACGTGAAAGAAGTGGCACGGCTGTCGAGCCATATCACCGATGACAATGAACTGTCCGAGTCTGGCATCGAGGCGCTCATCGAGACGCTGAATCACTTTAATCGCTTGAACGAGCATCACGAAGTGAAAGAAGTGTTGCCCGTCGCGACGGCCGCCATCCGCAACGCCAGCAATTCCGAGGCCATTTTAGAAGAAGTCCGGCAAGCGACCGGCATGGAGATTCGGTTGTTGAGCGACTATGAGGAGGCGTTTTACGGCTACTCGGCCATCATCAACTCGACGTATATCGAGGACGGCTATTCAGTCGATATCGGTGGTGGTTCAATGGAAGTGACCTACTTCAAAGATCGTGAACTCGTCTTCTATCACAGCTTCCCGTTCGGAGCCGTCACATTGACCGAGGACTTCATGAAGGGTGACACGCTCACGAAAGACGAGCGTAAACAATTGACGACGTTCTTGAAAAAGTCGTTCAAAGAGATCGACTGGCTCGAGCCGCACGGTATACCGCTCGTCGGTGTCGGAGGCACGGCTCGAAACCTCGTTCGGGTCGAACAGTCGATGTCCTTGTTCCCACTCGAGGGAATTCATCAATACACGCTCGGGGCCGACCGCCTGCATGATGTCGTCGACGAACTCATACAAATGTCGCCGAAACAACTTGGGCGTCTCGACGGTTTGTCGAAGGACCGGATGGACATCATCGCCCCGGCCGTGACCGCCATCGATGAACTGGCGAAGTATTTGAAAGTTCCTGAGTTCATGATGAGCAACAACGGACTACGCGAGGGCTTGTTCTATGAGTACTACTTAAAGGAAAACAATCGGGTCCGTTTCGGTGACGTCAAAGAAGAAAGTTTCCGTCATTTCGAGAAGCAGTATGCCGTCGACCCGGTCCGTCATCAACACTTGATTCATCTCGCCCGCCAAATTTACACCGGCTTGATTGAGACGAAGACGATTAAGCCGAAACCGTTCGAACCCGGTCTTTTAGAAGGGGCGTGCCGGCTCGCTTATGTCGGGGAATATATCGACCATAATAACAAGAGCGACCACACGTTCCACTTGATTACGACGAACGATTTTAAAGGGATGAACAACGAGGACAGGCTCGCCCTCGCCTTGGTGACGTCCTATAAATCACGACGCCTGCTCGAACAACATATCGAAGGCTTCCCCGAATGGTTCGACTCGAAGATGTTGAAGAGCTTAGAGCTGCTCGGCTCCATCGTCAAGCTCGTCGACGCGCTCGATTTGACCGAACGTCAAGTCGTAGAGAACGTCGACGTATCCTCGACCGAGGAAGGACTTGTCTTCACGCTTCATACGCACACATCCCCGCGCTTTGAACTGCAACGCGGCATCCGCCATAAAAAACATTTGGAACGTGCGATTGACCAATCAATCGAGTTACGCGTAGAGGAGAGAGATTCATGACCATCTACTTACCCGAACATTTCAATAACCGTGAGCTCAGCTGGCTGAGCTTCAACGAACGCGTCTTGCAAGAAGCGATGGACGAACGCAATCCGCTCATGGAACGGCTGAAGTTTCTCGGCATCTTCAGCTCGAACCTCGATGAGTTTTATATGGTCCGTTTCGGCGGATTGAAAGACGAGGTGCTCGCCGGCTTCAACCGTCCGGAAGACAAGGCCGGTCTGACGCCGAAGCAGCAAATCAAAGCCATCTCCATCAAGGCGCAAGAGCTCGTCGAGGTCCAGTACGCGACATATAAGAAAATCCTCAAGCAGCTCGCCGCGGAGAACGTCCGTTTCTTGCGGCCGAAACATTTGAATAAGACGCAACTCGAGTTCGTCAAACTCTATTTCCGGACGCATGTCTTCCCTGTCTTGACGCCGATTGCCGTCGACGCCTACCGGCCGTTCCCGATGTTGTTGTCTAAATCACTGAATATCGCCGTCGAGATCGCCTCGACCGATGAAGGCAAGAAACGGCTCGCTCTCGTCCAAGTGCCGGCCGTCTTGCCACGCTATCTCGAGCTACCGACCGAGGATGAGGACCATACCGACTTGATGTTGCTCGAGGATGTCATCATCCAGTTCATCGACTCGTTGTTCAAAGGGTTCGAAGTCGAGTCGACGATGCCGTTCCGAATCACCCGAAACGCCGATATGCCGTTCCATGAGGAAGGCAGCCGCGACGTCTTGAAACAAATCGAGAAAGAGTTGAAGAAACGACGCTACGGGGTCGCGATTCGGCTCGAGGTGCAGCAACGGTCACTCAGTAAAGAGCTGTTGTTCATGCTCCAGGACGTGCTCGACCTTCATGACCGGGACATCTTCCTCGTCGATGGTCCAATCGATTTGACGTTCTTGTTCGGGGTCTATAATAAAATCGGGATCGAGTATGATGAGATGATTAACGAGACGCTCATTCCGTTCGTCCCGGAAGGACTTGAACCGGGGAAAGATTTGTTCCAAGCGGTACTGAAAAAAGATTACTTGCTCCACCATCCGTACCATTCGTTCGACCCGGTCGTCCGCTTCATCGCCCAGGCGGCCAAAGACCCGAACGTCCTCGCCATCAAGCAGACGTTATATCGGGTGTCCGGTGACTCGCCGATTATCAAGGCGCTGACCGATGCCGCCGAGAGCGGGAAGCAAGTGACGGTGCTCGTCGAATTGAAGGCCAGGTTCGATGAGGAGAAGAATATTCAATGGGCAAAACAGCTCGAGAAAGCCGGCGCCCACGTCATTTATGGCTATAAAGAGTTAAAGACGCACTCGAAAATTACGCTCGTCGTCCGTATTCTTGAAGGCGGCGTCTTGCAACGGTTCGTCCATCTCGGTACCGGCAACTATAACGACTCGACCGCCAAGCTGTACACGGACATCGGCTTGTTGACAACGAACGAAGAGCTCGCCGAAGACGCGACCAACTTCTTCAACTGGCTCTCGGGGTACGGAGAACGTCCGTCGTGGCATAAATTCGAGACGTCACCGGACGACATGCACGACTTCTTCCTTCAAAAGATTGAGGACGAAATTAAACTGCACGAGAAATACGGCAACGGCCGCATCGTCGCCAAGATGAACTCGATTACCGACAAGCCAATTATCACGAAACTATACGACGCCTCACAGGCCGGCGTCAAAATCGATTTAATCATCCGCGGCATCTGTTGTCTGCGTCCGGGCATTAAAGGCATCTCGGAAAACATCCGTGTCATCTCCATCATTGATCGCTATTTGGAACACTCGCGTATCTTCTACTTCTATCAAAACGGGAAAGAAGACTTATATTGTTCCTCTGCCGACTGGATGACCCGTAACATGCGCAAACGGATTGAGATTCTATTCCCAATCCTCGATGCGGGACATAAGTCGTATATTAAAGACATGCTCGCGCTACAACTCGTCGATAACGTGAAAGCCAGAATCCAGCGTGCTGACGGCAGTTATGTGTATTTGAAACAAGAAGCCGGACAAGAACAAATTCAATCACAAATCATCATCCATCAATACACGGGCGGCCGCTGGAACAACATTCCGAGCGTGTTTGAACGGGAACCTTCGAACTGGGCCGAACGGGAAGTCCTTCGCTTACGAGCTGAAAATGAGAAAATGACAGATGACTGATGTTAGACTTCTCAAACGAGAATGAACATTGTATAATGAATTCGGTTACCTGTTAATAAAGCGTTTTCATTTCGATTATGGAGGAATCATTCATGCAAGAAATCCTATTGTCATTGCTCGCTGGTCTTATTTGTGGCATGATTTTCACCGCTTTGAAGTTGCCGCTCCCTGCCCCACCCGTTTTACCTGGTGTCATCGGCATCTTCGGTGTGTTTCTTGGGATGAAAGTATATCAATTCGCACTCGCGAACTGGCCATTTTAATTCAAAAAACGAAGCCCGCGGGCTTCGTTTTTTTTACATATCGTAATGTCTTGCTTTGTGACACGTCGGGCAAAGCCATGTACCGCTTCCTGCTTCGAGATGATACTCCATCAGACGAACCCCAAATGCTCCAAAACGGCTCAAGTCATCCCCGCATGCCTCACAGACAGTCGTCGGGGCGAGTTGTAACCTCGCCTGCTCGTCCGCCAAATGGGCGCGGAACGTCTCCCGGGTCCACTTCGCAGAAGGGACGCGGTACCCCCGCTCCCACTTATCACGAATCTCGACGTCCGTGTCCCCTTCATACAGGCCCGTTCGCAGCAGCGGATGATGAAAGTCGAGGCCGATCACATCGACGAGACTATACGCCGTCACCTCGGGCGTTGCCTCCGTCCGCCAATAGCGGTCGAACGGGCGCTGCGTCTTCTCGACGAGCATGACTTCGACTTCGGCCACGATTCCATATCCGAGAATCTCAATCCACGCTGTCGCCTCGTCAATCTGCCCTTCCACATAAAACGGGCTCGCTTCTTGAAAATATGTCGGAAGCGCAGACCAGACGTCATATACGTTCGGGTTGATTCGGATGACGCTCATCTTATTGGTGCGCGAGCGTGAACTGTTCGCGCCACTCGGCGTCAAAGCGGTTCGCCCGGAACATCTCGATTTCCTGCTTGTATGGTGCCACTTTCGTCTTCTCACTGATTGGAATATATGGCGTCTCTAAAATCTTCGGCAAGTGGGTGAACGCCTCGTGATGGATGATGCGGTTCAACGTATCAAAGCCGATCTCCCCGTATCCGATATTCTCGTGCCGGTCTTTCTTCGCGCCACGGACGTTCTTCGAGTCGTTGACGTGGATGACACCGAGCCGATCCAATCCGACGATTCGGTCGAACTGTTCGATGACGCCGTCCAAATCACCGACGAGGTCGTAACCTGCGTCATGGACGTGACACGTATCGAAGCAGACCGAGAGACGATCGTTATGCGTCACTCCATCGATGATGGTCGCTAGCTCCTCGAACGTCTTGCCGAGCTCGCTGCCTTTCCCAGCCATCGTCTCGAGCGCGATTTTAACCGTCTCATCGCCAGTGAGCACTTCGTTCAAGCCCTCGATGATGCGAGCGAGTCCGACGTCTTCACCGGCACCGACGTGGGCACCGGGATGGAGCACGACATGGCGCGCGACTTGGAGCGCCTCGGCCCGTTTAATCTCGGCTGCTAAGAACGACACGGCGAGTTCAAACGTCTCGGGTTTCGTCGTATTGCCCAAGTTGATGATATAAGGGGCATGGACAACGATTTCCTCGATGTCGTGTGCCGCCATATGAACGAGCGCCGCCTCGATATTCAAGTCTTCAATCGGTTTGCGACGTGTGTTTTGGGGCGCACCCGTATACACCATCATCGTGTTGGCACCGTAAGATACGGCCTCTTCACTTCCTGCGAGCAACATCTTCTTACCGGAAACTGAAACGTGGGAACCAATTTTTAACATAGTCATTTCTCCTTCATTCTCATCTGTCTTTAGTGTACACAAAAAGAAGAATCGACTCCATGAAGTCGATTCTTCTTTTGCTTAGCGACGGTTCTTCTTACGAACTTCGCGACGTTCCTGACGTTGGCTCTGCATATGTTCACGTGAGGCCGTCTCTTTCAACTTATACTTGAACTTCTTCTTGTAACCAGGCTTGACCTTTTTCTTCGCCTTCTTGATTTCGCCCGCCATCCGGCTGTGCGCCGTTTGCGAGACTTTCATCTTCCGGTCGGTCGTGCGACGTTTGCGTGTCTTAATCTCTTGAAGTGACCCGTTCTTCACATCGACGTGCTTGAACGTGAAACCACGCTCTTCGAGTCGATTGATCGGACCGTTCTCGTGATCTTCATACAACGTGTACGCTTCACCCGTCTCACCGGCGCGGCCCGTCCGGCCGACGCGGTGCGTATAGAAGTCAAGGTCTTTTGGAATCCCGAAGTTGATGATGTGCGACACACCTTTAATATCGATGCCGCGCGCCGCCAAGTCGGTGGCGATCACGAACTGATATTTCGCGTCGTTAATGTCTTTGATGGCTTGCTTCCGGCGACGGGCTTGCATGTCCCCATGAAGCGTGCCGACGTTGAGTCCCGCCTCGCGGAACGACGTCTCCAACTCATCTGCATCTTGTTTCGTGTTTGTGAACACGAGACAGACGAACGGGTTAATCGTTTTTGCGATTTCGACCGTCAACGCCTTACGGTCACGGTGACGGACCGGAATGACGTGATGCTTGATTTTCGGAACGACACGGTGCTCTTCACTCGCTTCCGCGTAGCGTGGGTCGTGCAAGTATTTCTTCAAGAACGGCTGTAACTTCTCAGGGATTGTCGCTGAGAAGACCATCGTTTGAAGTTTCTCTGGCAACGACTGCGCGATGCGGTCGACTTCAGGCAAGAAGCCCATGTCAAGCATTTGGTCAGCTTCATCGACGACGAAGTGCGTGACTTTGTGCGGGAATAACGCTTGGACTTTCATCAAGTCGAGCAAACGACCTGGTGTCCCGATGATCAGTTGTGGTGGGTTTTTCATCTTGTCGATTTGTCGTTCCCGGTCAGTTCCTCCGACAATCAGACTTGTCTTAATATAGTCCGGCTGTTTGACGAGAAGTGTTTTCAACTCTTCGTGAATCTGCCAAGCGAGTTCGCGCGTCGGTGCGACGACGATGGCTTGGACCGATTCTTCTTTCGGATCGATTGCTTCTAAAATAGGTAAGAGGAACGCAAGCGTCTTCCCCGTCCCGGTTTGTGATTTCCCAATGATATCGCGGCCATTCATCGCAGCCGGAATAATCCGGGCCTGAATGTCCGTCGGTACTGTGATGCGCTTTTCTGTCAAGGCATCGACGATAAACGGTAACAATTTGAACTGTTGGAAGCTGTTCAATCGATACACCTCCTGTTTCTTTCCACTTTTCCTAGCATAGCGGAATCTAATCATTTGTCAATTAATCTTTTGCGAGCCCTTCATATAAATAGCTCGATGTGTAGTAGTGTGGTGCGATTTTTTTGCCGCTCAAATGTAGTTCGAGCGCTTTAAATCCGACCTCGATCATCTCGTTCGGAGATTGGACGACCGTCGCATTCACTTTGCCGTTGTGGATGAGCGGATAAATTTCTGTCACCCCGTCAACCGACACGAGCGTTTTGTCGCTGAGCCCATGACTTTCAAGGGCGCGGACGACACCGAACGTATTGTCATCGTTATGCGAGAAGACGGCATCGAACGGGATATCAGCCTCGAGCCAACGTGACATCTCAATCTCCGCTTGGAACGTATCATAGTTTCCGGTGATGGAAGCGACGACTTGAAGGTTGTCGTTCGCCTTATCATATTCCGTCAATCCGAGACTCCGGTCAATCGTCGAGCGGACTTTGGCCGTCCCGCGCACTTCGACGACTCGAATCGGACGGTCGAGCCCCGCGTGTTGGGCGGCGATATGGTTCGCCGCCATGCGGCCGATCTCGACGTTGTCGGACATGACGGACGTCAAGACGCTCTCATGGTCAATCATGCGGTCAATCGCGATAATTGGGATCCCTTCCCGCTCGGCACGCTCGAGCGACGGACGAATGAACGCCTCGTCGAGCGTCGTCACAAAAATCGCTTCGACCCCGCGGTCAATCAAGGCGTCCAACTTCTCTTTCTCTAACACCCGTGAGTCCTCGCTCGTCGTCGGGACAGGGATGAACCCTTTTTGATTCGCCGTCCTGACGAAAGCAGCCAACAATTTATTGGCGTGCTCATGCTTTTCACTGACGAAGACGAAACCGACTTCGTTGTTCTCACTCGAACGTTCCGGCAATTGAATCGAGGTGATCAGTAAAATCGTCAACGCCCAGACGACAGGTAGCCATAACCAGTAATGTTTGAATCCTTTCGTCATGGGTGCGACCGCCTTGGGATTTTAATCATCATGGCCGTACCTTCTCCTTCAACGCTCTCGATGTTCATGTCACCGTTCACGGCTTTCAAGTATTCGCGGATCATGTAGAGACCTAAGCCGTTGCCGTTCTCTTTCGTCGTGTAAAACGCCGATCCGACCGATTTGACTTGAGCCTCGGTCATGCCGATGCCGTTATCCTCAATCAAGAAGCGATAATCCCGCTCCGTGAACTGAATGGTGACCGTCACATTCCCGTCGGCCCCTTTCGAGTCGACGGCTTCGACCGCATTTTTGAACAAGTTGTAAATGATTTGAATGAGCATGTCGCTCGAGCAGTAAAACGGCGGCATGTCGTTCGGGAAGTTCAACTCCCAATTCGTGACCCGTTTATAACACTCGGCGTCGAGCAAGAATTCAAGGCGACTCGCAAACTCTGTCATATCGAGCCATTCTTCTTGCAGTTTCGCCTGATCTGGCTTGGCGAGCGTGAGCATCGTCGTAATCAAATGGTTGGCCCGGTCGAGCTCTGAGAGGGCGAGGTCAAGCATTTCTTGGCTGCTATGCCCCTCTTTCACCATCTGTAACGTGATTTGGACCGGTGTGAGCGGGTTGCGGATCTCATGAGCGATTCCGGCCGCAAGCTGTCCGAGCGAGGCGAGCTTCTCTTGCTGAAGCAACAGTTGTTGCTGGCTAAGCTGTTCCCGTCGTGCCGTCTCCATGCGGCGGGAATAGTCGTTATACGTATCAAGCAACGTCTCGACTTCTTTGGAGCCGGTCCGTTCTAGTTGAATCGGTTCGAGCGACTGCTGCTTCTTGATGTTTTGCACGAGCTCGAGGAGCGGGCTCGTCAACGTCTTCGACAAGAGCAAACCGACCATGATACTTAAAAAGAACGTGACGAGCGTAATCATTAAATATTGCCAGCGCGTCGCATAGACCGCCTCGTACACAGAATCAGTACTATGTTTGGCGAGGACGCTCCAGCCGGCGACGCGGGCGTCCGGTTCATACATGATGACGTCATCCTTAGTGCTGAAAATCGTCCGGACCGCATAGTCGTCCGTCGCCTCGATAATCGAGCGAGGCAGACGACGTTCCGCGTCCGTGACGAGATTGAACGACGTCGATAACACCTCGCCCCGCTCGTTCAACAAGTAAAGAATCATATCGTCGTTCGCCGATTCGAGCATGCGTCGATATAAATCGGAGTTGAGCACGCTGATGCTGCCGCCGAACATCCCGACCAACCGGTTATCCTCAAGGACCGGTACGTACAAAAATGTCCCGACGTCACCGGAGATGGAAATCGGTTCACTCATGAATAAGTCGTTGCCTCCACCGTTGAGCACTTCGTTAAACTTTGCATCGGCTTTCAGCGTCGTAGCCGGCACTTGACGTTGCGAGTACCATTTAAAGGCATCGTCCCGTAAATCGTAATAAAAAATCGAGGTAAAGCTCGTGCGCTGATTCAAATAGCCGGTTCGAATCCGTTCTTCGATATACGTCTCGTTTCCGACGTAGGCGCCGAGATAGACCAAGTCTTCATACAGTTTACCGAGTCGCGTCTCTAGGTTCTCGATACTTCCGTCAATCGCATAATCAAATTGTTCTTTCGCTAGCTCTTCCGCCCGGGACACCGTCACACGATCGGCAGAGAACGCTAGTGAAGAGATGACAAGTCCTAGTATAATGAAGATAATAAATGTAATCTGAAAGAAGTACGATTTTCGAACTTCAAGCAATGTTCTCAAGCGTTCCACGGTGTCCCTCCTTTCTAACCTTAAGATTATAGCATGAATACACGCAATTCTTTTCGTATTTTCGAAACAATGTTAGACTAATACGTATGAAAGCATCGCGAAAGGAGCGTTCCTTACAAAATGAAAGTTAAAAAAATCAGTCCACGCGGATACTGCTACGGCGTCGTCGATGCCATGAAGCTCGCCAACGAAGCGGTGGCCAACCCAGATTTACCGCGTCCTATCCATATACTCGGCATGATCGTCCATAACCGACATGTCACCCAAGCGTTCGAGGACCTCGGCGTCAAGACGGTCGACGGCGAGGATCGCATGAAAGCACTCGAGACCATCGACCGCGGAACGGTCGTCTTTACCGCTCACGGCATCTCGCCGCTCGTACGTAAACGTGCCATCGAGAAAGGATTGACGATTGTCGATGCCTCGTGCCCGGACGTCTTGGTCACGCACGATTTGATTCGTGAAAAGACGGCCCTCGACTATGAGGTCATCTATATCGGGAAGCACGGACACCCGGAACCAGAGGGTGCCATGGGCGTCGCCCCGGGCAAAGTTCATCTCGTACAATATGAACGGGATTTCGAGGCGTTGCCGGCCCATCTCTATGAGACGAAAATCCTCGTCACGAACCAGACGACGATGAGTCAATGGGACGTCTCGGCCTTGATCGAAATGATTCAAGAGCGTTATCCACACGTCGAAGTGCATAATGAGATCTGTAACGCGACACAAGTCCGTCAAGAAGCGGTGGCCGAACAAGCCGGCGATTGCGAACTGTTAATCGTCGTCGGCGACCCGAAATCGAATAACTCGAACCGCCTGGCCCAAGTCTCTAAAGAGATTGCCGGCACGAATGCCTATCGCATCGGTGATTTGAGCGAGCTCGACCTGGCTTGGCTCGATGGTGTCGAGACGGTCGCCGTCACGTCAGGCGCGTCTACACCGACGCCGATCACGAAGAAAGTGATCGACTTCTTGAGCCAATATGACCCGCTCGATTTGAGCACACATGACAAGACCCCTTATCTCGAACTGCGCAGCATCCTCCCGAAAGTGAAGGCGCTCCGTAAATGAACACAACCCCCGTCCTCACCTGAGGACGGGGGTTGTTGCATCATCAATAGAAACGAAATGGATTCGTATCGGCTTCGGACACGAAGAATTCGACATCGAGCTTCGCACGTTCTCCTTTTTGCCGCATGACGTCGACGACACCCTGCTTCATGACACTCTCGACATGATGACCCGGGTCGACGACCGAAAGACCGAGAGCCATCGCGTCGTGCGCCACATGGAAATACAAGTCACCCGTCACATACACGTCCGCGCCTTTGAAATGGGCGGCCGACACGTATTTGTTCCCATCACCACCGAGGACGGCCACTTTCTCGATTGTCCGGTTCGGATTGCCAACGATACGCACCGCCTCGACGCCAAAGCTCGCCTTGACGTGCTCTGCGAACGCAGCGAGTGTGAGCGGGGTCGACAGACGACCAATGCGCCCGAGACCGAACACACGCCCCTCGATGTCGTCCCGAATCAAATCATAGGCGACCTCTTCATATGGATGTGCGTCCGTCATCGCCTTGAGTACTCGTTTCTTTTGGCTCTCCGTGACAATCGTCTCGATTTTCACTTCCTCGACATGTTCCATCTTGCCGTGTTGGCCTAGATAGGGGTCCGACCCTTCGAGTGGTGTGAACTGACCCTCTCCCGAGACGGTGAACTGACAGTCCCCATAATCTCCGAGACGACCGGCTCCGGCCCGGCCGAGCGCATCCGACACGGCTTGTCGATGCGTCGTCGGGACGAACACGGACAGTTTATACACCGGTTCTTCATACGTCGGGATGAGCACCGTCGGATCGACCAACCCGAGTGCCTCACTCATCCAGTCGTTGACCCCGCCCTCGCAGACGTCCAAGTTCGTGTGGGCCACATAGACGGCGATGTCATGCCGAATGCATTTCATGACGATGCGCCCTGCCGCACTGCGGTCGTTCACTTGTTCGAGAGCACTGAAAATCGGTGGATGATGGGCGATAATCAAGTCGACGTCTCGTTCGATGGCCTCATCGACGACCGATTCGAGCACGTCGAGCGTCACCATGACCCGATGTACCGGTTTATTCAACGTACCGATTTGGAGACCGATTTTATCGCCCTCGACGGCAAGATGTTTCGGGGCAAATTCGTCAAACAATTGGATGACATGGTTTCCGTTCGCCATTAGTTGCTCACCTCTCTCATTTTGTCACGTAACGTCTTGAACTCCTCCTGTTTCTGGATGAGCGCCTCGGTCTGTGCCCCCTCGGCCATTTGACCGAGCACATAATCGAGCTTGTCCGCTTCGCGTCCCCATTTCAGCTTGAACGCCTCAGGCCGTGTCTCGAGCAAGTAAGGTCCGAACATGAGCTGCCAAGCCCGTTCCGTTTCATCCGAACTATAGCGGGTCTCCGTACCACGTTCTCCGACGAGAATCTCATATACTTTATCGTTCTCTTCGACGATGGACTCGGCGATCAACACGAAACCTGCGTCGAGCAACCATTCGCGGACGTGTTGTCCATCCACGTTCGGTTGCAAGACGAGGCGTTCGACCGCGCCTAACTTGTCACGGCCACTCTCTAAAATCGACCGAATCAAACTTCCTCCCATCCCACAGATTGAGATACAGGTCGCCTCATCTGCTTCGAGGACGGCGAGTCCGTCACCGAGACGGACGTCAATCTGTTCAGTCGCGCCAATCAACGCGACTTGCGCTTTTGCCGCCTCCATCGGTCCGCGGTTCACTTCGCCGGCGATGGCTCGATTGACGATGCCTTGTTGGACGAGGTAGCACGGCACGTAGGCGTGGTCAGATCCAATGTCCGCCACTACGCTACCTTTCGGGATGAAATCGACGACTTGCTTCAGCCGCCGGTCTAACGTCACTTGTTCTTGCATAGGGACAACTCCTTTTTCTACTTCTTCACTATTAGGGTAACGAATATTGATAGCCAGGACAATAAAAAACGTACCCCGTTAGGAGTACGTTTCCCTCTTATTGTTCGAGCAACCAAGTCGCGAGCACGTCCGCCTCTTCGGCAGTCGCGAGGCCAGCTGGCATCGCACCTTTACCGTTGACGATGATGTTCGTGATTTCTTCAGCCGATAAACGTTCGCCGACACCAGTCAAGGCAGGACCGACGCCTCCTTCGAGATTTCCACCGTGGCAACCTGTGCAGCCTTTAGCCGCATACAAGTCTTCTGGGTTCATCTCAGTGACAGACGGACCTTCAGCAGCTTGTTGTGCTTGGTTTACGCCAAAATACGATAATGAGACCATGGCAATGATTGCGACGATCGCAATCGCTGCAAACGGTAACAATGGATTACGCATTGCATTTCCCCCTCATGTTCATTCCAAATTTCTACCCATCACTATTTTACTCAAAAAATAATAAAGAAGGAAGGAAAATCACTCATTTTCCTTCCTTTCTTCTAAAACTTCACATTTTATTCAAAAACACAATTAATCGAGGAAGTCTTTCAAGCGTTTCGAACGGCTCGGGTGACGAAGTTTCCGAAGTGCCTTCGCCTCGATTTGACGAATCCGCTCACGGGTGACGCCGAACACTTTACCGACTTCTTCAAGCGTACGCGTGCGGCCGTCATCGAGTCCGAAGCGGAGACGGAGTACGTTCTCTTCACGGTCCGTGAGCGTGTCGAGCACGTCTTCGAGTTGTTCTTTGAGCAATTCATACGCGGCGGCATCTTGTGGAGCCATCGCATCTTGGTCTTCAATGAAATCACCGAGGTGTGAATCGTCTTCTTCACCAATCGGCGTCTCAAGTGACACCGGTTCTTGAGCGATTTTCAAGATTTCACGCACCTTCTCAGGTGTGAGCTCCATCTCTTTGGCAATCTCTTCAGGCGACGGTTCGCGTCCGAGGTCTTGCAACAATTGACGTTGAACACGAATCAATTTGTTAATGGTCTCGACCATGTGAACCGGAATCCGGATTGTCCGGGCTTGGTCCGCGATGGCACGTGTGATTGCTTGACGAATCCACCACGTCGCATATGTCGAGAACTTGAACCCTTTCATATAGTCGAACTTCTCGACGGCTTTAATGAGGCCCATGTTTCCTTCTTGAATCAAGTCGAGGAAGAGCATGCCGCGCCCGACATAACGTTTCGCAATCGAGACGACGAGACGGAGGTTGGCTTCGGCAAGGCGTTTCTTCGCCTCTTCATCGCCTTGTTCAATCCGCTTCGCGAGTTCAGTCTCATCTTTCGCGCTAAGAAGATCGACGCGTCCGATTTCTTTCAAGTACATGCGGACCGGGTCATTGATTTTAATGCCCGGTGGGACAGATAGGTCGTTCAAATCGACCTCTTCGTCTTCTTTTTTCGATGGCGTCTCTTCGGCATCGGCCGCATCTTCTGTGACGCGGATATCTTTACCTTCTAAATCTTCGATGAAGTTATCGATAAAGTCTGAGTCCACCTCGAAATGGCTGAGGCGATCTTGAATCTCCTGCATCGATACGACGCCTTTTTTCTTCCCTAATTTCTCAAGTTCCTCTATGGCGTTAAATAAATCCTCTTTTTTCTTCTCTGCCATCTAGCAGTTCAACTCCTTCCAAACTTCCTCCACGTTCATCGTTCACGAAGCCGACGACTCCGGGTAATCAATTCTTGTAACTTGGATGCCTGGTCTACTATACTTTCGGCATCTTGTCCGATTTCCCTTTTCGCCCGCTCGATTTGACGCTGTTCCTCATAACTGTTTATGACCTTAATGTATTCATCTAAAACCTCTTCGGTCAGTTCATCCGGTGCGGCCATGAGTCGAATCTCGGCATAACGATTCGCATAGTCCGGACGTTGGTCACAATATCGTTCCATGAACGGAGGGGCGACCTGTTCGAACTCCTCGTGTGTCATGTCCTCGGAGACGATTTCATACAATGCCGTCGCCAACATCCGGTGCACCTCGTCCTGGTAGGACAGACCGAGGCGGTCCCGGACGAAACGAACCCGTTCCGGACCACTCAACATCGCCCGCAGCAATAACTTCTCCGCTTTGACGTAGCGTGGCTCGTTTGCTTTAGACGAACGCCGGCGGACCGGCTCCGGTTCGCGGACGGGCTGTGGGACGGCTTCTTTCGAAGACGTCTTCGGCATCCGCGACAATAACGTCTCGACCGGAATCTCAAATTCGTTGGCCAGCTTCTTCAAGTACAGGTCACGGCGAATCGAGTTATCCGTTTTACTAATTTCCACAAGCATAGATTCAATAAACCGTATCCGTTCTCCTTCTCGATTCATGTTTTTCCCACGCCGGAGCGTGCGGTTCATGAAATCGAGGACGGACAACCGTTCCGATTCGACCAATTTACGCCACTGTTCCGCCCCGTTCGTCCGAATGTAGTCGTCCGGGTCGGTCTTCTCAGGTAACATCAACACTTGCACGTCGAGCGGATAGCCTTCGAGCAAGCGGACGACTTTCATCGTCGCTTCCTGTCCGGCCGTATCGCCGTCGTAACAGATGATGACTTCTTCGACCATGCGGGCCAAGGCGCGGGCATGTTGGGACGAGAACGCCGTCCCGAGCGAGGCGACGACTTCTTTCGTCCCGGCTTGCGCGACTTGTAAGACGTCGACGTTTCCTTCGACGAGCAAGACACGTTTTTGTTTGCGCATCGTGGCGCGGGCCTGTGAGAACCCGAATAAGAGTTCACTCTTATTAAATAACGGAGTATCCGCCGTATTGACGTACTTTGGCTGTCGCTCATCGATCGCCCGTCCGCTAAATCCGACGATGGTGCCGTCTCGATCCGCAATCGGAAAGACGACTCTGCCTTCGAACCGGTCGAAATATTCACCGGATCTAGACTTAGAAATCAATCCCGCTTCTACCATGACCTCGAGGTCGAAACCTCTTCGTTCTAATGAATCCACGGTGAATCGGCGATGGTCGGGCGCGTAACCGATCTTATACTGACCGATGGTCGACTCCTCTAAACCGCGCTGCTGCAAATACGTCAATCCGACTTCGCCCGCCTCGGTCTTCATCAACACCTCGCGATACAAGTCGGCCACGACCCGATGCGCATCGCGCATCTGTTTACGGAGGACTTGGTCTCGCGATAATTCCTCGTCGCCCGACACGCCACCTTCGATTGCGATATTCGCTCGCGTGGCGAGGCGTTCAATCGTCTCTGGAAACGATAGTCCTTCCGTCTCCATAACGAACGTGAACACGTTCCCGCCGGCGCCGCATCCGAAACAGTGATACATCCCTTTCTCCGGGGACACGGAGAACGATGGGCTGTTCTCCGAGTGGAACGGGCAAAGCCCGACGAGACGATGTCCTTGCTTCTTCAATTCAACGCGTTCACTAATTAAATCAACGATATCTGTGGCTTGTTTTACTTCCGCAATGACTTCATCCGGTATGCGCGGCAACTTGACCACTCCCTATCCAAACTCGCAACGAAACGGAACGTTCACCACGTTCCGTTTCAATGTCATGTCAGTACTCTATTATACCGTTATCACCAGTCGATTACTAATCCGAGTGCTCAATCCTCTTTTGATTGATCGAGCATCCGCAAAATGATGCCAGCCGTCTCTTCGACGGCCTTGTTCGTCACATCGATGACCTCGCAACCGATCCGCTCGTAAATCCCACGGGCGTATTCGAGCTCCCGGTTAATCCGTTCGAGTTGGGCGTAATCGGCCTCGGGTTTTAATCCGAGCGACTTCAACCGTTCCATCCGAATCGAAATCAATTTGTCAGGGGAGATAATCAAGCCGACACACTTGTCAGGCGGCAATTCAAACAGTTCTTCCGGCGGGCGTGACTCCGGCACGAGCGGCACGTTCGCGACCTTATAGCGCTTCAGGGCCAAATACTGCGAGAGCGGTGTCTTCGATGTCCGTGAGACGCCGACGAGGACGATGTCCGCCTTTTTCAACCCGCGCGGATCACGTCCGTCATCGTACTTGACCGCGAACTCCATCGCTTCGATTTTCCGAAAATAATCTTCGTCCAAACGATAGATGAGTCCTGGTTTTTCACGCGGACTCTCACCGAGTTGACCAGCGAGCACATCGAGCAAATCCCCGAGCAAATCGACCGTCTTCACACCGTACTCTTGTCCGAGACGGACGAGCAATGACCGGTGTTCTTCATTGACCAACGTGAAGGCGATGACCGCTCCTTGGGCACGCGCTTGTGTCACGACGTCGTGAATCGTCTGTTCATCTTCGACGAACGGGATGCGGAGCGTCTCAATCGCATTCTCATGGAATTGGATGCTCGCGGCCCGGACGACGAGTTCACACGTCTCGCCGACTGAATCGCTCACGACAAATACGAGTTGTTTTTGTGTCAGTGTCAAACCAGATTCCTCCTCAGAACGACTCATCGTTAGCGAGCGCGATCAATACTTTCGTCATGTTCGTCTTCGTCATGCGACCGAGCACAATCAGCTTGCCATCCTTCTCTTCAACGACCGGCATGGCATCGATTTGCTTCTCGATCAACTTCATTCCGGCCCGAATCAACGTCTCACCCTTCTCACATACCGTGATGTTCGGCATCCGGGTCATGATGACGTTGACCGGCAACTGATCGAGATCTTGATTACCGATGGCAGCCCGGAGTAAGTCTTTACGCGATAGGACGCCGACGAGCTCATTGTCTTTCCCGACGACAAACAGCGAGCCGACGTCTTCCAAGAACAACGTCACGACAGCGTCATACACCGTCATCTCGTTACTGACGACTTTCGCCGACGACATGAAGTCTCCGACCGTCAACGAGTCAAGCTTTTCCCGAAGCAGGGATGAGTTTCGTTTGCCGACGAACGTGTAGCCGACACGCGGTCGGGCTTCTAGTATTCCAGTCATCGTCAAAATGGCAAGGTCCGGTCGGAGCGTGGCCCGGGTGAGCGATAGCTCTTGGGCGATCTGCTCCCCCGTGATCGGTCCGTTGACCCTTACGATTTCAACGATCTTCTGTTGGCGTTCATTCAGCTGCATAGCCAACCCCCTCAAGTTTGGTCAGAGTACGAGCGCGCTAAAATCGGCGACATTCTCGATTGTCGCAGCGAGTCGTTTCATCTCGCGCAGACGGTTCTCGCGAATCGCTTCGACATCGCTCATGACCATTGTATTTTCAAAATAAGTGCTAATCGGATGTTCTAGGGCGCGCAATGATGTGATTGCTTGATGATAGTCGCCCGCCTCGACCGCGCGTTCCGTCTCCGGTAACGTCGCTTCGATGGCAGCGTGGAGATCTTTCTCCTCCGTATTTTCAAACAATGACGGATCGACGTCCCCGGCCTCGCCTTTTTTAGCGATGTTGACGACGCGTGTCAATTGTTCGATGAGCAGTTTCGCCTCGCTCGCGAGCATGGCTTGAACCGCATCCGCTCTCGCATCGAGTCGGTCGATCGCAAGGCCAGTCGTCAAGACCGCGTCAATGACGTCATAACGGACTTGTCGCTCTTGCAGACGATACTTCAAGCGAAGCATGAAGAAGTCCTCGAGTTGCGCCTTGACTTGTTCTTTATCGGCATCGTAAAGTCCTGCCTGAAGTTGCGAATCGACAACTTGTGAAAGTAATTTGTCGAGTGGCAAAGCAATCTTCCAATCCGCCAAAATTTGAACGACCCCTTGGGCTTGACGACGGAGCGCAAACGGATCTTGTGAACCGCTCGGGATCATGCCGATTCCGAAGAAGGCAGCAATCGAATCCAGTTTATCGGCGAGTGCGAGTACGGCACCCGTCGATGTCGCCGGCGAGGCATCACCAGCAAAGCGCGGCATGTAGTGCTCACGGATCGCCGCGGCCACTTCCGCGTCCTCACCTTGTTGGAGCGCATACTTCTCACCCATCACTCCTTGAAGTTCTGTGAACTCATACACCATTTGGCTGACGAGGTCGAACTTATGGATGGCACCGGCACGCGCCACTTTGGCTGCATCCGCATTGAACAATGGCGCAAGCGTTCCTGCGAGCTGTTCGACGCGACGGACCTTATCTCCCGTCGTGCCCAACTTCTCATGGAAGACGATGCGGTCGAGACGGACGAGTTGTTCGTCAATCTTCGTCTTTTGGTCTTCCTCATAGAAGAAGACGGCATCTGCCAAGCGGGCCCGGATGACCTTCTCGTTCCCTTTGGCAACGTTTTGAAGGTGTTCAGCATTTCCGTTACGGACGGTCACGAAATAGTTTTTGAGCGTTTCACCGATATAAACCGGGAAATAGCGCTGATGTTCTTTCATCGTCGTAATCAAGACTTCTTCTGGAAGTTCGAGATAACGTGCATCGAATTCACCGAATAGCGCTGTCGGCCACTCGACGAGGTTCGTCACTTCTTCGAGCAACGAGGCATCGAGCGGGACGGTCCAACCCTGTTCTGAAGCCAACTCCTCGATTTGACGTTCGATGCGCCCTTTCCGGTCTTCGTACGAAGCGACAACGAACTCGCGTTCAAGCGTCTCAGCATAGGCAGCCGGTTCCGTGATGACGACGTCACCCTTACTCAAGAAACGGTGACCACGCGTCACGTTCCCCGTCTTCACGCCTTCGATTTCGAAATCGATTTGTTCGGTACCGAACAAGGCGACGAGCCAACGAATCGGACGCATATAGCGTAGGCTGCTCGTGCCCCACTTCATGTTTTTCGGGAACGTCATGCCACGGACGACGTCTTCGAGTGCTGGGAGCAACGTGCTCGTCGGTTGACCTGATTCATGACGGTCGGCGAAGACGTACTCGACACCTTTCTCTTCGGCGAAGTACAAGTCGTCGACCGATAGGCCGCGGCCACGGGCAAAGCCGGCGGCTGCTTTCGACCAGTTTCCTTCAGCATCTTGAGCAATCTTTTTCGCTGGTCCGCGAAGCGTCTCCGTCAAATCTTGTTGGTTCTCTTCCACGTCTTTGACGAGAACGGCGAGGCGGCGCGGTGTCGAATAAACGGTGATGGCACCGAATTGGACACGGGCTTCCGTCAAGAAGGTAGTTACGCGTTCCGCCAATTGTTTTTCTGAACGGAGGACGTATTGGGCTGGTAATTCTTCAAGTCCGATTTCTAATAAAAGGTCACGCATCAAGGGCACCTGCTTTCTGTTGGTTCAAAAGTGGGAAACCGAGACGTTCCCGCTCTTCGATAAATTTGGCGGCACAGGCACGGGACATGTTACGGACGCGTTGGATGAAACCGGTCCGTTCTGTCACCGAGATGGCGCCTTTCGCATCGAGAAGGTTGAACGTATGCGAACATTTAAGGATATAGTCGTAAGCCGGGAAGACGAGGTTTTCGTCCAAGGCACGCTTCGCTTCTTTTTCATACGTATCGAACAATGTGAACAACATATCGACGTCCGAGAGCTCGAACGTATATTTTGAATGTTCGAATTCCGGCTGATAGAAGATATCGCCATATTTGAATCCGTCTGTCCAGACGAGGTCAAACACGCTTTCGACTTCTTGGATATATGACGCAAGACGTTCAAGACCGTACGTGATCTCGACGGCGATCGGATCGCACTCGATGCCACCAACTTGTTGGAAATACGTGAACTGAGTGATTTCCATCCCGTTCAACCAGACTTCCCAACCGAGTCCGGCCGCACCGAACGTCGGGTTCTCCCAGTTGTCTTCGACGAAACGGATGTCGTGCTCGAGCGGGTTGATCCCGATCAACTCTAAGCTCTCTAAGTAAAGCTCTTGGATGTTGCTTGGCGACGGCTTCATGATGACTTGGAATTGGTGATGCTGATACAAGCGGTTCGGGTTTTCTCCGTACCGTCCATCCGCCGGACGACGTGATGGCTCTGTGTAACAGACGTTCCACGGCTCGGGTCCGAGACTCCGTAGGAACGTCATCGGGTTCATCGTGCCGGCCCCTTTCTCAACGTCATACGCTTGCATTGTCAAACAGCCTTTCGACGCCCAGAAATTTTGTAACGTCAAAATAATTTCTTGCACGGTCATGTGCTTCATATGTGACACCTCCAAAAGTATTGAAACGACAAAAAACGCCCCTATGTGCCATGCACATAGGGACGGGATTACCCGCGGTTCCACCCTACTTGCCTCGAGATGAGGCCACTCTTTGGATTGTGGGCGCTCTGGAATTGCCATTCACTTCAACCTGGCGTTCGGCTTCCACCTTCCCGAACTCGCTGCACCCACGGTATAAAAGCTACTTGTTTTCCTTCATTGCGCACGCTATTTCATTTGTCTAATCGTAGATTATGGTATCGAATCTTGTCGAAAAAGTCAATCATCGTTCAAGTACAATCGCTGCATTTGGTCGAGGACCCGTTTCGTCTTCAGCCGCAGACCGCTATAGGAGTCCATATACGCATCAAACAGCTGTCGGAGCAGAATCCGCGTCTCTTTCGTGAGCGGAACGTTACTGAATTCGGACAGTTCGTGCCGGCTCATCAAATAGAGCAACTTCGCCAGACGCTCGCTCATGCGAATCGATCCTTCTTCTTGGTGCCGGGCGCAGAGGAAGCCGCCGGCCGTCACCGAGAAGTACATCGGGTCGGTCACATCGTTGCACCGGATGCAGCCGGTCAAGACCGGTGCGACCCCGAGCAAGTGCAAAATGCGCAGTTCGAAGTGATGCGTGATCACTTCCGGATCCATCCCTGCATTGAGCGCCTGCAGGGCGTCGTTCAAGATGCGATAGAGCGGACGGTTCGGGACGCGGTCCTCTACCGTCCGGTCGACGAGTTCGAGCCAATACATGGCGTATGCCATCCGCTCGACGTCTTTTCGGATTTCCGGATAAGACGTGATCACATCCGACGATTTCAATTGGCCGAGGCCACGACTCGCCGGAAAGATATATACCGCTTCGACGAACGGCTGACTCGACGAATGCAGACGGCTGCCCGGCTTTTTCGCCCCTCGTGCCATGACGGCAACTTTTCCGAGCTCTTCGGTGAACAAGGTGACGACTTTGTTCGACTCTCCGTAATTGACGGTCCGAATGACGATTCCCGTGACCTTTTGCAACATGGCTTAATACTCGTCGTCGCGGAAACCGAGGTCGCGGAGTTGGCCCATCTTGTTACGCCAATCTTTTTGCACTTTCACCCATAGGTTCAAATACACTTTCGTCCCGAGGAGCGCCTCGATGTCGTGGCGCGCTTCTGTCCCGATTTCGCGGAGCATCGCACCTTTTTTGCCGATGACGATTCCTTTTTGAGAATCACGCTCGACCATGATCACGGCCTCGACATCAATCATTTCCGAGTTTTCCCGTTTCTTGATCGATTCGATTGCGACCGCGATTGAGTGCGGCACTTCATCACGCGTCTTATGGAGCACTTTCTCGCGAATCAATTCAGAGATGATGAACCGTTCCGGGTGGTCGGTCACTTGGTCGGCCGGATAATACATCGGTCCTTCCGGGAGCAACTTTTTGATTTCTTTAAGGAGCGGTTCGACGTTGTTGCCTTGAAGTGCCGAAATCGGGACGTACGCCGCGAAATCGAGTTGATTCGTATACTGCTCGATGACAGCCGGAATCTCGTCCGGATGAATCAAGTCGATTTTGTTCATGACGAGAATGATTGGCGTGTCGAGCCCTTTCAACTTCTCGATGATGAACTCATCGCCGGCGCCGCGCGGTTCCGTGACGTTGACCATGAAGAGGATCGCGTCGACTTCACGTAGTGCGTTCGTCGCGACTTTCATCATGAAATCGCCGAGACGGTGTTTCGGCTTATGAATCCCTGGCGTGTCGATAAAGATGATTTGCGAATCATCCGTCGTATACACACCTTGGACCTTATTGCGCGTCGTCTGCGGCTTGTCTGACATGATGGCAATCTTTTGTCCGATGACCCGATTCAAGAACGTCGATTTCCCGACGTTCGGACGACCGATGATGGACACAAAACCTGATTTAAAATCTTCTTGATACATAGTGCACCTGCTTTCTAAATTTCCAATACGTTCAATCATATAACGAATTTGTCGATTATATAAGGGCCAAAAATGAATAGTGCCGTGATGGCGGCCCCGATCGCTGCGACGAGGACCGACCCGGCCGCGACGTCTTTCGCTTGCTTCGCGAGGGGGTGGATGTCTTTCGTGACGAGGTCGACCGTGCGTTCGACCGCCGTGTTCATCAGCTCGAGCGCGATGACGAGCACGACCCAGCCGAACAGAATCAAGTTCTCGAGTTTCGTCGTCGGGAGCCACCAGGCAAACACGACGACGAGCAGGCTCGATACGAGATGAATCAGCATGTTGCGTTCGGTCCGCACTGCGTGCACGATGCCGTGCAAGGCGAACCAGAACGGTTTCACACTTCGCCTCGTTTCAGCTCGAAGTGAGCGAGCACTTGTTCTTGGCGCGCCGTCATCTCTGCTTCTTCCTCGGGCGTCATATGGTCATACCCGAGCAAGTGGAGAAATCCGTGAATCGCCAAGAATCCGAGTTCCCGTTCGAACGAGTGGCCATAATCGGCCGCCTGTTCGCGACAACGTTCGACCGAGATGAGCAAGTCCCCTAGGAGACGGGGCTCGTCTTCATCGAGCATGAAGTCCATCTCGTCTTCTCCCATCTCATCAAAGGCGAAACTGATGACGTCGGTCGCCGCATCTTTCCCGCGCCATTCGCGGTTGATGGCTTGAATCTCATCGTTCGTCAAGAACGTGACCGATAGCTCACTCGGTTCTTCGACGTCTTCTTCCATCGCCGCATGGACCAATATGGATTCAACGAGCTCGATTTGAGCATCCGACAATAAGCCGTGCTCATCGTTCGAAATGATTTGCATGTAAGTCTCCTTCTTTCTTCAGTTCTGGATACTCGATTCGTTCATGGAACAGGCCGGTCAGCGTCTCACACGCGCTTTCCCCGACGCGCCATACTTCTTTCGTCGTCAACTCGCAGTCTTCGAATTGCCCGTCTTGTAGCTTATCACGAATAATCGCACTGACGAGCTGACGAATCCGTTCTGGTGTCGGTTGCTTCTGTGACCGGACCGCCGCCTCGATTGAATCGACGATCATGACGACCGCCGCCTCGCGTGTCTGCGGCTTCGGTCCCGGGTAGCGGAACCGTGATTCATTGACGTCACGCGTCTCTTTCGCTTTCACATAAAAGAACTTCAAGAGCGATGTGCCGTGATGTTGCTCGGCGATATCGATAATCTCTTTTGGCAACTTATAACGACTCAACAGATCGGCCCCGTCATATGGATGGGCCATGATGATGTCGGCTGATTCCTCCGGTGTGAGCCGGTCGTGCGGGTTGACGCCGTTCTGCTGATTCTCGATGAAATGGAGCGGACGCTCGGTTTTACCGAGGTCATGATAATAACTGGCGACCCGGGCGAGCAGTCCGTCGGCACCAATCGCCTCGCAAGCCGATTCGGCCAAGTTGGCGACCATCATGCTGTGATGATACGTCCCCGGGGCCTCCATCAACAACTTGCGTAACAGCGGATGCGTCGGACTCATCAATTCGATGAGGCGACCCGACGATAGGACGCCGAACCACGGTTCAAGGAACGGCAAGAAGCCGAACGTGAGCACGATGGACAACAGCGCGCTCGTGATGGCGAAACCGGATAAGTAGGCGACCATCTCCCACGTCACTTGCGTGTTGCGCAAGAACAAGAGCGCGAGTACCATGATGATATTGATAATGCCGAGCAACACACCGGACAAGAATAGTCGTTTGCGCTGAATCTTCGGTTCGACGAGGAAGACGGCCAAGAAACTTCCGGTCGCGAAATAGACGACGGTCATGAAGCTCGTGTTTTGCCCGAAACTCGCCACAATCGACCCGGCAATCATCGTGATCAACGCCGAGGCGAGCGCGACCCGTTCATCGACGAGGATACGCAGCAACAGGACGACGAATGCCGTCGGTGCGAGCACGTACGCATATGTCGTGAACTCGATACCGATATAACCGACACCAAAGAAGATGCCGAGCTGTAACAATAATAATCCATAGACAGTAATCAAGATTTTAGGGCGGAGTAACAGTTGTTGAATTTTCGAACGGATTAACATGAACAGAAAACCGATCGTCAACAGTCCGCTCAGTAAGTAAGCCCCAAACAGCGGTGCGAACGAACGATTTGGATCGATAGCCCCTGTCAATTCGAGTTTGCGGTAGATTTCGCGCGTCACGACCTCGCCTTGGTTGACGAGCAACTGGCCTTCTTGAATGATGACCGGTTCGACCGCATCGACCGCCTGCTGTTCTTTCTCACGTGTCGCTTCAGAGTCGAACACGTAGTTCGGTACGATCAATTGATCGCTCAGGCTGTTAGCGATCGCCCGGAACTCGAGTGAGAGCGGTGATTGGTCGACAAGTGTCTCAGCCCGATCTCTCGCTTCTGAGATGGACTGTGAGCTCGTGTCGATGCGGTTACCCATCACTTCTTGGAGCGCCGTCACGGTGACGTCTTCGACCGTACGACGGGTGTTCTCGCTCGCCTCGAGCAGAAGGTTCAGTTCATCATCACCGAGGAATCCGTTCACCTCGGTCGAATTCAAGCGATTTTTGATGTCTGATAGCTCGGTGTCATCTTCCGTCTCTTCGAACGCTGCGAACAGTTGCTCGACTTTGGCGATCTGTTGATCGGCAAACTCACGCCGCAACGAGAACTGACTGCCGACGCTATTGATCGCATCTTGTCGTAACCGCTCCGTCGCCGTCCGGTCTTCAATCGTGACCGGCGAGCGAATGTCCTGTTCGGCAATCCCGAGCGGCTCGACACTAATGATGGATGGGCGCACCGTAAAGTATAGAATCGCGCCTAAAATGAGAAAAAAGAGGACGGAGATTGTCGCGACCGTCCAATGACGTGCTTGCTGCATCAGTGCCCCCCCTTTTGGTTATGTGAGTTCGGTACTATAGGCGTTAATGATTTTCTTGACGAGCGGATGGCGAACGACGTCGGACGACGTGAAATGTTCAAAATGAATCCCATCGACACCTTCAAGCAGATGTAACGCTTCTTGCAATCCTGACGCTTTACCTTTCGGCAAATCGACTTGCGTCAAATCGCCGGTGACGACCATTTTCGAGCCGAACCCGAGTCGCGTCAAAAACATCTTCATCTGTTCTTTCGTCGTATTCTGCGCCTCGTCTAAAATGACGAACGCATCTTCAAGCGTCCGGCCGCGCATGTAAGCGAGCGGCGCGACTTCGATTGTGCCGCGTTCGAGCAATCGGTTCGTCTGTTCGACGCCATAGACGTCAAACAAGGCGTCGTACAACGGACGCAAGTACGGGTCGACCTTCTCTTTCAAGTCCCCCGGCAAGAAGCCCAAGTTTTCACCCGCTTCGACCGCCGGACGCGTCAAAATGATTCGTTTGACTTGGCCTTCTTTCAGCGCACGCGCTGCCAAGACGACGGCCAAATATGTCTTCCCGGTCCCCGCCGGTCCGATTCCGAACACGAGGTCACGTTTTTCGATGGCCCGGACATATCGGCTCTGCCCGACCGTTTTCGCCCGAATCGGTTTCCCTTTGTTCGTCGTGAAGACGACTCGCTCATAATGCTCGAGCAACTCGTCGCCCTTGCCGACCTTGATGTGTTGAATCACACTGATGGCATCGCTTTCGTTCAAGCGAGCCCCTTTTTTAACGAGTTGTTGCAACGTCTTGATAACGGCCTTCGTCAATTCGAGCGTATCGGCCGTATCGGCCTGAATGATTAATTCTTCTCCACGAGGAGTGAGTGCGACCGCGAGTTCTGCTTCGATAGCTTGAAATACCTCGTCCTTCGGTCCGAGGAGCGCCTGCGCTTCGTTCGCATGTTCCATGACGAACGGAATTTTATCAGTCATAATCAATGGTTGTTTCTCCTCCCCATCAGTAGATTGTTCCTTCTTTACTTTAGCACTATCAAGCCGTTCGTGAAAGAAAGACCGTCCATTCCTCCAACAAAAAGAAGCAGTGACACGGAGTCACTGCCTCAGGTTTAACGACGGCGTTTCGACACCGGCGGTTGCAAAATTTCACTCCACACGACCGCTTGCCGAACTTGCTTCATCGAGATGCGCGGTTGTGGCCGCGACTCGGTCGACTCGGAAATCGGTGGAATTTTGACCGTCTGTTCGAACTGGGCACTCACGTGCGGTAGCTCTTCACGTCGACGCGGTGCATGTCGGTCTGTCGTTTCGGCCGGTGCGGCGACACGGCGACGTAGTTTCTGAGGAGCCGGTTTGTCTTGCTTGTTGCGCGGCTCATCGAACGTCGCCTCGACTTCTTTCATCATGTCACCGACCGTATCGAGATAACGTTTCAAATCCGTACTCGGTGGTCGTTCTCCAGTAGATGATGGTTTCTCCATCCGCTTCATGACCGCCGAGGCAATCCCGAAAGCGGCTAAGAGTAGTACCCAGAGTCCATCCATGTCCGTTACTCTCTATCAGATTCGACAGGATGACCGATCGCTTTACGCATTTCTGTATCGGCTTGGACGTTCAAGTAGTTGACGTAATCCATGACCCCGAGTTTGCCATTTCGAAGTGCGTCGGCCATCGCGAGCGGGACTTCCGCCTCGGCCGCGACGACTTTGGCGCGCATCTCTTCGACCGATGATTTCATCTCTTGCTCACGGGCGATCGCCATCGCGCGGCGTTCTTCCGCTTTCGCTTGCGCGATTTTCTTATCAGCTTCGGCTTGGTCGGTCTGGAGGACCGCCCCGATGTTTTTACCGATATCGATGTCGGCGATATCGATTGATAGGATTTCAAACGCGGTCCCTGAATCGAGACCTTTCGTCAATACGGTACGTGAAATCATATCAGGGTTCTCCAAGACGTGCTTATGGTTGTGTTGTGAACCGATCGTCGAGACGACCCCTTCACCGACACGGGCGATAATCGTCTCTTCCCCGGCACCCCCGACAAGACGGTCGATGTTGGCACGGACCGTGATGCGGGCTTTCGCCTTCACTTCAATCCCGTCCATGGCCACACCGGCGATGAACGGCGTTTCGATGACTTTCGGGTTAACGGACATTTGAACCGCCTCTAACACGTTACGGCCAGCAAGATCGATTGCTGCGGCACGTTCAAACGATAATTCGATATCGGCACGGTGGGCCGCAATCAAGGCGTTGACGACGCGGTCGACGTTACCCCCGGCCAAGAAGTGACTCTCGAGCTGGTTCGTGTTCAAGCCGATGCCGGCTTTGACCGCTTTGATGAGCGGGTTGACGATTTTCGATGGGACGACGCGACGGAGTCGCATCCCGATTAGTGTGAAGATCGAGACGTGGACGCCAGCGGCGAACGAGCTGATCCACAGCCCGACCGGTACGAACGTGAAGAATACGGCGAGCGCAATCAATCCTCCACCCGAGATGAGTAACGTGGTCAATAGTTCTGGTGTCATTCTGTTACATCCTCCTTCGGCTCTATAAAGTTGCGGACGACAACGCGTCCTGAATCGACTTTATACACCTGAATTTTCGTTTGCGAATCGAGATAGCTACCTTCTGTCACGACATCAATCCGTTCTCCGTCAATCTCAGCGGTACCCGCCGGGCGAAGCGGCGTCAACGTGACCCCGACTTTCCCGAGCAACCGTTTGCGGTCATCGTGGGACAAATACCCTTTGTCTGTTGACGTCGAATCGGTCAAAATCAACCCTTTATACATGAGCGATCGATTGGACTGTAGGCGACGATATGCCCAAAATCCGAGTCCAGCGACGATGGCCGTGGCTAAACCAAGCGACAACCACAGTTGTCCGATTGTGGCACCCGCCATAATCAAACTGGCGACGACCGCCCCAATCCCTAGCACGCCGAACAATCCAAAACCGGCAACGAACACTTCAATTCCTAGAAGGACGATCCCGACAAAAAACACCGTTAGAATCACTCCGAGACCAAATGTCATCGTATTGCAACCCCCTTCCGAGTTCACAAGCTACCTCTTATCTCTAGTGTATACGAAACAAGTTCGCTTTTGGTTTCGGAATACGCAAAAAAAGACAGAAACTTTTGGTTTGACCCAAAAATCCCTGTCTCTCTCATTAATTCGTCAATTGTTGTTTGACAATGCGGTTCACAAGACCACCGTCTGCCTTGCCTTTAACTTGAGGCATGACGACGCCCATCACCTTACCCATATCCGACGGGCCTGTAGCATTCGTTTGAGCAATAGCTGCTTTCACGATCGCCGTGACTTCATCTTCAGAAAGTTGTTCAGGCATATAGGCCTCTAGTACGACAATCTCGTCAGCTACTTTAGAAGCAAGGTCTTCACGACCAGCGCTTTCGAATTCTCGGAGGGAGTCTCTGCGCTGTTTCATCTCTCGGTTGAGCACCGTGAGTTCCTCTTCCTCAGTTAGATCTTGTCGACCAAATTTGATGGCCTCATTTTGGAGCGACGCTTTGACCATCCGGATCGTCGTGAGACGATCTTTTTGTTTCGCGCGCATGGCTTGCTTCATGTCGTCCGTCAAGCGTTCTTGAAGACTCATGAGCTAACACCCTCTCTACAAATGAAACTGAAATTAGAATTTCTTACGCTTACGCGCAGCTTCTGATTTCAATTTACGTTTTACGCTTGGCTTTTCGTAGTGACGACGTTTGCGAACTTCGGCAAGAGTGCCATCTTTCGAAACACCGCGTTTGAAACGACGAAGAGCGTCTTCAAGCGATTCGTTTTTACGGACACGAGTTTCCACTAGTTTTCCCTCCCTCCGAATTACACGACTAAGGAAACGTGTTTCACACGTCATAACATATTATAGTGAAAGTAAGTCGTGCGGTCAACCACTAGTTATTAATAGTCGCTGTCTGAACGTCCGCCTGTAACGATGGCGATTCCAGCTGATGCGCCGATGCGCGTCGCGCCGGCATCAATCATAGCTTGTGCGCCTTCGAAATCACGTACGCCGCCTGAAGCTTTAACGCCGAGATCTGGTCCGACCGTCTCACGCATGAGGCGGATATCTTCTACTGTCGCACCGCCTGTCGAGAAGCCAGTCGACGTTTTCACGAAGTCTGCGCCTGCTTTGACTGAAAGCTCAGCCGCTTTTTTGATTTCTTCTTTCGTAAGGAGGCACGTCTCAAAGATGACTTTAACGAGCGTTCCGTTTGCCGCTTCGACGACAGCGCGGATATCGCGCTCAACGAGATCGAAATCGCCGTCTTTCATGGCACCGATGTTGATGACCATATCGATTTCGCCTGCGCCGTTTGCAATCGCGTCTTTAGTTTCGAACGCTTTCACTTCTGGCGTGTTAGCTCCGAGTGGGAAGCCGATGACCGTACATACTTTGACGTCGTCATCTGATTTGAGTTGTTCCGCCGCGTACTTCACCCATGTCGGGTTGACACAGACGCTTGCGAATTTGTATTCGAGCGCCTCGGCACAAAGTTTTGTGACTTGATCTTTCGTTGTTTCTGCCTTCAAGGCTGTGTGGTCGATATAACGTGCTAATTCCATCGTAAAATTCCTCCTCTGATGTATCGGTCTGACATATAGGTCTGACATCTAACATATTATCATGTTTTCTTGAAATGTAACAGCTTTCAATTCAGACGAGTTGACGGCGTTTCCGCGTCTGGATCCAACTGTTCCAACTAAAGAAGAAAATGGCAATCCATATACATGTGAACGCAAAAACGTGATAGCCCGTGAACGGTTCATTATAGAGAATGACCCCGATTGCGAGACTGAGCGTCGGTGCGATGAACTGAAGAAACCCGACGAGCGTGAACGGGATATGTTGCGCCCCGTACCCGAACAAAAGAAGGGGTAGCGCCGTCATCACGCCTGTCCCGACCAACGCGACCCAAATGACCGGTTCGGTCGTCATCGTCAATCCTCCCTGAGACGTTTGCCAACCCAAGAAAATGATAGCGACCGGAACGACCGCGAGCGTCTCGATGCCGAGGCTAACCGTCGAGGCAAGTGGACGGCGTTTCTTCACCATCCCGTAAAACCCGAACGTACTGGCCAAAATGAACGCGATCCACGGGAACGACCCATAGCCGAACGTCAAGACGAGCACGCCGATTGCCGCCACGGTCACCGCCAGCCATTGTACTCGATTTAATGATTCCCGAAAAACAAGCACACCTAACACCATGCTCACGAGCGGATTGATGTAATAGCCGAGTGACGCTTCGATGATATAGCCGTGATTGACCGCCCATATGTAGACGAACCAGTTGGCACTGACGATAAATCCGTTCAACATAAAGGCGTTCCTTGTCGCCCGGTGCCGAAGCGCATAGTTGAACTCGGTCCACTGTTTCGTCCATTTCAAGACAAGTAAGATGAAGAGGAACGACCAGACGATGCGATGGGCCAAGATTTGACCGCTCGGTATTTCCTGCAAAAACTTCCAATAAATCGGTAGGACGCCCCACATGACGTAGGCCCCGACCGTTGGCATGACGCCTTTGTTCACTCTGTTCACCCGCTCTCGTAATCAATTATCGTCAGTGTAGTCGATGCGATTAGGACATTCAAGCGAATTCTTTCACCTTGCACACGACAAAAAGAGGCACGCTCGCGAGCGCACCTCGTATCGCTATGCAACTTAGTTCGGAATCGTCGCCACGGTCGCGAGCGCCTGCTCCAAATCTTCAATCAAATCTTGTACATCTTCAAGGCCGACCGAGATGCGGACGAGTCCGTCCGTAATCCCGAGTTCGAGACGGCGTTCCGCAGGAATTGACGCATGCGTCATCCGAGCTGGTACGCTAATCAAGCTCTCGACCGCGCCGAGACTTTCGGCGAGTGTGAAGTACTTCGTCTTCGCGACGACGAGTTCGGCCGCTTCGGCTGAACCGACGTCGAAGGCGATCATTCCACCGAAACCACGTGCCTGGGACAAGTGGACCCGCTTCGCTTCTTCGCTGCCGACACTCGGATGCAAGACACGGCTGACGGCTTCATGCTTCGTCAAGTAGTCGACGAGCGCGAGCGCGTTCGCTTCAATCGCTTCCATGCGGACCGCGAGCGTCTTGATGCCGCGAACAACGAGGAAGCTGTCTTGTGGTCCAAGTACCGCGCCGACTGAGTTTTGCAAGAACGCCAAACGCTCTCCCAGCTCTTCCGTGCGGGCGACGACGAGACCGGCGACGACGTCGCTATGGCCGCCTAAATATTTTGTGGCGCTATGAAGCACGTAGTCCGCCCCCAATTCGATCGGGTTTTGGAAGTACGGTGTCATGAACGTGTTGTCGACGACGAACAGGACGTCCGCCTCGTCGGCGATGGCGCGGATGAGGCGCATGTCCGTCACGTTCAACAACGGGTTTGTCGGTGTCTCGACGTAAATCATTTTCGTGTTCGGCTGGAGCGCTTCACGGACCGCTTGCGTATCGGCCGTATCGACAAAAGTTGCCTCCAAGCCAAGTGATTGAAATACTCGATTGAATACACGGTACGTTCCCCCATATACGTCAGAACCGACGATGACGTGGTCCCCTGATTTCATTAACATTAAAATCGTCGAGATGGCTGCCATCCCAGAACCGAACGCAAACCCGCTGGCACCGCCCTCGATATCGGCGATGAGCGTCTCAAGTGCCGTCCGTGTCGGGTTGGCCGTCCGCGAATATTCATACCCTTCGCGGAGATTGCCGATGCCGTCTTGCTTATACGTGCTCGTCTGATAAATCGGTGGTGTGACGGCTCCCGTCAACGGGTCCGTTGTTTTACCGCCGTGAATGAGTGCTGTTTTTGTACGCATATTCTGCCTCCTTGACTATTCCTTGACTTAAATAACGTTCAACGCTGTCCGGTAAAATCGTCACGATGACGCCTTCTGTCATCTGAGCCGCTTCTTGTACGCATGCCGCGATGGCCGCTCCGGATGAACTTCCGACGAGCAAACCTTCTTGTTTGGCGAGGTGGGCGACATAATAGAACGCCTCTTCGTCCGTAATCGTGTAAATCCCGTCGACGAGCTCGCGCGGCAAGAACGCCGGCCACGCCTCGACGCCGATGCCTTCTGTCTTGTGCGGCCCTGGTGCTCCACCGTTCAAAATCGACCCTTCCGGCTCGACGACGATCGTCTTCGTCCCGTTCGGCCGCAACTTGCTCGCGACACCTGTAAACGTCCCCCCTGAGCCGGCCCCGGCGATGAACACATCGATGTTCGGCAGGTCGGCCTGAAGCTCGAGCGCGAGCGTGTCGACGTATGCGTCCGGATTATCCGGATTCGAGAACTGTTCCGGCACATAGGCGTCATGTTCGATGGCGAGCTCTTTCGCCCGCGCGATGGCCCCTTTCATCCCGAGCTCCGTCGGCGTGTTGACAACGGTCGCCCCGAGAAGCGCCATGAGCGCTTGCTTCTCTTGACTGAACTTCTCCGGAGTGACGGTCATCAACTTGATGCCGTGACGTTGACAGGCGAGTGCGAGCCCGATCCCGGTGTTCCCGGCCGTCGGTTCGACGACCGTTCCCCCGCGTGCGAGTTGTCCACGTTCAAGCGCCCGTTCAATCAATTGCAGACCGAGCCGATCCTTGACACTACCGCCCGGGTTCATCATCTCGAGCTTGCCGTACACTTTGACACCCGGAGGAACCGGTAACGTCCGCAATTCGAGAAGAGGCGTCTCCCCGATCAATTCATAGACGCTTTGGACAATCATTTACGCTTCGTCCTTGAAGATGATGTGCCACTCGTCACGCTTAGCAAGCATGTCGGCCGCGAGCTTCTTCGCACCCTCGAAATCGTGATGGTTCGCGCTGCCGCATTGAATCGGGTTTTGCGCTGGAAGTTCTGTCGCATTTGCTGCATCGCGGAGTGTCGCTTCAACGAGGTCGAGCATCGCTTCGTAATCCCCGTCGTTCAACATCGTCCAATAGAAGCCTGTCTGGCAACCCATCGGCGAGACGTCAATGATTTGATTCGAGTGGCTACGGCTGTTCTCGGCAATCAAGTGCTCGAGCGAATGGACGGCGCGCATCGGCATAAGCCCTTCGTTCGGTTGAATGAAGCGAATGTCATATTTATAAATCGTATCGGCCGTCCCTTTCTTCACTCCAGCTAAACGGACGTAAGGCGCTTGTACTTTTGTATGGTCTAAATTAAAGCTTTCGACTTTATAACTTTTCATGATTGAGTTCCTCCTGATTGTTTCGTGGCCACGACGAGCCAGACGAATTTATTTTTTTGCGTGAGCGTAACCGTATAGCCGTTTGCTTCGAGCATCGCTTGAATCGTCTGGGTATATGGATAAAACTCTCGATTCAAATCCTCGAGTAAATCGGTATAGCCGTTCGCTTCGGCCCAGTCCAAGATGTCCCGTTTCGCTGTTTGCGAGGCGAACATCGTATCGAGCAAGACGAAGCGCGGGGCGTCGAGGTGTTCGACGTAACTTCGAATCGCCGTCCGTTTCTCATCATCCGTCAAATGATGGAACGCATAGGATGACACGATTGTATCGACCTGTTGATCCGTCGGATAGTTGAGAAAGTCACCGTCGACGATATCGAGCTGTAACTTCTCGGCCGCGACGGCCCGCATTTCCGGAGACGGTTCGACCGAAATCAATTCGTGGCGCTCCAAGATTTTTGCACTCAAGTTCCCTGTCCCGCTTCCGAATTCCATGACCCGGCCTTCTAATTGGTCGACGACCTCGTTGAGCATCGTCTCGTACCCGGCGAACACTTCACGATACTGTTCGTCATGTCCGGTCACGGTCGCGTCATATTCTGACGCCCATTCCTTAAAAATGTCCATGAATTGTAATCCCATGTTGTCACCCCATCATCTTTATTCCGACTATATCAATAAGTTTTATATGATTTATCTACTACAGACTGTATCAACTTTAGATTAAAATCTCAAGCGAATTGCCCATATTGTTTGAGAGAGATGAATTATTTATTGTTAATCCGATGAAAGAGTCAGGAAATGAGAAAAGACCTATCCACATTTTAACGTGGATAGGTCCAAAGTAATTGTCAGAATCTTTTAATTTGTTCAAATTCATTACCCTATCGTTTAAAAAATAGGAAGAATTTTGGTTTGAAATTCGCTATCATTTTCCACAAATGGATTTATTTTTTCAAAAAACGATTGGAGGATACTAAATTGCCACAACCGAAATTTTATTTGAACGTCTCCCTCGCGACTTGCCTCGCGTTGACGCCCGGCCTACTCGGCCTCGGCGCAGAACCTGTCCTAGCCAAGCCATCTGTCAAACAAAGCGTGAGCTCGACCGACAAACATGAGAAATTGCGCGTCGTCGTCGAACTTGTCGGTGCCCCAGCAATCGAACAAGCAAAGAAAAAGGGTAAAAAGTTTAACGAGTTGACGAAAACGGAGAAAGACAGCGCTCAAAAGCTCGTCAAAGCCGAACAAAAGAAAGCGAAAGCTGCCATCTCGAAAAAAGGCGTCAAGGCCGTGACGCTCGAAGAGTTCACGACCGTCTTCAACGGTTTCAGTACGATGCTCACAGCGACCGACGTCAAAAAGGTCGAGGCGTTGCCTGAAGTCGCAAGCGTCCACGTCGTCAACGAGTACGAACGTCCAGAAGTCAAACCGGACATGGTCACGAGTAATGGCATGGTCCAATCACAGCAGACGTGGGGCGATTACGGGTTCACGGGCGAAGGGACGATCGTCGCTGTCATCGATACAGGCGTTGACGCCGACCACCGTGACTTCCGTCTTACGGATGATTCAAAAGCCGAGTTGTCTCAAACAGAAGTCGAGACGGCCGTCAGCACGTTCGGCATGCCTGGAGCTTACATAAACGAGAAAGTCCCATACGCTTATAACTATTATGATGAGAACGATGATATCCGTGACGATTCACCTGGCGCCTCGATGCACGGGATGCACGTCTCGGGTACTGTCGCCGCCAACGGGGATGAAGCGGCCGGTGGCTTGAAAGGTGTCGCTCCTGAGGCACAAGTGCTCGGGCTCAAAGTATTCAGTAACGACCCGAACTATGCTTCGACATACGGCGATATCTACATTAAAGCCATCGATGACGCCATCAAACTCGGTGCGGACGTCATCAACATGAGTCTCGGCTCAACGGCCGGATTCGTCGATGCCGACTCACCGGAACAACAAGCCGTCCAACGTGCCGTCGATAACGGTGTCTTCATGTCGATTTCGGCTGGAAACTCGGCTTACTTCGGCAACGGTTACGACCTTCCGTACGCCGATAATCCGGACACGGGCGTCGTCGGTGCCCCGAGTGTCAGCTCGGCGTCGACATCCGTCGCTTCGCTCGAGAACGATCAAATTCAATTGGACGCGTTCTCAGTCAAGTCGGGTGACGCCACTGACAAAATCGGTTGGAAAAAACAAGACGGTCCTGCCTTCACGCAAGGCAATTACGACCTCGTTTACGTCGGCGACGGCCAACCGAGCCAATACGTCGGAAAAGACGTTAAAGGAAAAATCGTCCTCGCGGTTCGCGACGGCAGTTACTTCTATTCAAACATTCAACAGACAGCCGAAGCGAACGGCGCAGCTGGCGTCATTGTCCGTGGAGCTGTCGGTCACGGCGATTATGTGAGCATGGCATTGGCCAACCCGAAAATCCCGATGGCCTCGCTTAGCATCAAAGACGGGAACACGTTGCAACAACGTCTCCTCGCTGGTGAACAGATGACAATCGGCTTTGCCGGCGATCGCCTCAGTGTCACGAACGGCGCGGCCGGTCAGCTCTCGAACTTCACGTCGTGGGGCATGACGCCAAACCTCGACTTCAAGCCAGAGATTTCAGCACCGGGCGGACAGATCTTCTCGACGTTGAACGATAACCAGTACGGCTTGATGAGTGGTACATCGATGGCTGCCCCACACGTGGCCGGCGGAGCTGCCCTCGTCCTCGAACGCGTCGACCGCGACTTCAATTTGACAGGAACAGCACGCGTCACGATGGCGAAGAACTTGCTCATCAACACATCGAAAGCTGTCACGGATATCGGACCGCTCAACAAACAGTTACAACAAAACCTCCCTTACACGCCGCGTCGTGGTGGAGCTGGTCTCATGCAATTGCATGCTGCCGTCTCGACACCGACAATCGCGTACGAGAAGAAGACGAAAGAAGCGAAAGTCGCGCTCAAGGAATTGAACCGCAGCAAGGCGACGTTCACGCTTGTCGTCGAGAACTTGTCGGACAAGACCGTGTCGTATAACGTGTCTTCGTCACTCCAGACCGACCTCGCCATCGAGCAGACGGCCGGACTCGTTCAGAACGCGATGGAAGCCCAAGCGCTCGAGAATGCAAAAGTGACCGTCAACGGGAAGAAAGTCAGTACGGTCAAAGTAAAACCGAACGCGAAAGTAGAACTCAAAGTCGCACTTGACGTCTCGAAAGCGAAAGTGCTCAATCCGAAAACACTCGACGGTCTCGTGCCGGCGAAAGACGTCTTCGAGAACGGTTACTTCGTTGATGGATTCGTCCGCTTGACGGACGTCAACGGTCCTGAGGGCAACCCGTCACTCGTCGTACCGTTCGTCGGTTTCGAAGGAGACTGGGGCAAGGCGCCAATCTTCGATGCCTCCATCTATGAAGACGGCTCGTTCTACGAAGTATCAGGTATGGTCGATCAAACAGGGAACTATCTCGGTTCGAACCTTGACGAATCGGTCTCTGCCGACGCAATCGCCTTCTCACCAGACAAAGATGGCTCAAAAGACGTTGCCGTACCGGTGTTCTCGTTGCTCCGTAACGCCAAGGACGTCAAATATCGCATCGTCGACGAGGCCGGCAATGTCGTCCGGACGTTGTTCCAAGACGAAGAACTTCGCAAGAACTACTTTGACGGCGGTGCCAACACACCTTATTACTACTCGGCCGCTTACACATGGGATGGCCAGTTGAACGGCAAGCCAGCCCCGGCCGGCAAGTACTTCTATGAAATCGAAGGAAGCATCGATTACATGAAGAAACAAGCCCAAACGCTTCGCTTCCCAGTCAAAGTCGATTACACGGACCCGACGTTCACGACGAAATGGCAAGGGGAGAGCTTGGCGGTCCAAGCGAAAGATGAATTCTCAGGCATCCATTCGGTCGAATATTTCTTGAACGGGAAATCCGTCGCCAAACAAGCGGACGGTAAGGCTTACACGTTCGCAGGCGTCAGTGACACCGATCAAGTCAGCATTCGCGTCACAGACCACGCTGGCAACAGCACGACGAAGACGGTCGCTTACTCAACAGACGCGGATAAGCCGGGCGTGTTCGTGAACGCCCCGCTCGCTTTGACGCCATACGCGACATCGGACATCCCGGTATCTGGAACGATTCAAGATGCATCTGCGATCCAGTCGTTCCAAGTCGACGATGTTGACGTTCCGCTCACATGGGACGATGCGAAGAAAGAACACATCTTCGACACGACGCGGACGTTCGCGGACGGTGTCCATAAGTTACGGTTCGTCGCCGAGGATGCGGCTGGAAACGTGACCAACTTCCAACGTGCGATTTTTGTGGATACGACACCAGCCAGCATCGAACTTGGAAAACTACCGAAAAAAATCGGTAAAAAACAATCGACGGTCAACGTCTCTGTAACGGTGAAAGACAACTTCGACGAAGTGAAACTTCTCGTCAACGGCGACTTGAAATTCAGCCAAGCGCTGAAAGAACCGTATGAGATGCGTTCATTCGCGAAAACACAGACGGTCACGCTTCCTGTGACGTCAGGTGAGAACACGTTCACGTTCGAGGCGACCGACCTCGCCGGCAACGTGACGACGAAGACGATCACACTCGTCAAATAATAATTCGACAGGCTCGCGCCCAAATCGCGAGCCTGTTTTTTCTAGGTACAAAAACGGCTCCCGCATCCGCGAGAGCCGTTTGATGTGTTAATTCAATTCGAGCGCATAAGAGACAGCGGCGAGCGCATAGAGCGGCGCCGTCTCCGAACGCAAGATGCGTGGTCCGAAAGCACAGGCCTGTGCCCCGCGTTCCGTCCACTCATTCACTTCACTTTCGTCAAAGCCGCCTTCCGGCCCGACGATGAGCAGGAGCTTCGCCCCAGGTCGAAGTGCTTTCAACACCGTCGCAAACGCTGCTTGCTCCCCTTGCTTCGCTTGTTCTTCATAGGCGATGACGACGGCATCGAACGAATCGATGCGGTCCGTCAGTTCCCGTGGTCTGATGTGTTGGCACATCGGAACGACGGCGCGGTACGACTGTTCGGCCGCTTCCTGCATGATTTTCTGGAGCCGTTCGACTTTTTTCGGTGCCTTTTTGGCGTCCCATTTGGCGACCGAGCGCTTCGATTCGAACACCCAGAAGTGATGCATGCCGAGCTCAGTCCCTTTTTGGGCGACGAGTTCGACTTTATCGCCTTTCGGAAGCGCATAGGCGAGCGTCACGTCGACGGGAAGTTCGGTCGTCGCTTGACGGCGTTCGAGCACCCGGGCCGTGCCCGTCTTCTTCTCGAGCGTCACGACCTCAGCCTCATATTCGAGGCCGGTACCGTCTAAAAGCACCATGCGATAACCGGGCGTCTCCCGGAGCACTGTCGCGATATGATGGACGACGTCGGCCGGTAAGGTGGCCGTGTCATTAACAAATGACTCACGCGGTAAAAAGTATCGTTGCATGGCTCATCCTTTCTTCGCGATGATGGCGACCCAGTCTTCCATGACCCGTGTCTCTTCAATCGCGAATCCGGACGCCTTGAGCGCCTCTGTCACCTCGGCCCGCTTCTGTCCGATAATACCCGACGTGATGAAGTAGCCGCCCGGTTTGACGCGCGCATATGCATCATCGATGAACAGCATGATGACGTCGGCCAAAATATTGGCGACGACGAGGTCATACTCCCCCGTCATCCCTTTCAACAAGTCACCCGTCTTCACGTCGATGACGTTGCCGACACCGTTCGTCTCGACGTTTTGACGCGCCGATTCGACGGCGACCGCATCCAAATCGAGTGCCTCGACTCGTTCGGCCCCAAGCTTCGCAGCAGCGATGGCGAGGACACCTGAACCCGTGCCGACATCAATCAATCGGTCACCCGGTCGGATATAGTTCTCGATTGCCTGAATGCAGAGCATCGTCGTCGGATGCGTCCCCGTCCCGAACGCCATACCCGGATCGAGTAAGATGACGTTCTCTTCCGGTTGTGGCTCATAATCTTCCCAAAGCGGAACGATCGTCAAATGTTGTGAGATTTTGACGGGCTTGTAGTACTGCTTCCACGAATGGGCCCAGTCCTCTTCGTCCATCTCGACGACCGTCACGTCACCGGTGCCGATATCGAGCACATGACGCAAGCCATCCACTTCTTTTTTGAACGCAGCGAGCGTGTCTTGAAAATCACCTGAGGCCGGTACGTATGCTTTCACATAAACACCGGACGTCGGATACGATTCACGGCCCGACACGTCCCAAATCTCGCCGAAATGGTCTTCGGCCATCATCTGGTCGTAATCTTCGACGTCCTCGATGACGACCCCTTGTGCCCCCACTTCATGTAGTAAATTCGATACGGCTTCGACTGCCTGCTGTGTCGTGTGGACACAAATTTCAGACCATTTCATTGTTTGAACACGCTCCTTTTACTGGCTAAAAAACTTCTTCATCTTTTGGAACAGGCCGTGTTGTTCTTCGACGCCTGCTTCTCCGCTAATCTCTTCGAATTCACGGAGCAATTCTTTTTGACGGTCGGTCATATTCGTCGGCGTCATGATGACGATATTGACGTACTGGTCGCCATTGCCGCCGCCGCGGACGCTCGGCATCCCTTTGCCGCGCAACCGGAATCGCGAACCGGTCTGCGTGCCGGCTGGAACTTTCAAACTCACTTTGCCGTGGACGGTCGGAACTTCGAGTTCCGCGCCGAGTGCGGCCTGGGCGAACGTGACCGGCATCTCCATCGTGATATGTTGGTCGACCCGTTCAAAGATTTCATGCGCCCGGACGCGAACGACAATATACAGGTCGCCGGCTGGGCCGCCGTTAAAGCCAGGACCGCCTTTGCCTGATAGACGGATTTGTTGGCCGTTGTCGATTCCAGCTGGAATCTTGACTTCGACTTGCTTCTGTTTCTTCACATGGCCAGAGCCGTGACACGTCTCACATTTTTCTTTAATCGTCTTCCCGCTTCCGTGACATTGGCTACACGTCCGTTGATTGACCATCCGGCCGAGAATCGTGTTCTGTTCGACCGTCTCGACACCGCTGCCGCCACAACGGCTGCACGTATCCGGTTTTGTTCCCGGTTTGGCGCCGCTACCCATGCACGTGTCGCATTCGACTTCAATCTCAAGATCGATGATTTCCGTCTTGCCGGTCACACTCTCCATGAAATCGAGGTCGACGACGTATTGATAGTCTTCCCCGCGTCGTGGAGCGTTCGGGTCTTGACGACGTCCCCCATCGCCACCGAAGAACATGTCGAAGATGTCACCGAAGCCGCCTTGGAAGTCGCCACCGCCGCCGAATTGGCTGGCCCCTTCAAAACCGAAACGGTCGTATTGGGCCCGTTTCTGTTCGTCTGACAATACTTCGTATGCTTCACCGAGCTCTTTGAACTTGTCGGCCGCATCCGGCTCTTGGTTGATGTCAGGGTGATACTGGCGTGCCAGCTTGCGATAAGCACGTTTGATGTCTTGTGCCGAGGCCGATTTATCTAGGCCAAGCACTTCATAATAATCTCGTTTCGCCACGTTACTCTCTCCTCTACACTGTCTAAACTAAAATTCTACCGAATCTACCTTAACATGGAAAGAGCCAAAGCAGAAACCTGCTTTGGCGCTCTCCTCTCTATCGGTTGCCTTATTTGCGATCGTCGAGATCTTCAAACTCAGCGTCAACGACGTTGTCGTCTTTCGCTTCCGTCTGCGTCTCTGCACCTTCAGCACCTTGCTGTTCAGCCATGTTCGCATATACTTTTTGCGTCAACTCTTGCACGACGTTCGACAATTCGTCTTTCGCCGTACGGAGGGCTTCGAGGTCTGTGCCTTCGAGTGCCGTTTTCGCTTTTTCTTTCGCAGCTTCAGCGCGCTCTTTGTCCGTAGCGTCGACTTTGTCGCCGAGGTCTTTGATCGCCTTGTCCGTTGCGAAGACGAGTTGGTCTGTCTCGTTGCGGAGTTCAGCTTCTTCTTTACGTTGTTTGTCAGCTTCCGCGTTCGCTTCCGCTTCTTTTACCATACGCTCGATTTCAGCCTCGTCGATCCCTGAAGACGATTGAATCGTGATGGACTGTTCTTTGTTCGTACCGAGGTCTTTCGCCGATACGTGAACGATTCCGTTCGCATCGATGTCGAATTTGACTTCGATTTGTGGCACGCCACGTGGTGCCGGCGGAATGTCCGTCAACTGGAAGCGACCGAGTGTCTTGTTGTCTGGTGCCATCGGACGTTCCCCTTGGAGGACGTGGATGTCTACCGCTGGCTGGCTGTCAGCCGCCGTCGAGAAGACTTGTGATTTCGAAGTCGGGATCGTCGTGTTGCGATCGATCAACTTCGTCATCACGCCACCCATCGTCTCGATACCGAGCGAGAGCGGAGTCACGTCGAGAAGGACGACGTCTTTGACGTCACCGGCAAGGACGCCACCTTGGATTGCGGCACCGAGGGCGACGACTTCATCCGGGTTCACGCCTTTGAACGGCTCTTTCTTCGTGAAGTCGTGAATCGCTTTTTGAACCGCTGGGATACGTGTCGAACCACCGACGAGGATGATCTTGTCGAGGTCAGACGGTGTAAGACCTGAGTCTTTCAACGCGCGGCGTGTCGGCTCCATCGTGCGCTCGACGAGGTCGGCTGTCAACTCTTCGAATTTCGCACGTGTGAGTGTCGTTTCAAGGTGAAGCGGACCAGCTGCTCCGGCCGTGATGAACGGAAGGCTGATGTGCGCGCTCGTCACACCAGAAAGGTCTTTCTTCGCTTTCTCGGCTGCATCTTTCAAACGTTGAAGCGCCATCTTGTCTTGAGCGAGGTCGATGCCGTTCTCTTTTTTGAATTCTGCCACGAGATAGTCGATGACTTTTTGGTCAAAGTCGTCACCACCGAGACGGTTGTCCCCTGCTGTTGCGACAACTTCGAAGACGCCGTCGCCAAGTTCGAGAATCGAGACGTCGAACGTACCGCCACCGAGGTCATAAATCAAGATCGTGTGGTCTTCACCTTTATCGAGACCGTAAGCGAGTGCAGCTGCCGTCGGCTCGTTGATGATTCGTTTGACGTCGAGACCAGCGATTTTCCCTGCATCTTTCGTCGCTTGACGCTCCGCATCGTTGAAGTAGGCAGGAACAGTGATGACTGCTTCCGTCACCGTTTCACCGAGGTAGTCTTCTGCATCTTTTTTCAATTTCTGCAAAATGATTGCCGAGATCTCTTGCGGCGTGAATTTCTTGCCGTCAACTTCGACCGTATGCGACGTTCCCATGTGACGCTTAATCGATTGAATCGTGTTCGGGTTCGTGATCGCTTGACGTTTCGCTACTTCTCCGACTTGACGCTCTTCGCCTTTGAATGCGACGACAGATGGTGTCGTACGGTTCCCTTCTGCGTTCGAGATGACGACTGCTTCGCCACCTTCCATGACTGCCACACATGAGTTCGTTGTACCTAAGTCAATTCCGATAATTTTACCCATTGTCTATTCCTCCATCTAATTAAGTAATGTTATTCTGAGACTTTTACCATGCTCGGACGAATGACGCGTCCGTGCATCGTGTACCCTTTTTGAAGCTCCATCGTCACGATGCCCGATTCGAACTCATCGCTCGGCTCTTGCATGACCGCTTGATGATAGTTCGGGTCGAACGGTTGGCCAACCGCTTCAATCACTTCGACGTTCTCACCGTTCAAGACGTCGAGTAACTGGCGGTGAATCATGTCGACGCCCGCTTGAATCTGCTTGGCGTCGTCCGAAGTCGCCTCGACTTGGAGCGCGCGCTCGAAGTTATCGATGAGCGGAATCAACTTCTCGACGACCGTCTGTGACGCGAACTTCACGCGTTTCGCGTTCTCTTCGTTCGTCCGACGACGGAAGTTATCAAAGTCCGCACGGATGCGGAGCTCGCTCGCTTTGAGTGCGTCGATTTCTTTTTGTAAATCCGTCCCTTCAGAAGTTTCTTCCACAAACTCAACATTTGAAACCTCTTCTGCTTCGACAGCCTCTGTCTGTTTCGGATCAAAATCTTTTTCTTCGAGCACTTCTTCTGGTTCAGGCCCGTTTTGTTTGTCAGTTGTCATAATGAGGCTCCTTTCCATCACTCTTCTAATTTCGTTCGCCTTAACGCCTCAATGATTTGTCCCATCATTTGGACACCGTGTCGATAGTCCATCCGGGTCGGTCCAATCATGGCGATTGTCCCGAACGTCTTCCCGTCGAGCGTATAGTCGGACGTGATGACGCTACAATTTTGAAGCGCGACGATGCCATTCTCGCTACCAATGCTCACATAAATCTCGCGGTTTGGCAACGATTCGAGCCAGTCGGTCAACCGTTCCTGTTCATCGATCCATTCGAGGAACGGACGCAACGTGTCGAGCGTCTGAAACTCAGGTTGGTTGAAGATGTTCTTCTTCCCCCCTAGATATAGCGAAGCAGGATGTTGGACTTCGACGGTCGATTGAATGAGTTGCATCATGAACTCAAATTGTTCCTGGTGCGCGAGTCGAAGTTTGGCCACTTCTTCCCCGATTCGGAACTTTAGCTGACCGAGTGGAGTCCCTTTGAGACGATCGTTCAAGAAACGAATCGTCTGTTCGACCAAGTCAGGCGCCATCGGAGAGTCGAATACAATCGTCCGATGTTCGACGTGGCCTTGATCGGTCACAATCAAGACGACGCCTCGCCGTTCGTCGAGCGGCATCAAATCGATTCGGGCCAGGCGATTCATCTGGCTGTTCGGACCGAGTGCCACCGTCGTATAGTTGGTCAAATCAGAGAGCAGGTCAGCGGCTTGACGGATGAGCACTTCCGACTCTTGGGCCGAAGCGCGCAGTCGTTCACCGAGACGATACGTCTCGCGCTCGTCGATGATTTTCGTCTCGACGAGATGGTCGACATAATACCGATAGCCGATTTCGGACGGGATTCGTCCGGCCGACGTATGCGGCTTTTCAATCAAACCCATGTCTTCTAAATCGGCCATGTCGTTACGGATCGTCGCCGAACTGAATGATAAGTCATCCCGCTTCGATAACGTCCGCGACCCGACCGGTTGGGCCGTCTGAATATAATCATCGATGATCGCTCGTAAAATGAGCAATTGTCTCTCTGTCAGCACAACATCACTCCTCTCTGAAGGATTGGCCTCGCTTTATTAGCACTCATATTTACTGAGTGCTAATCACACTTCAAATATTATCATGTTCTCCTTATTTGTCAATTCATTTGGCTCATTTTTTCCAGTCCGTTCAAGCGTTCGGATATGCATGTTTCGTCAACATTCGGTATGATACGAAATGAGGTGATTAGATGTTTACAACACAACAATTCGACGTATTCACGCAAGACGGACTCGACGCCCGGATGGCCGGGATCCGCTCAGAGATTCAACCGCTGTTCCACCGGATTTATGACGAGGTCGGGCCTCAGCTCGAAGCCGACGTCGGCATCCCGCTCTATTTACATGTCGCCAAGCATGCCCGCCGGACGGTCAATCCGCCGAAGGACACGTGGATGGCGATCTGCCATGACAAACGCGGCTATAAGAAACATCCCCATTTCCAGGTCGGCTTATTCGACGACCGCGTCTTCGTCTGGCTCGCCTTCATCTATGAGATGCCGAACAAGGAAGCAATCGGCCGCCGGCTTATGGCACTCGACTTCAAATCGGATTTCCCTGACTTCCATATCGCCGGGGACCATATGAAGAAAGACGCGTTTTTAATCGAGGATATGTCAGCCGAATCGATTGAGACGATGACGGAACGCTTCGCGACCGTGAAAAAAGCTGACTTCTTAATCGGCCGCCAACTTCCGGCCGATGCGTCGATTCTTCAAAACGAAGCCGCCTTCCTGGCGCTCGTCGAGGATACGTTCAGCCGGCTCATGCCGATTTATCGTGACCTCGTGTTATAACCGAAACAAGGGCGAACCCGCATTGGGTTCGCCCTTTTGTTGTTCAGTTAGATACTTGCGCTTGCGAGTCGTTCCATTTCGCTTCACCGATGAAGGCCGCGAATGCCTCATTGGCGAGCGGGAGTCCCGACTCGGTCAAGCGGACGTGTGTCTCCGTCGTCTCAATCAACCGCTTCGCCTCGAGCTCCGTCAAGACGTGCCCGAACACCGAACGCATCGATACACCATACTTCGACTCGAACGTCGCAAACGACACGCCTTGGCGCATCCGGAGTCCGAGGAACAGCTCTTCTTCCATCTTCTCGAACGTCTCGAGCGTCGTCGTATTGCGGACCGGTAACCCCTCCGCTTTGATATAGTGCGGAATCGGTGCGATGTTCGCCCGACGTTCCCCGTTCAAATAACTGTGCGCGCCGGCGCCGAAGCCGTAATACTCTTCGTTGCGCCAGTACACTTGGTTATGACGGCTCTCCCGTCCTTCAAGGCTATAGTTTGAAATCTCATATTGTTTCAATCCACGCCGTTCGAGCGTCTCCATCACTTTTAAATACATCGCGACTTCGATATCTTCGCCCGGAAGGCGCAACTTCCCTTTTCGCTCTTGAATCGCGAACACGGTGTGCGGCTCGAGAATCAACGAATAGGAAGACACGTGTTGAATCGGGAGCTCGAACGCCAAGTCGAGGTCGCGCTCAATCTGCTCGAGCGTCTGTTCCGGCAACCCGAACATCAAGTCGATCGAGATGTTATCGAATCGCTTCGCAGCTTCCGTCACGGTCGCAAACACGTCATCGGCCCGGTGCGTCCGTCCGATGCGCTCGAGTCCGCCGTCGTCGAACGTTTGGACGCCGAAACTGACGCGGTTGACTCCTCCTTGCTTCATCGTGTCGAGTTTCTCCGCACTGACGAAGTTCGGGTTCGCCTCGACCGAATACTCCAAATTCGGAGACGCGAGCGGGAGCAGATGACGTGCGACCATGTCCATGAGTCGTTTCATCTGCGCCTCATTGAGCGCCGTCGGTGTCCCACCGCCGATAAAGATCGTCTCGATCGTATCGGTCGGGTATTGTTCGAGCGAGAGGATGATTTCCCGTTCAAGTGCATCTAAATAGTCATCAACCGGTTGGTTCTTTAAGAACACCTTGTTGAAATCACAGTAATAACAAATATGTTCACAAAATGGAATGTGAAGATATACGGCTTTAGCCATGGCGGCCACCCCTTTCTTCTCTTCCATTTATAACGCTTTTCACGCCGAGACGCCACTCTGCACGTTCAATCGAACCGATGAATGAACAGACCGCTCTTCAGTTTCGGTTCGAACCACGTCGATTTTGGCGGCATTTGACCGTTCTCGTCGGCGACGCGCATCAGCTCTTCCATCGCCGTGGCATGACACGTCAATACGACGACGTCATCACGTTCAGCCAAGTCGGCGAGACGTTTCGGTGCGTCTTTGCCGCCGATGAAATCGATTCGGTGATCGGTGCGAACGTCCGTGACGTGAAAATACGGTTCGAGCACATCCCGTTGCAGCGTCGCGACGTCGAGCGACGTCGTCGTCTGCAGTTTTTTGAGCATGAAATGCTCGCCCCGGTAAGACAAACCGAACGTGCCCCGCTCGTTCGGGACATACAAAGCAGGGACCGACTCGAGGTCATACGATAAATCCAGATTTTCGAGCAGTACCATCACTTCTTCTGTGTCCACTTGATTCAGGATCCGGTGATATGGCAAAATCGTCAGCTCATCGCTCGGGAACAAGACGCCGAGGAAGTGATCCCGCTCTTGTTTCGATTCCCCTTCATGAATCGGGCTCCGTGCGACGACGGCTGCGGCTTTGGCCCGGTGATGCCCATCGGCGATATAGATGGCCGGAATGCTGGCCCCGAGCATGATGACGCGTGCTTGATGCTTGGATGGCACGGCATAGCCTTCATGGATGACACCTTCACTGTCCGTGAAGGCGAACAACGCCTCTCCTGTCGTCGCATCGTCCAAGATGCGACGCAACCCTTCGTCCGGCGCGTGGCTCATCAAAATCGGGCCAGTGTGCGCTTTCGTCGCCGATACGTGCTCGACGCGTTCGCGTTCTTTCGCGGCACGGGTGTGCTCATGAATCTTGATGCGACCGGCCTCATAATCGGTCACCGAGAATGTGGCGACGAGCCCTGTCTGGACACGCCCTTGATCGGTGAGCCGGTAAACATAAAATCCGTGGGTCCGTTCGGTCAACTCGCTCTCGTAAAGCCGTTCGAGCTCATGACGGGCTCGTTGTCCCCACGCCTCGAGCGGCATGTCCGCCGTGAACACTTCTGGTTTATCGACCGCAAGGAACGAGTCGGGACGCAGTTTGACGTCTTCACGTGCTTGTTCGACGCTGACGATATCGTACGGGTCGGCTGCGACGTTCTCGGGATGGGTTGGCATGTATGGGGCAAACGGTTTGAATACGACCATAATTATTCCTCCTTAAAATTCGCGGACGCGCATGACGCCCTCGATGTCGTACAGGGCGTGCACAGATAGCGTCTCATGTTTATGGTTGTCGATGTCGATCAACGTATAGGCCACGTCGTTGCGGCTCCGGTTGACCATGTTATCTATATTGATTCCGTTCTCGGCGAGCCGGCTGGCGATTTGACCGACCATGTTCGGGACGTTCAAATGGAGCACGGCCAAACGCCGCTTGCCGACGTAAGGGAGTTCCGTGTTCGGGAAATTGGCCGAGTTTCGGATACTACCGGTCTCGAGATACAGTTTGAGCGTATCGACGGCTTGGATTGCACAGTTCACCTCAGACTCGTGGGTCGAGGCGCCGAGGTGCGGGAACGCGACGACTTGCGGATGTCCGAGCAGCACTTGTTTCGGGAAGTCGGTGATGTATGTCGCCACGTTGTCATCGAGCGCTTCTAACAAATCGGCGTCATTCACGAGTTCACCCCGCGCGAAATTCAAAACGGTGGCGCCCGGTTTCATCTGCTTGAACCATGTCGCATCAATCATGTGGCGCGTGTCATCCGTAAGCGGCATATGAATCGTCAGGATGTCGACGTCGGCGAGCAACTCGCTCAACTGCTTCGCCCGTTTTACTTGTTGTGAGATATTCCAGGCCCCGTCGACCGATAAGTGCGGGTCGTACCCGATGACGTCGATGCCGAGATGGAGCAAATCGTTCGCGAGCGACGCCCCGATTGCACCGAGACCGACGATGCCGACGCGCTTGCCTCGCAGTTCGGACCCGACGAAACGCCGTTTCTGTTGTTCCATCGCTTCTTCGAGCGATGTCTGATCGGCAAACGTATGATTGTTGACCCAGTTCGTCCCTTCCAAAATCGGACGGACCGATAACAGCATGCTGGCGAGCACGAGTTCTTTGACCGCGTTCGCATTCGCGCCCGGCGTATGGAACACGACGACCCCTTGACGGGCGAGCCGGTCGAGCGGGATATTGTTCACGCCGGCACCGGCCCGGGCGATGGCGAGCAAGTAAGGCGGGATGTCCGCCTGATGGACGTCATGGCTCCGAATGACCCAGGCGTCCGCTTGTTCGGCGTCATTTACGGCATACTCGCTCGGCTCGAAACGCCGTAACCCGTCTTCTGCGATTTGATTATACGTTTTTATATGAAACATCTTGTCCCTCCTGTTCAAACTCATGCATCACATCGATGAGACGCTTCACGCCTTCGAGCGGCATCGCGTTGTATAGACTGGCTCGCAGGCCGCCGACCGAACGGTGACCCCCGAGCTCGATTAATCCGCGTGCCTCGGCGAATCGTTGAAACGCCCGGTCCGTCTCGGCATCCCCGGTCGTGAACGGGATGTTCGTCAGCGACCGCTGCTTGCCCAAGACGACGGCATGAAACATTGGCGATGCATCCAAGGCGTCGTAAAATAGACCACTCTTCTCGACGTTGCGACGTTCCATCGCCTCGACCCCGCCTTCTCCCTCGACCCAGGCGAGCACGCGCTCGGCGACGTATAGACTGAACGTCGATGGAGTGTTGAGCAGCGTATCGACGTGCTTGCTGTACGCGAGGTATGACGGCAAGTCACGGTCGACAATCAAATCGCGACGGATGATGACGAGCGTCAATCCGGCCGGCCCGATATTTTTTTGGGCACCGGCATATAATAGCCCATAGCGCTTGACGTCAATCGTTTCCGCCAAGATGTTCGACGAGACGTCGGCGACGATCGGGACGTCCGTGTCCGGCAGTTTCGTATAGCGCGTCCCTTCAATCGTGTTGTTCAACGTCACATGAAGATAGTCGACGTCTGAAATCGTCTCTGGCCATGCGGGAAGGTCTCGATACTTGACCGCTGCCGAACTGCCGGCGACGACGACGTCACCGTAGTGTTTCGCATCAGCAATCGCTTTTTTCGACCAAATCCCGCTGTCGAGATAGGCGAAGCGCCCCGACTCGCGCAGGTTCATCGGCACCATCGAGAATTGTAGGGTGGCACCGCCTTGTAGAAACAGGACGGCATAGTCGTCAGGAATCTGCATCAATCGCCGCAGTCTCGCCTCGAGCTGCTCGACGATTGTGGCGAACGTGTCGGAACGGTGACTCATTTCGACGATGGACACCCCTTGTTTATAGGAAAGAAACTCGGCTTGCACTTCACGTAAGACCGGTTCCGGCAAGACGCCCGGCCCGGCTGAAAAATTATAGATCACCGCCACTCCTCCTCTATTTCTCTGTAAGTACGTACTATTCCGTGCCTGACGTGCCGAATCCTGCCAAATGACAAAAATCGCCCTTATCCGGAGATAAGGGCGAACGATTATTCTTCGTCCATCGACAAGACGGACATGAATGCTTCTTGTGGCACTTCGACGGAACCAACCATTTTCATGCGCTTTTTACCTTCTTTTTGCTTCTCGAGCAATTTACGTTTCCGCGAGATGTCACCACCGTAACATTTGGCGAGAACGTTCTTACGGAGTGCCTTGATTGTCGAGCGGGCCACAATCTTCGTTCCGACTGCTGCTTGAATCGGCACTTCGAACTGCATCCGCGGGATGAGTGCTTTCAGCTTCTCGACGATGACCTTCCCACGTTCGTAGGCGAAATCACGGTGCACGATGAAGCTCAAGGCATCGACGAGCTCGTTGTTGAGGAGGATATCCATCTTGACGAGTCGCGACGGACGATAGCCGATCAAGTCGTAATCGAGCGACGCATAGCCTTTCGTGCTCGACTTCAACTGGTCGAAGAAGTCGTAGACGATCTCACTGAGCGGGATGTCGTACGTGATTTTGACGCGGGTCGTGTCGATATACTGCATATCGATGAAGCTACCGCGTTTCTTCTGACAGAGCTCCATGATGGCACCGACATAATCGTTCGGTGTCATGATGGCCGCTTTGACGTATGGCTCTTCAATCAATTCAACTTTTTGCTGTTCTGGCATCTTCGACGGGTTGTCGACGTGGATGACGTCCCCTGCTGTCGTCGTGACGTGATAGATAACCGACGGTGCCGTCGTAATCAAATCAATGCCGAATTCACGCTCGATTCGCTCTTGAATGATTTCCATGTGGAGCATGCCGAGGAATCCGCTCCGGAATCCGAATCCGAGTGCCTGTGACGTCTCCGGCTCGAACTCGAGCGCCGCGTCCGACAACTGAAGCCGTTCAAGTGCTTCACGCAAATCGTTGTACTTCGCCGCGTCAATCGGATAGAGACCGCAGTATACCATCGGGTTCATCTTCCGGTAACCCGGGAGTTGTTCCGTCGAAGGGTTTTTGGCGAGTGTGATCGTATCACCGACACGAACGTCGCCGACCGTTTTAATCGACGCCGAGAGCGTCCCAACGTCGCCGACATTCAATTCTTTCACCGATAACGGTTTCGGTGTCGAGACGCCGAGGTCCGTGACTTCAAACGATTTGCCCGTCGACATCATTTGTACCTTGTCTCCGACTTTGACCGAACCGTTAACGATTCGAATCGAAGCGACGACGCCGCGATAAGCGTCATAATACGAGTCGAAAATCAACGCCTGAAGTGGCGCTGACGGATCTCCCGTCGGTGCTGGGACGAGTTCGACGATCTGTTCGAGAATCTCTTCAATCCCGATTCCCGCTTTGGCCGAAGCCGGTACGGCATCACTCGCATCCAAACCGATGACGTCCTCAATCTCTTGACGGACGCGTTCGACGTCCGCAGACGGCAAGTCGATCTTGTTGATGACCGGGATGATTTCAAGGTCGTTATCAAGCGCGAGATAAACGTTCGCGAGCGTCTGGGCCTCGATGCCTTGCGCCGCATCGACGACGAGGACAGCCCCTTCACATGCTGCGAGTGAACGTGACACTTCATACGTGAAGTCGACGTGTCCCGGTGTATCGATCAAGTGAAGGATGTACTCTTCTCCGTCTTTTGCGGTATAGTTCAATTTAACGGCGTTCAACTTGATTGTAATCCCACGTTCCCGTTCGAGATCCATCGCATCGAGCGTCTGTTCTTTCATTTCACGCGCCGTGAGCGCACCAGTTCTCTCGAGAATCCGGTCAGCGAGCGTCGACTTCCCATGATCGATGTGAGCGATGATGGAAAAGTTCCGAATCTTCTTCTGACGATTCTCTAATTCTTGTTTGTTCATATATGGGTTCACCTATCCTTCTCATGCATACCGTGTCATTATATCAAAATCCTAAGTTAATGTGTACGACCTACTTCAACAATACCACATATAGTTTTCAGAATAATCATCAAGTGGTTGCTTTTCGAATAAGCGTTTGCTACAATTGTGCTTGTTCTGTTGAATGATTACTTGAAGTAATAAGAACATACACTTTCTTGTTTCAGGGGGTGACAAAACAATGGCAAACATCAAATCAGCAATCAAACGTGCAAAAACTTCTGAAAAGCGTCGCGTCGCGAACTCGCAAGAGAAAGCAGCAATGCGTACAGCAGTGAAACGTGTTGACGCTCTCGTACTCGAAGGAAACAAAGAAGCTGCTCAAGAAGCTTTCGTCCTCGCTACGAAGAAAATCGACAAAGCTGCAGCAAAAGGTCTTATCCACCAAAACAAAGCTGGCCGTGACAAATCACGTCTTGCAGCTCGCATCGCAGCTCTCTAATTAGAGACTAAAACGAAACAGCCGCCTCCATTAGGAGCCGGCTGTTTTTTGGGTTCGCATGACGTAATGGGTCCCGATTTCAGGAATCTCGAACGGTTCGCCCACGACGACTAGCCCGTTCCGCTCATAAAAACGGACTGCCACTTCTCGGGCGTTGCACCACCACGACTCATTGACCGCTTCATGCAACGCCTGTAAAAACGACGAGCCAATCCCTTGACCAGTAGATGTCGGGTCAGTCGCCATCCCTCTGAGTTGGTACGGCACCGTCTGACCATCGAAGTCACGCCCCACTTCCATCACGGTCGCGATGGACACGACACGTCCATCTTCGACCCAGGCGAAGTGACGCGTCGTCTCCGCGTCATCCCCTTCAAAATAACACGTCTCCACCGGCAAACCGGGCCGCAACACTTCATGCCGAAGCGGAATCACCGCTTCTAACCCTACTTCCTGTAACCCCATGTCCTCACCTCACAGTAATGTCAATTGGCAGACGAGCGTATCAAACACGATCTGCTTGTCACCCCGTCCCGTCTTCATTGCCTCATCCGCGTCGGCAATCAATGTCAGTGCCCGTCCGAGCTGAGCCTCGGAGAAATTCCGGCTCGCTTGCGAGGCCAGTTTCACCGTATACGGATGCGCCCCGATTTTCGAGGCGATTTGCTTCTCGCCATACCCCTTCTCCGTCAGCTGTTTCGCGAGATACATATTCCGGTACTGTCGCGCGAGGAGTGCTAACAAACCGATCAGCTCTTGACCTTGCTTCTCTAAATCACGGACGAGCCGAAGCGCCGCATCCGCACGACGGGCCACTAAGAATTCGGACAGTTGGAACACGTTGTCTTCGAGTGTCCGCGGGACGAGATCGTTGACGATATCAATCGGAATCTCTGCCCCTTCACTCGCGTACAGTTGCAACTTCTCGAGCTCGCGGACGAGTTTGCCCCAATCATCCTGACAGAGGAACAACAGCCGTTCGACGGTCGCCCGCTCCATTTTTTGGCCGCGCCGGTTCAGCTCGTCGCCGACGTAGCGCATCAGCTCCGACTGGCTCGGTTTTTTCGCTTCGAGCACGATGGCCCGCTCTTTTAAGCGCTTGACGACTTTTTTCCGTTCGTCGAGCTTCTCCGCTTCGATAATAAAGACGAGTACGGAATAAGGCGCTGGTTGTAACGCGTATTCGGTCAATCGCTCGACGTTTTGCTTTTGCTTCTCTTTTGCCCCCGTCAAGAACTGCGCTTGTTTGACGATGACGGTCCGATACTCGCTAAAGAACGGTACCGTCTCCGCCTCATCGAGCGCCGTGTCGAGTGACGTCTCGTGCAAGTCGAGCTGCATGACATCAAAGTGGTCACCAGATGGGGTTGCCGCTTTGATGATGGCCCGCTCCCACGTCTCTAGCAAATATTTTTCTGTCCCAAACAGGACGTACACGTTCGACAACTTTCCGTTATGCAGCCACGGTTCATTCAAAACACACACCACTTTCACAATTTATTCTTATCTAAACATAGATTATCCTTCACTGATTCGCTATACTTAGGACGGAACCATTTCAAGGAGGGACTCACTATGCATATTAACTCTGTTCGCCCACAAAGCGAAAACCCGTTCGAGAACGACGTACAGTGCAAACGTAACGATGCCATCGATTCAGCAATCGGCTTCATCGTCCCGTTCGGCTTTTTCTTCACCATCTTCGCGATTGGTGTCCTCATCAAGTTCTTGAGCTTATAAGTCAGTCAGAAAGCGATTGCCCCGGGGGAGCAATCGCTTTTTTAGTTTATCATAGTTTTTCATGGCGGTACTGCCTTCGTCACAATCCCGCGACACCGATTTCGTTCACAGACGACCATCCCGTCCTCGTCCGTCCGTAATACCCACTTTCCCTCGAGACGTTGCAGCGTGTCAAGATGCGGATGTCCGTAACGATTGTTCCTTCCGACACTGATGATGACCCATTCCGGATTGATTCGGTTCAACAGCGCCTCACTCGACGATGTGTTCGACCCATGATGCCCTAATTTGAACACATCGACGTCAACGGTCGGAATCATCTCTTCCCGCGTGTCCGGCAAATCCCCAGTCAATAAATACGTGAGCGCCCCGACCTGCATGAACAGCGACACCGAGTTCGCATTCTCGTCCTCGCCCGCCTCTCCCGGTGCGACGACCCACATCCATGGATACGGCCTATCCCCGCTCGACAGGAGCCTGACCGGGACTTGATAGGTCTCCAGCTCGGCCAGTAACTCGTCTCGTTTGCCTTGATCCGCTACTTCCGCCGAGAGCCACACCTCATCGACTTCGATGGACGAGAGCAAACCTGACAGTCCGCCGACGTGATCATGATCGGCATGGGTAAGCAATAAGAAGTCGAGGCGCGTCTCCCCTCGCTTCCATATGTACGGGGCGACGACGTCCGCTCCCGGGTCATAGGTGGACCGTTTCGATTCTTTCGGGTCTTGAAACACTCCGCCGACATCGATGACTCCCGTGACCTCGCCGTACTCGACGACGACGGCATCGCCTTGTCCGACGTCTAAAAACGTGACGCGCGGCTCTTCGACCCATTCAAGGACGCCATGCATGAGCAAGAGCGCAATCACGGCAAGCCCCCAACCGCTCCATCGTTTCCACTCAAGGAGCATCAATCCGCCCCACAGGACGACAGCGAGGCCAAGAGCGTGCCAAAACGTAAACTCATGCAGCGGAAGCCAAGGCCGCCAATCGTGATGCAGGGCGAACGTCCCATTCAGGCCATCGAGGATCGGATGCAGGAGCTTTTCAGCGGTCGGCACGATATACGCGAACAGGGCGAGCGGAATGACGATCCAGGAAATTAAGAAAGCGCCGACGACGTTATACACGGGTGCCAACACCGATATAATCGGTTGAACGGGCCATAACAAGATGAGCCCGAACCATTGAGCATATACGGCCAGCCCGAACGGTCCTGTCCAAATCGGGCGAGTCACGAGCAAGAACAACGTCATCGCAACCGTCAACTGAAACCCTAAATTCCATAGCAAGTACGGTTGCAAGGCGAGCAAGAACGCCGCGCACCAACTGAGCAACCGAATCGGGTCGCGGACACGGTAACCGAACAGTGACAACACAAGCAACACATCGGCGACGAGCACGGCCCGCGCCACTGGCGGCGAAAACCCGGTCAACCATCCGAACAACGTGACCACAACGAGAATCAACATTGTCTTCGTCTCTCGTCGGAGCGGCAACGGCCGCGTCGTCCAACGCAATCCGAGCACGAGGAGCGCGATATGTGACCCGGAGATGACGAGCAGATGGAGCAGACCGGTCACCCGGTAAGAAAACGAGGTATTCTCATCGAGCAACCGACTCTCCCCGAACAATAACGCCTCCATATAAAGCGCCACATCCGGCCGATACGTCGTCTCGATTCTTGCGAGCTGTCGTTCCTTCCAACGGAGCATCCGTCCACTCATGCCGTCACTCGGACGACACGCCTCGATGGCGACGTCACTCCCTTTAAACGCAAGTCCGGCCCCGTACGCCCAAGCCGCCTCGTCGAACCCACCCGTATTGCGCAACGGTGCGAACGGGGTCTGCTTGAACGTGACGAGGCACGTCTCTCCGGGACGACCGAGCGAGAGGTCACGACCGGTCAACACACCTTCCCTTCCGTCGATTTGTCCATACAGCCGCCCCGATTGGCCATTGTCCCGCCGGCTCTCGATGGCGAACAGATAGGGTCCGTCCACAGGCAACGGCTCGGCGTCAGGACGCACGAACACGAACAGGACGAGCAGGACGGCACCAATGTGCGCATAGACGGATTGACCACGCCAAGTGAAGGCGATGGCGACAGACAACAGGAGGCAGAGGGCGACTGATCCGTGTATCCCGGCAATGAATAGGCTGATTGGCAACAATGGATATAGTGGCATGTCATGGAACCAAGAGATAACCTTCCATGCTTTCTAACGTCTTCTCCCCGAACCCTTTGACGTTGCCGATCTCTTCATATGACTTGAACGGCCCATGCTGTTTCAAATGATTGAGAATCGCCTCGGCTTTGGCCGGACCGATGCCCGGTACTGTCATCAATTCGTCCTTCGTCGCACTGTTAACATGGACCCCGTTCGTCCCCCCGCCCGCTTCTTCAGCGGCAGGCACAACGACCGTCTCCCCTTTTTTCGGGACGCTCACTTTCGTCCCATCGACGAGCAATTGGGCCAAATTCAATTGTTCGGGATCAGCCTCGGCCGTCAAGACGGCGAGAGACAACACATCCCCAACACGGGCCCCTTGCGGCATCGTATACATATCGGGCGCCTCGACAGCCCCGGTCACATAGACGACGATTTCGGTCGGGACGCTCGGCTCGATTTCCGGCTCGGGTGTCGCCACGAACTGTTCGACCATCGGCGTCTCCGGTTCTTTCGAGTAAAACATATAGCCCACCCCAATGAATAATCCGACGAGCAGCACGACGACATACCGTCTCCACTTTTCCATACGTCTCCTCCTCGCGTGAGTCTTCCCTCTAGTATGAGCAAATAGACATCGGTGCGCCCGTTCCGCCTTTGACGTTTCTGATGCGCTTATGACCCTGATAGGCGTGTGTCGCATCCGCTTCGAGACGACAAAAAAGAGACAAGCCGAAACTTGTCTCAGTGCTCTTCAAAATGTTGGACTTGGCTCGCGAGTGCGGCGGCCTGCCCTTCTAACTCCTGCATCAAGGCGAAAATTTGATCGAAGCTCGCTTGTTGCTCTTTCATCGAGGCCGCGACTTCTTCATTGCCCGCCGCGAGTTCCTCGGTCACGCCGCTCACTTCCTCGACCCGTTTCAAGACGTTCGTGACTTCCGTGCTCGATGCGACCATCTCGCGCTCGATCGTCCCGACGAACGAGGCGACGTGATCGGTCCGGTCATGGATTCGACTGAACGCCTGCTTCGTCAATCCGAACGCCTCGAGCTGTGCCGTCTGCTCACGACTCGACTCTTCGACCATATCCGTCAAGCGGGCGACCTCATCGCGAATCGTCTGGACGACTCCGAAAATCGAACGTGTCGCCACGTTACTTTCTTCAGCCAGCTTCTTGACTTCGCTGGCGACGACTGCAAACCCTCGTCCGGCCTCCCCAGCCCGTGCAGCCTCGATGGCGGCGTTCAAGGCGAGCAGGTTCGTTTGGGCGGCGACGTCTTCCACGAGTTTTGCCATTTTTTCAATCTCTTCGGTCTTCCGGGCGAAGTCATCCATCCGATTGACGAGTGATGCGTTGCGCGCGCTCGAGCGCTCTAGAATCTCTTCCTGGTCCGTCAGCGTCTCGATACCGGCCGCGACTTCACGAGTCATCTCGGTCGTCTGTTCAGTCGTCTGCTTCGTCTGGTTCAAACTCGTCTCGAACGAGGTCGCCATGATGCCGACCGATTCGAGCGTCTCTTGCAGTTCCGTTGCAATCGACTGTGCCCCGTTCGCCATCTCATCGACTGCATTCGTGATGTTCGACGTCGTGCTGACCACGGCCTCGTTCTCGGCGGCCGCTGTCTCCGTCATATCGTTCACTTTCATCGAAGTGACGCGAATGGACCCGATGACCGTCTGGAGCGACATCGTCATCTCTTGCATGGCCCGCTCTAACCGTCCGATTTCATCACGGCGCGTCGAATCCGGCAACGTGATTAACCGGCCGGCCGCGATTGCTTCCGCCGCCTCAACGTTTCGCTCGAGCGGATGGGTGATCGAGCGGGCGAAGAAGAAGTTATAGACACTGAGTGCGCCGATGACGAAGACCGTCAACAATACCGATACGAGCAGGAGACGTTTCGTCTCGCTCGCCGCCTCGGCCTGTAGCGCCTCATAGAACGTACCATTTTTCAAGAGGAGTGTGTTCACATCGTTCAATACTCCTTCGAGTTTGGCGGCTTGAATCCGGGCCGCAATTCCGCCGGCCTCGGCCGTCTCCACTTCAGCTTCAATCCGTTCATACTTCGTTGTCGCCCGTTCAAGGTGCGTCGCGAACTCTGGAATCAGATATGTCTGTTCGAGCATCGCAAACGTTTCTCCGTTCGTCGCCCGGATGCGCTCGAGTTGCGTCAGCGTCGATTGACTCATCTGCTCGCCGAGCGATGTCCAAAGTGACTGTTCTTGCAAGAGCGACGTCTCGAGCTGTGACAGCTCGATCATTTGCGTCCCATACTGTTCATTGTACGTCTGCAGACGATTGAGTGTCGTCAAAACGTAACTCATCATCAACACAATCAACAAGACCGTGAACACGGTCGAAAAGATAAACCGTTTCCGTAAACTCATTTCAGCGTCCCCTCCATCAACTGTTTCTGAAACGCCTCAAACTGTTTTGTCTCTTCGTCATCCCACTGGACACGACGAAGAGCGGCCAAACCGACACCGTTTTGATCGATTCCGAGTTCGACGTGGGTATTGAACGCCTCGTTCTCGAGTCGATTCGCGATTTCAACGATGGCCAAATCAACTTGTTTCAACATCGACGTGATGACCGCGTCCGGTGCAATCATCGATTGATCACTGTCGACCCCGATGGCCTTCACACCGTTCCGCTCAGCCGCCTCTAGAACTCCGACCCCTGTCAGTCCTGCAGCGGCGTATAACACGTCCGCTCCGGCTTCAATCTGTTTCTCTGCCAATTCGCGCCCGATTTCAGGTGATGCAAAATCGTTCGCATAGTCGACGAGCATCGTCACGTCATCGTTGACACTTTTCGCTCCGAGTTCGAAGCCAGTCCCAAACTTTTGAATCAGTTCGTTGTCGACGCCCCCGATAAATCCGATTTTGTTCGATTCCGTCTCGAGCCCCGCGACTGCACCGGCTAGCGCACTTCCTTCCGTCTCTTTGAACGTCACGGACATGACGTTCGGTAATGTCGATACGGCATCGATCAACGCGAACTGTTGCTCCGGATGTTCGGCCGCTACCGCTTCCAAGTCCTCTTGACAAGCGAACCCGAGCCCGATGATGACGTCATGTCCGTCGGCGACGAGCTGTTCGAACCCGGCCTTGTACGTTTCCGTCTCATCCAACTCGCGGTAATCGACGAACCATTCCCCCGTCTCACGGAGTTGTCCCATGCCGCGCATCGCCGCATCGCTGAATGACTGGTCCCCGAGACCAACATCAGACAACACAACGCCCATCGATTGACGGGTTTCAACGGTTGCTTCCGGTTGGTCAATCACAGACTGACAACCTGGTAACCAAGTCACACATGCGGCCAACAAGCCGATGATGAGTGATTTCTTCATAATCGCTACTTCCTCTCTCTAATGGTCTGACATCTCACTTATCGTCAGAAACCGATCGAGTTTGAAGCCTTTTGTTTCAAATTTAGGGGAATTTGAGTAAAACAAAAAAGCCACAGACGATGACTTGTCTGTGGCTCCCTACTTATTCTTCCGTCGCGGCGAACGTTGACTCGCTCAACTCGCGATTCGCACTCGGCTGAACGTTGCCTTTTCCAGCAAAGTTGTCGAGTAAATCTTTCATATCGATTCCTGACGACGCTTTGAGCGTCTGTTGCAGCGATGCCATCAAGTCGGTGGCGTAACCCGTGACTTTGCCGGCTCCGCCGTCTTTGCCGCTGCCCGTATCGACGACCGTAATCTTGTCGATATTGCCAAGCGGTGCTGCGATTTGTTTCGCATAATCCGGAAGCATCTTGACGACCATGTCGAGGATGGCGGCTTGACCATACTGCTCGAACGCTTCGGCAATCTTTTGTTTCGCTTCGGCTTCGGCGAGACCCGTCAAGCGGATAATGTCAGCTTCGGCTTCCCCTTTGGCCCGTTCCGAATCGGCCTCGGCCACACCGGCGAGGCGGACCCGTTCGGCGTCGGCTTTCGCTTCCGCTTCGATGCGGTACTTCTCAGCGTCGGCTGCGGCGATTTGACGTGCCTTGTCGGCTTCGGCTGACTGCTCGATCGCATAGCGGTCGGCGTCGGCTTTCTTCTTCACTTCAGAATCGTACTGTTTCTCACGACGCATGATTTCTTTCTCTTCGAGCTCGATTTGCTTTTGACGTTCGATGATTTGGACCTGCATCTGTTGCTCGGTGACTTCTTGCTTCGCTTTCGCTTCTTCGAGCTCATACGCTTGGTCGGCGCGGGCCTTGGCGACGTCTTGTTCACGGCGATACGCCGCGATACGAAGCTGGTTCTCTTTCTCGGCTTCCGCGATTTCTGAAGCACGTTCAAGTTCCGCTTTCTTCGCGTCCTTCATCGCTTCTGCTTGTTTGATGCGCGTCTCTTTGTCCGCTTCGGCCGTGGCGATATCGGCATCTCGCTTCACTTGCGCGATTCGTGGCTTCCCGAGCGATTCAAGATAGCCGTTCTTGTCACGAACATCTTTGATGGTGAACGAGACGATAACGAGACCCATCTTGGCCAAGTCTTGTGAGGCGACGCGTTGCACTTCTTGCGAGAACTTATCACGGTTCTTATAAATCTCTTCAACTGTCATTGAACCGAGGATTGAACGGAGGTGACCTTCGAGCACTTCTTTCGCCTCGTTCTCGCGTTCGATTTTCGGTTTGCCGAGGAATTGTTCGGCCGCCGTGGCAATCTCACTGATTGAGCCGCCGATTTTGATGATGGCCGTCCCGTCCGCCATGACCGGTACACCTTGCTCGGTATACACTTCCGGCGTCGTCACCTCGAGCTTGCTCGAGAGAAGACTGAGTGGTTCTGCCTGCTGGAACACCGGCAAGACGAACGTTCCGCCCCCACGGATAATCTTCACGCGGTTGCCTGACGCGTCGCTATGGACGTTCTTTTTCCCTAAGTAGCTGCCGGTAACGATGAGCGCCTCATCTGGTCCGACCGTGCGATACTTCAACACGAAGACGAAAATTAAGGCGAGCAAAATTACTCCGACGATAATACTGGCTAAAATAGCTGTGTTCATACGTTAAAACTCCTTTCGGATTGTCGGTTCGTCATACTCCATGACGACCGCAATGTTTCGTTCGACTTCGATGATGACGACGCGTTGTGTCGTATCGATGGCTTTTCCGTCGACACTCTTGGCCGTTTTTAGTACGGATCCCGTTACCGATTCGACGAGCACTTCGCCAAACCCACCTTCTGGGACCGGGACCGTCAATCGACCAATCAGGCCGACGAGGGATTCATCGGTCATTCCGATCGATTCTTCCGCGTTCGATAGCGGCAAGAGGACAAATAAGTACAGGAGCGTCGTGAGCGCGAATGAACCGACGAGGGCGACGGCAAGCCCTATCATCGGCGACACGTGGGCAAGCGCATTTAAAATCAATCCGATTCCCGCACCGAGCGCTAAAAAGGATAAGATGACGGCGGGATTGAACCAACCATCAAATACATCGAACGCATCTGAAAAAATCATGTACACGAATGTACCGAGACCCGCGATGATGAGTACCCACCAATACAGCTGATCTAACGATTCCATTACCACTCCTCCTCGGCGCGACGCTGTCGTTCGTACGAAAGGACGCGGCGCAAATGTTCGACTTCGAGCGCGAGCGCCTGTTCAATCGTGTCCCACTCTGCCAACGGTCGGGTCGGTTGATTGACCGACTGTCGGACCCGTCCTAACGTCTGCTCGAGACGTAAGCGATCATAGCGGTCGACCGCCTCCATCCGTTCTTGTCGCAGAAGTGACAAATAGTGATCGACTTCCGCTTGTAACGCAATGATTTGCTCGGTCGCCGTTTCCGACGATTCCTGCATGAGCAAGCGACGCACCCTGACTTGATGGGCGATCAGTTTTGCAATCCGAGCTTCTAGCTCGAGAATATGTTTATAGAGAGATTCTGCCTCATCTTCATCCGTGTCATCGCGCCACCACATCTCCGACTCACCTCGCTTCTTTCTTTACTCACTTGTCTATACGTTTAGAGCGAAACTTTGGTTTCAAAATAACTAAAAAAAATGTAAGATTGATTTGCTAGCGTTAGAAAGGAAGTGCTCACATTGGGCAATCAAGTCATTAAATTATCAGCTACCGCCCAGGAGGAACTCATCGCGAGTTATCGGGCCCATTCAGTCAATCCTCCGCCACACGCACGATTCAGTGCCAAAACACCTCAGTGTGTGATTACGGTCTATAATTCGGGTAAAGTCATGTTCCAGGGACGTGATGCCGACACGGAAGCCGCCAAATGGGGAACGAGCATTAAAAAAGAACCGAGCGTTCCGAAAAATGTTCTGCCGGAAGGCTTTTCGGACTGGTCTGTCATCGGGAGCGACGAAGTCGGAAAAGGTGATTATTTCGGACCGCTCGTCGTCGTCGCCGCCTACGTGCCAAAAGAGAAAATCGCTCTCGTCAAAGAGCTCGGGGTCAAAGACTCCAAACTGCTGTCGGACACAGAGATCGTCCGAATCGCCAAAGACTTGCACGTCACCATCACCTATCAGAAGGCGACGTTGCACAATCCGGCGTATAATAAAATGCAACGGACGATGACGCAAGGCAAAATGACGGCCGTCGCCCATAACGCCGCCTTGTCGGCCTTATTACAGAAGCTCGATGCGACACCGGACGCCATTTTAATCGATCAGTTCGCTGAAAAGAACATCTACTATAACCACCTTCGGTCCGAAAAAGCAGTCGTCAAAGACGACGTCTATTTCTCGACGAAAGCGGAAGGACTGCATGTCGCCGTGGCCGCCGCCTCGATTCTCGCTCGCGCCTTGTTCTTAAAAGAAATGGACAAGTTAAGTGCGACACTCGGGGTCACGTTACCGAAAGGCGCCGGCGCCAAAGTCGACCAAGTCGCGGCCGATTTGATTCTTCGTTATGGTCAATCCCGTTTGAACGAGGTCGCGAAAGTTCACTTCGCCAACACGAAAAAAGCAATCCGGTTGAGCGAGTTGAAACGATAGTCCTACATTTGTAGATATGGTATATTATTTTTAGGGTTTAATGAACTTAAAAATTTTTGGAGGATAGCGTTCATGTTGCATTATAAAACGTACACATTAAGCGACGACCATCCTTGGGTCATCTTCATCCATGGCGCGGGTGGAAGTCTGTCGCATTGGTATCGTCAAATTCGGCCGTTCAAAAAGAAATATAACGTGCTCCTGCTCGACCTACGCGGACATGGCGGCTCTTACAACGCAGAACAGTCGTTGAATCAACCGCTGAACGCGTATACGCTCGATGTCGTTGTCGAAGACGTCGTCGAGGTCATGGACCACTTACAGATTGAAAAAGGCCACATGGTCGGCCTATCGCTCGGGACGATTGTCATTCAAGCGATGTTCGAGCACCATCCGGAACGAATCGCTTCAGTCGTGCTCGGCGGGGCCATCGTCAAGTTCAACGTCCGCTCGACGTTGTTGATTCGCCTCGGTAGTCTCGTACAGAGCTTCGTGCCGTACATGTGGCTATATCAGCTGTTCGCGTGGATTTTATTACCGAAGAAGCGTCATAAGAAATCACGCATGATGTTCGTCCGCGATGCGGCCAACCTGTGTCAACGCGAGTTCATCCGCTGGTTCAAGATGACCGAGAATATGAATCCGTTGCTTCGTCATTTCTCTTCGATTGAGACGAACGTACCGATTCTCTATATTATGGGTGACGAGGACTACATGTTCCTCGAAGCCGTCGAACGGACTGCGAAACATCAGCCGACGGCTCGTGTCCAAGTCGTCACTGACTCGGGCCATGTCGTCAATGTCGACCAACCCGATCATTTCAATTCAATCTCGATGGCATTCATCGATCAACAAGTTGGCTCACTTGCAGCCAGCACGTCTTAATACGAGACGATCCTTCATTGGGTCGTCTTTCTTTTTGAGCGGTTTTCAATTTTTTTCAAATTAATTTTCAGAAAATATTGATTATTGAAAAATATCGTGTTACTCTTAGACAAATCTTAACAAACGGAGGAGCTGGCAATGATGAAAACCCATGCGCAACACGGCCTACTGATTATTATTCGACTGAGGGACTGAAAATCGACTCGATGACCGAGACGAATTTTTGGGCCCTTGTTTCGATGGTTTCGGACGAGGCGCTCATGGTATGACCGACGCGCCTATCCCATCCGGATAGGTTTTTTTATTGGATTGACACACATAGAGGAGATGATGGAAGTGAAACAGTACGCAATGGACCGAATGATCAAAATATCAGCAGGAATGGCAAGCGCCGTCCTCGTCACGCTCGGGGTTGGACTTTTAATTGAAACGATTGGGAAGATGGCCGGCATCGAGACACTCGTCTTGATCGGGCAAGTCGCGAAATCATTGCTCGCCCCGGCACTCGGTGCCGGTGTCGCTTATCAGCTCGGCGGCAATACGCTCATTTTGTTCAGCTCGATGATTGCGGCAACCGTTGGTGGTGCGGCGCTCCAAGCGACCGAGAGCGGGCTCGTCCTCGTGCCCGGTCAACCGATCAGCGCCTTGATTGCAGCAGCGGCTGCGGTCTGGTTAGGCAAACGTGTCCTCGGGAAAACGAAATTTGATATGATGGTCGTCCCGGTCACGGCTGTCCTTGGAGGCGGCATCGTCGGAGTCGGCGCAGCAGCCGTCACGACACCGCTCATCAACTCAATCAGCGCCAGCATCACCGCTTCGGTCAATACGTCACCAATCGCGACATCACTCGTCATCGCGCTCGTATTTAGTGTCATGCTCATGTCACCTGCTTCGTCGGCCGCACTCGCCATCGCGCTTCAACTCGACCCGGTCGCCAGTGCCGCCGCGTTGATCGGATGTACGGCCCAGTTCGTCGGCTTCACGCTCATGGCATATCGTCAAACAGATCCAGGCGGTTTGGTCGCCTCGTTCTTCGTCACACCGAAAGTCCAGTTCCCGAACGTCGTCAAAAACCCTCGCGTCGTCATGCCGCCTTTCATCGCGGCGATGATCAGCGCGCCGATTGCGACGCTCGTCTTCTCACTCGAAGTCCCTTATGAAATCGCGGGACTCGGGCTCAACTCATTGATTGCGCCGCTCAACATCCTTGCCGCGCAAGGAATGGACGCGTTCCTCATCTTCGTTGGAACGGGAGTTGTCCTTCCGGCCGTCATCACGCTCGTCTTGTATAAAGTGACATGCCTCGTCGGTTGGACAAAGTTCGGCGACTTGGCTCTTGAAGTCCAGTAAACTCAAAAAAGGTGTCCACACGTGGTGGACACCTTTTTAGGTTATGCGCGAACTTCCGCACCGTGTGCCGCTTGAACGGCAGTGAGAATCGCTTCATACGACGCCGTCACTTCTTCATCTTGAAGGGTGCGGGTCGGATCTTGATACTTGAGCGAGAAGGCGATTGATTTCTCATCGTCCCCTACGTTCTCCCCGATGTAGACATCGAACAAGGCGAGGTCAATCAAGAGCGGTCCTGCCGCCTGTTTGATGGTCGCTTCGACTTGACCGGCCGGGATGTCCCGTTTCAACACGAGCGCCAAATCACGTGTGATGGATGGGAAACGTGGTACGTCTTCATAGATGAGCTCGGCTGACTGTTGCAACACGTCCAAGTCGAGTTCGAACACGTACACTTCTTTCAATCCATACACGTCTTTCGACACGCCTGGGTGGACTTGTCCGACGTAACCGATGACACGTCCGTCGATGAGCACGTTTGCGGTACGACCTGGGTGCATATCGGCAATCACGGCCGCTTCATACGTCGCTTCGACACGTAGCGCAGACAAGAGCGTCTCAACGGCTCCTTTGGCGACGAAATAGTCGACCGGGACACGCGTACCTTGTGAACGGTGATCGTACCAAAGTCCCGTCAATACGCCGGCGACGCGCTCCGTTTCACGTGGCAACGTCTCGCCTTGTTCAACATAGACGCGTCCTGTCTCATACAATCGCACGTTCGCTTGTTGACGCGACGTATTGTAACGAGCCGCCTCCAACAGACCTGGAATGATCGATGTCCGGAGTACCGAACGCTCTTCGCTCATCGGCATTGCCAAGTTCACTTGCGTCAAGTCGGCTCCACTGAAGCGTGAGGCGTTCCCGACGCTCGTGAGCGAGTACGTGATCGCTTGCGACAATCCTGCGCCTTGGAGGATGCGACGGACGCGACGGCGCAACACGTTTTCTTTCGGGAGGTACCCTTTCGAGTGTGACGCCGGAAGGCTCGACGGAAGACTGTCATAGCCATAGAGGCGTGCCACTTCTTCCGTGATGTCAGCCGGCAACTCCAAGTCAGGGCGACGCGACGGTACGTGGACCGTCAACGTCTCGTCCCCGGTCACATCGAGACCGAGACGTTCCAAGATGCGGACAATCGTCTCTTGCTCGAGGTCCATTCCGAGTCGATGGTTGATATAAGCGACCGAGACATCAATCGTCCGAGCCGCAGAGTCTTTGTCCCCAGCGATGACGATGTCGCTAATTGTGCCACCGCTCACTTCGACGATGAGTTCGGCCGCACGGTCAAGGGCCAATTGTAACCGTTCCGGGTCGACCCCTTTTTCAAAGCGGGCACTCGAATCCGAGCGTAAACCGAGCGTACGGCTCGTCTTACGGACCGATGCCGGTGCGAAGTAGGCCGACTCGAGGATGATACTCGACGTCGTCGCATCGACTTCGGTGTTCGCTCCACCCATGACGCCGGCGATGGCGACAGGCTGCTCGCCGTCCGTGATGACCATCATCGAGGCATCGAGCGTGCGCGTCACGTCATCGAGCGTGACGATTTCTTCCCCGTCATGTGCTTGACGAACAGCAATCGTCGTTCCGAGTTTCGCCGTATCGAACGCATGAAGCGGTTGACCGAGCTCGAGCATGACGTAGTTCGTCACATCGACGACGTTGTTGATTGGGCGGACGCCTTCTGCGATCAAAATATTTTTCAACCATTGTGGCGAGTCACCGATGACGACGCCATCGACACGGCGTGTCGCATAGTACGGACAGTTGTCTGTCTCGAGACGAACGCTGACCGTGTTCGCGACATCTGTCGTCACGTCGGCAGTCGGTAATGTGTATGGGCGCTCAAGGATGGCCGCGACTTCATGAATGATCCCGTAAAGGCTTAAGCAATCTGAACGGTTCGGTGTCAATCCGAGCTCAATCACTTCATCGTCGAGGTCTAACAGGCGGATGACGTCCGCACCGACTTCGACCGGTTCGCGGAACGTGTGAATGCCGTCCTGCTCGTCTTCGCGAATTTGTTTTTTCTCGAACCCGAGTTCCTCGAGCGAGCAAATCATCCCTTGCGACTCCACGCCACGCAGCTTCGCTTTTTTGATTTTAAGTCCTGGGAGACGAGCTCCGACCGTCGCCACGATGACGTGTTGACCGGCGGCGACGTTCGGCGCACCACAGACGATTTGAACCGGGCTGGCCGCACCGATATCGACCGTCGTCACGTTCAATTTGTCGGCCTCCGGATGCTTCTCGCAAGCGAGGACATGCCCGACAACGAGTCCCGACAAGCCTTCCGACCGGCTGACGACGCTTTCCACTTCAATCCCGTTTTTCGTGATTAAGTCACCGAGCGTTTGTCCGCTCAAATCGGATACGTCAATATATTGATTCAACCATTTTTTTGATAATAACATGTGTGATCCCCCTTAGAATTGCTCGATGAAGCGTAAGTCATTTGTATAGAAGTGACGGATATCGTCCACCCCATGTTTTAACATCGCCATCCGTTCGACACCGATTCCGAATGCGAATCCAGACATCTTCGTCGAATCATAGCCTGCCATCTCAAGCACGCGTGGATGCACCATCCCGCTACCAAGAATTTCAATCCAGCCTGTCTTCTTACAGACGTTACAGCCTTTGCCGCCACACTTGAAACAAGAGATGTCGACTTCGACCGACGGCTCTGTGAACGGGAAGAAGCTCGGACGGAGACGAATCTCACGCGTCTCACCGAACAACTGCTTGACGAACGATTCGAGCGTCCCTTTCAAATCGGCCATCGAGATATGCTCATCGATGACGAGCCCTTCGATTTGCATGAATTGATGCGAGTGCGTCGCGTCATCCTCATCGCGACGGTACACTTTACCCGGGCAGATAATGCGAATCGGTTTTCCTTCCGCTTGGAGCATCGTCCGTGCTTGAACAGGCGACGTATGCGTCCGGAGGAGCGTCTCGTCTGTCACATAGAACGAATCCTGCATATCGCGGGCCGGATGGTCTTTCGGGAGGTTGAGCATCTCGAAATTGTACAAATCCGTCTCGACTTCCGGACCTTCGGCAATCGTATAACCAAGACCGACGAACAAATCTTCCATCTCATCGACAATTTGTTGGAGCAAATGGGTATGACCTGGCAGTGACGTCCGACCTGGGAGCGTGACATCAATCGTTTCCGCCGCCAGTTTCGCTTCGAGCTCGACTGCCTTCACTTCCTCGATCCGTGCCTCTAACGTGTCTTGGATTGTCGTCCGGACCGTGTTGACGAGTTCGCCCACTGCAGGCCGCTCTTCAGGAGAGAGTTTCCCCATCCCGCGGAGCACCTCGGTCATCGGCCCCTTCTTCCCTAAATATTTGATGCGGACTTCGTTCAACTCTTTTTGCGAAGATGCCGCTTGAATCTCTTGCAACGCCTCTTGTTGTAATTGTTCCAACTGTTCTTTCATTCTTGGTTCCTCCTCTACAAAAAAAGTCCCTTCAGTCGATGACTGAAGGGACGAATAATCGCGGTACCACCCTACTTGGCCGAAATCGGCCCACTTGAGAGCATCGGTATCGGGATGCTACTTCGGTGTTGTCTCCAACACGACTCGAGAGTGAATTCAGCGCCGACCAAGGCATCGGCTCGCAGTCTCGGCCCATGCTCCCTGTACTCGTTCGGTAGTTCGCGTACTATGCTCTTTCAACGTCTATTCATTATTTTGTTCGATGTAATTAACCTATCACGATTCGTCAGTGCTGACAAGGTTATTGTAGCGCGATCCGATACATGAGAATACCGGCCGCGACGGCCGCGTTCAACGATTCGGCATCGCCGAGAACCGGGATATGGACACGGGTGTCACATAATTCGAGCACGTCTTGATGTACGCCTTGTGCCTCGTTGCCGATGACGAGCGCGACCTTCTCACTAAAATCGACTTGCTCGTACGATGTCGCTTTCGCGAGAGCCGTGCCGTAAATATGGAAGCCTTCGCTCTTCAATTCAGGCAACGTCTCAAGCAAATCGACCGAGCTCACGTTGACGTGGAACAAGGAACCTTGTGTCGCGCGCACGACTTTGGCATTGAACGGGTCGACCGTCCCTTTTCCGAGCAAAACCGTGTCGAAGCCGGCCGCGTCCGCTGTTCGAATCATCGTTCCGAGATTACCTGGGTCTTGGATTCGATCGAGGACGAGCACATGTTTCATCTTTCGTTCGACCGGGGCCATCTTGACGACAGCGAACACACCTTGCGTTTTCTCTGTCTCTGACAATAAGTCAGCCACATGGTCGGATAGTTCGAGGACAGGCATCTCATCAAGGCGCCATGATCCTTTCGGGGTATACGACTCCCCCATAATCAGTTGGACGAGACGTCCGGCACGGATGGCCTCGTCGACCAAATGCTCGCCTTCGACCAAAAATTGTCCGGACTCTTGTCTGCCTTTTTTCGTCATCAAACGCTTTAAGCGCTTAATCGTCTCACTTTTCGTAGACGTGATTTTCGTCATATTATCCCTCTTTCAACCATTGAACCGTTTCGTGGTCGAGTCGTTTCGTGAGCGCTACGACCAAATCGACGGCTGCTTCATAATCTGCTTTGTGAATGATTGAGACATTCGTATGCAAATAACGGACCGGTACCGTAAGTGCGACGGCCGGCATCCCGACACCTGCCAAATGGAAGCGGCCTGCGTCCGTTCCACCGCCCGGCGTCAAATCCAATTGGTACTTGATGTCGTTCTCTTTCGCCACTTCGACGATCAAATCGATGAGGCGCGGGTTCGTGATGGTCGTCGCATCGAAGAAGATGACTTGAACGCCTTCCCCGAGTTTCGACAATCCTTCTGCTGGTGTCATCCCTGGTGTATCTCCAGGAATACCCGTATCGACGGCGATGGCGACGTCCGGTTTGACCAAGTTGGCAGCCGTGACGGCACCGCGCAACCCGACTTCTTCTTGGACCGTCGCTCCAGTAAAGACAACACCCGGAACTTCGTCGTCTTTCAATCGTTTCGCCGCCTCGATGGCGATGGCACAACCGATTCGGTTATCCCACGCTTTGGCCATCAAGAAGTCTTCATTTTTCATGACCGTGAACTCACAGTGAGGGACGACCGTATCGCCCGGGCGAATGCCCCACTCCGCGACTTGATCTTTCGACGTCGCACCGATATCGAGGAACATGTCTTTAATCTCGACAGGTTTCTTGCGCGCCTCGAGCGGAAGCACGTGCGGCGGTTTCGCACCGATGACTCCAGGGATTTTTTCGCCTGAGCGTGTGACGACGTCCATGCGTTGCGCGAGCAATACTTGGTTCCACCAGCCACCGAGCGCTTGGAAACGTAAGAAGCCCCCTTCTTCGATTCGTGTCACCATGAAGCCGACTTCATCCATATGGCCGGCAATCATGACACGCGGTCCATCCGCGTTGCCCGTCACCCGTCCAAACAGACTGCCTAACCCGTCTTGTTCGAACGCTTCCACGTGAGGCTCCAAGTATTCGCGCATCAATGAGCGGACTTCGCCTTCATTTCCCGGGACACCGGTGGCATCCGTCAAGCGTTTCAGCATATGTAATGATTCGTTCATGGGACATCGCTCCTTCGTTTCGATTAGTAACCTTGATTTTGTCGCTCATGGTTCTTTTCATTTTTTGCCATATACGCCATCACCATCAACTCTTCGTTGATGCCGAGCGTATAGCCAAGTTCGAGATAAGCCGCCATCAGCGTCTCGTACATCGGTTCCGTCTTCGACAAACCAAAGTTCGTCACTTTGCGGAACACGTCTAAAAAAGCGTCAGTCGCATCAAGATACGAGCTACCTGCTGGGAACGAATCGCGTTCATACCCGAGGGCAAGACCGAGCGACAATAAGAAATGAATGCCGTCGACATACTCTTCTAAGATCACGTCTTGAGGCGACGGGCCCTTCGTTGACCAAAATTTAAAGCTACGGGTCTCATTGGCGAGTTCACCGAGTTCGACGAGCAAAGCGAGTAGCCGCTCATCAAATTGGTTCCCGGATAGTTGATGTTCTTCTTTGATCCGCTCATCTAATTCACGCTGCCGATCAAATAATGTTGTCCAGTTCACCGGTTGCTCCTCCTATTCTGCATTCAAAGCAGTACTAAAATCATTAAAGACCAGCCGACTGCCAAAATCAATACTTGTATTTGAACGCTTTTTGGGGCATGAACCGCCTTTTTCCGCGTCAAATGAAGCCCGAACAGAGCACCGATCGCACCGCCGGCATAAGCATATAAGACGTTAAAATCACCTTCGCCGAGCGTGTACCGTTTCGCCTGCAAATAGGTGTAGACGTTCAAGACGATGAGTGCCAACGCGACGATGGCCAAAACAGATGGATTCATAGTCCGCCCTCCTTATCTTAAGTTTAAGGAATTAATCAGAAAAAAGAAAGCGCCGAGATAAGGTGAACTGCTCCCCGTCAAGTAGACAGGGCAAATAATGAAAACCGGACTATGCGGCTTGAGACCTGTATTCTACAGGGCTCAAGCCGTTT